>QCQK01000052.1 GCA_003209565.1 Prochlorococcus sp. AG-449-J16 | reverse complement strand
TGTACTCGAGGTTTCCAAAATAGTTAAGAAGTTACTTTCTGAGAAAGGCGTAAAAGTAAGGTTAACGAGAAAAAATGAAGTAGATTTAGATTTACCTCCAAGAGTTTCCTTCGCTAACAATACTGATGCAGATATCTTCGTTAGTATTCATGCAAATGCATCAAGAGGGAAAAGAAGAGATATTAATGGGTTAGAAACCTATTACTTTAAAGGTTGGAAAGGAAGATTACTCGCCAAAAAAATTCAAAAACAAATACTAAGAGTTTCCCCTGGCAGCCCAGACCGAGGAGTTAAACAAGGTAGATTTTACGTTATTAAAAATACTCGGATGCCCGCAGTTCTTGTAGAAATTGGATTTTTAACAGGAAGATTAGATGCAAGAAGATTAGAAAAAACTGCACATCGTAAAAGAATAGCTTACGCAATAACAAAAGGCATTCTTGAATATCTTTCTAAAGTAGGGTGAAACTTAAAATAGGTATATTTGACAGCGGTATAGGAGGTTTTACTATCCTTAATTCTTTACTAAAAACTCGTAAAGATGTTGAAGTTTTTTATTTGGCAGATACAAAAAGGATCCCTTTTGGAAATAAAAGCTTTAAAGAGATAAGATCTATTGCTAAGGAGATTTGCACTTTTTTTCAGGAAAAGAATTTGGATGCACTATTAATAGCTTGTAATACTACAAATGCATGCGCGCTTGATATTCTTGAAAATAATCTGAGGATTCCTTGTTTTGATCTTATAAACTCAGTTTCAGAAATAGTTAATAAACAAATTATTGGTGTATTAGCAACACAAACTACAGTAAAATCTTCGTATTATAAGGATGTTTTGTGTTCCGAAAAAAAGAATTTGAAAATATTTCAACAAGAATGTCCAGAGTTTGTATCAGAAATTGAAAAAGAAAAACTAAACTTTAACAAGTTAAATTATCTTTCGGATTTGTATTTGAAACCACTCTTAAATAAAAATATTGAAGAATTAATACTCGGATGCAGTCATTATCCATTAATTTATGACTTTTTAAGAAAAAAAGTTGACTCAAATATAAAGATTATTGATCCATCGGAAGCGTTAATAAAAAAATTTAATAAATATTTTGCTATTTCAATAACTTACCGGTACGAGAGTCTTTCTTACGAAAATGTAAAATTCTTTGTTACCTCAGAAAAAGAAGAATTTTCCAAAAAAGTAAGATTTTGGCTTGAAATTAATAAAGAAATTGGCTTAGTTAACCTCCGAAGCAATGTTTGATTCTTTAATATATACAAGAGGTCTAAAATGAATACAGTAACAGAACTACTACAACCAGTTGAAAATGATCTTGATGATCTTATTCTTGAACTGAAAAATCTAATAGGAGCTGGTCATCCAATTCTTCAAGCAGCAGCTGAACATCTCTTTAGTGCTGGTGGCAAAAGGTTGAGACCGGGGATTGTTTTATTGATCTCAAAAGCAATATCCAATGAATTCAACTTAACTAACAAACATAAAAGGCTTGCTGAAATAACTGAAATGATTCATACAGCATCCTTAGTCCACGATGATGTTGTTGATGAAGCCTCTACAAGAAGGGGGGTAGATACAGTTCATAGCAGATTTAATACTAGAGTTGCAGTTTTAGCCGGTGATTTCTTATTTGCTCAAGCAAGTTGGCATCTGGCTAATCTTGATAATGTAGAAGTAGTTAAATTATTAAGCAGAGTAATAATGGATTTAGCAGAGGGTGAAATTAAACAAAATTTAAATCGATTTGATTCTGCTCAATCTTTCTCTAAATACATTAATAAAAGCTATTGTAAAACTGCATCATTAATAGCTAATAGTTGTAAAGCAGCTGGAGTTTTGAGTGATCTTAATGAAGAAAAGTTAACTTCATTGTACGATTTTGGCAAAAATATTGGTTTGGCTTTCCAAGTTGTAGATGACATTCTTGACTTTACTGGTAATGATAAACAACTTGGAAAGCCTGCGGTAAGTGATCTTGCTAGTGGTTATCTCACCGCACCAGTTTTATACGCCTTAGAAGAAAATAAGAAATTATCTGTCCTTAT
>QCQK01000051.1 GCA_003209565.1 Prochlorococcus sp. AG-449-J16 | reverse complement strand
TAAGTAGCTGTTTTTGCTACCTGTAAAGCGCTACTGCTCATCCAAGAAAACCTGCGATTATGTGAGATTAACTATTTACTTTTAATCTACTCAATATTTAGTTGTTTAACTTTTCTTTTAATTTAAAATCAATCATTAAATTTCGATTCCAACAAAAAACCAATTTAAAAAATAAAAAAATTGACCTGAGTGGTCACAAATCATTGACTGAGAGAGTTAAAACTAAATAATTAAGCTAAATTTCCAGTAATTTTTAATGATAGCAGCTAATGTGTAAAACTTACAAGTCAAATTTAAACAAATCTTCAGCATTCTGAGATGACTCTTTGGCAATTGTAATTAATTCAGTAGATCTTAAATTTGCTATAAAATTGGCAACATTTTCAACAAATGCCGGTTCATTTCTTTTACCCCTGTGAGGAACAGGAGCCAAAAAAGGAGAGTCAGTTTCAATTAAGTATCTATCACTTGGAACTTTTTTGGCACAAGCATGTATTTCATGAGCTTTTGGGAAAGTTACTATTCCACTAAAACTTATATAAAAACCAAGATCCAAAAATTGAGTCATCTCCTTAATGGTTCCTGTCCAGCAATGAAGTACACCCTTTGGGCAATTACCTTTCCTAGAAAGGTCATTACATATCTCTATCATTTCACTAGCCGCATCTCTACAATGAATAATTACCGGTAATTTAAGTTCACAAGCCAACTCCATTTGTGGAATAAGAGCTTCAATTTGTAGAGTTTTATCTTCATTTTTAAAAAAATCCAAGCCTAATTCTCCAATAGCTACAACTTTTTTATCTTTTAGAGCTGACTTTTTTAAAAGAGATTTAGAGTTATTTTCCCATTTTTTTGCTTCTAGTGGATGCAAACCTACTGAATAATAAATCTCGTTAAATTTATGTGATATTTTTGTTATCTTTGGAATTTCTGTAAATTCGCAACAAGCATGAACTAATTTTTTTACACCTCTAGAACGCAATCTTAAAACAACATCTTCAAGATCTTTCTCAAAATTTTCAAATATTAAATGACAATGAGAATCTATGAGTTCAATATCGCTCATAATTTTGATTTGCCTTTTTACTTTGCGGTGAGAGTAGTTTTCACAAATTGGTTAATTTTTGATTTTTTATTAGCACCATTATTCTTGTGAAGTACATTTTTTTTAACTGCTTTATCAATAAAACTAAAGGCTTTATTAAGACTTGTTTTAACTAAATTTTCATTATCAATATTAGGTGCTTTTTTATATTTTTCGCAATTTTCCAGTGTTTTTTTGGTCAAGGTTTTTACTGTAGATTTATACGATTTATTGATTAAACGATTTCTTTCGGCAATTTGTATTCTCTTTTTTGCTGATTTATTGTTGGCCACAGAGGGTAAATAAGTAGAAGAATTTTATCATAACAAACAAATCGACTACTAATCAATAATATATAATTTAAACAGACTCCTAAATTGGGCCTTGAGCCCTTGCTATTTGAAAACAAATCAAGAATATGAAGATCATAGATAATAAAAAAGACGCTATCAAAGAATTAAATAGGATATCTTCTAGAACTAACTTAGAAAACAATAACAAGATCAATTTAATCGTTGAAGAAATTCTTCAAGAGGTTAAAACTTATGGCGATTCAGCTGTAGAAAAGTTTACAAGAAAATTTGATGGTTTCAACCCCAAACCAATGCAAATTAAAGCGATCGGTTTAAAAGATGCATGGGATGAAATTGATAGCAATTTAAAACAATCACTTATAGTGGCCCATGAAAGAATAAAGAAATTCCATGAAAAAGAAATTCCATCATCTTTTACTTTAGAAGGGGTTCATGGTGATAGAGTTCAGAGAAAATGGAGCCCAGTAAAAAAAGCAGGTATTTATATTCCTGGAGGTAGAGCAGCTTATCCTAGTACTGTCTTAATGAATGCGATCCCTGCAAAGGTAGCAGGAGTTAAAGAAATTACAATGGTTTCTCCTGGAAACAAAGAAGGGGCAATAAACAAAACTGTCTTGGCGGCAGCTCACTTATCTGGAATCAATAAAGTTTTTAGAATTGGAGGAGCTCAAGCAATTGGCGCTTTAGCATTTGGTACAAAACAAATAGATAAAGTTGATGTCATCTCAGGTCC
>QCQK01000050.1 GCA_003209565.1 Prochlorococcus sp. AG-449-J16 | reverse complement strand
AAAATTTGTTATTAAATTCTGTTGGCAAAGATAGTCAATGTTTTATAAGTGCGACACATTTAAATAAATTTAATCAGTCTTTCTTAGGTTCATCACAAATGATTCACTTATAATTTCAAAAAGACATTATTTTTAGCTAATCTTAAATTTATATAAATTTCTTAAATGGAAATCTACAAAAAAAATCAAATTTTAAATTCGTTAAATGATGAGCAAAAATTAAGTCATCAAAGTAAACACTTTTTATTGGAACTGTATAAATGCGATTGCGAAAAATTAAATGACGAATCCTTTTTGCGCTGTATTTTAAATAGAGCTGCTAAATTGGCAAATGCAACAGTTCTTAATTTGATAAGTAATAAATTTGAGCCTCAGGGGGTCACTGCAATTGCATTATTGGCAGAATCTCATATTTCAATACATACCTGGCCTGAATCTAATTATTCTGCAGTTGATATTTTTACATGTGGTCAGAATATGATGCCTGAACTAGCTAGTCAATATTTAATTGAATCTTTGATGGCTAAAGAACATTCTTTGCGTGTCATTGAGAGAAATCCACCTTCAGAAGTATCTAAACAGATAAGAACGGCTGTTTAATACAATATCAATCTACCTATTTAATTTTCCGCTTATTAGTCCTTCAAGATCTAAGCTTGTACAGTTAAATCCCAAATTAGAAAAGTATTGGACTAGTTCACTAAAATTATAGTTGTTAAAAAAATGCTTTATTTCATTTTTGGGAATTTCTATTCTTGCAGTTGCACCTTGGCATCGAACTCTAACATCCGATAGGCCGCCTTCTTTGAGGAATTCTTCTGCTTTCTCCACCATTTTTAGTCGCTCACTTGTTATTTCATGACCATAAGGAAATCTTGATGATAAGCAAGGTTGAGCAGGCTTATCCCACCAAGGAAAACCTAATGCTCTGGATATATCCCTAATGTCTTGTTTTGAGAATTTAAATTTTGCAAGCGGAGAGATAACTCCTGCTTGTTTTGAGGCTTGTATCCCTGGTCTGTAATCTTTAAGATCATCAAGATTGACACCATCTAAAACTATCTTGTAATGAAGTTTTTTAGAAATGTAGGATGTATGTTTGTGGAGCTCTTTTTTGCAGGCAAAGCACCTGTCCTTAGGATTTTTATTGTAACTTGATTGGTCTAATTCTGATGTTTTAATTTCTAAATGCTTTAATCCAATCCATTTTGCTTGACTTCTTGCTTCTTCACGAAGAGTATTGGCTAATGCAGGAGAAATACCAGTTATTGCTATTGCTTTGTTTCCTAATTGCTCGAATGCTAATGAAGCTACTAATGTACTGTCAACTCCTCCGGAATAAGCAATACAAACACTTTCAAGATTCTTTATGTATCTTCTTATTGTATAAAGCTTTTCATTTTGTTCATCAGAGAGAATTTCTAGTTGATTGAACATGTTAATTACCTTAGAATTCAAATTACATATAGATAGGTTGGATTTATTATTAAATCTTTAATAATACTCTTGTTTATATTAGTTTAAATCCATTAATTTTGTTCAATTGACGAATACGAGTAGAAATAGGGGAATTGGAATTGTCACTGCAAGTGACAGTCAAGAGAGATCAAAAGGACAATTACATATTTATGATGGAGAGGGTAAGGGTAAAAGTCAGGCTGCTTTAGGAGTCGTTCTTAGGACGATAGGATTAGGAATATGCGAAAAAAGACAGTCAAGAGTTTTACTTTTAAGATTTTTAAAAGGTCCTGAGAGGCCATATGACGAGGATTCAGCAATAGAGGCTTTGCAGAGAGGCTTTCCACATTTAATTGACCATGTTAGGACTGGCAGATCTGAATTCTTTACCGCTGACCAAGTGACAAAGTTTGATGTTGGTGAGGCTGAGAGAGGTTGGAATATTGCTAAAGGAGCAATTGCTAGTTCTCTTTATTCTGTGGTTGTACTAGATGAGTTGAATCCAGTTCTTGATTTAGGAATGCTTGATATCAATGAAGTAGTTAAGTCTCTGCAAAATCGTCCAGACGGTTTAGAAATAATTATTACCGGAAGGGCAGCTCCTTCCTCTTTGGTAAGAATATCTCAGCTCCATTCAGAAATGAGACCACGTTTGAAAAGAGATTTATCAACACTAACCAGACGAAG
>QCQK01000049.1 GCA_003209565.1 Prochlorococcus sp. AG-449-J16 | reverse complement strand
AGATATTTAAATTATATTCTTGACATTTTCGTATTATTTCACCATTTATTTCTATTACCTTTTGCCAGGATACTTTACCCATAGAAATTTGTGGTTGATTACTTACTAAAATCACTTGATCAAATTTAGTAGCTAATTCACTAATTACCTTAACTCTTTGTGTTATTAAATTTATTTGATCAAAATCGATAATATATTCACCTTCAGGACATTTGATAATTGTATTATCTCTGTCCAAGAAAAGAGCTTTTTGAGTTTTCAAGTACGAAAGTTTCTCAACAATACCTTGCTTTAAATCATCTGTAGTTTTTTTTAATCTGCTTGGTGTTCCCATATCTTTCAAATATTCTGATGTGTTATAGCTAAAAACTTTAAGGTTATTATTATGGGAACTAATAATGATATCTTTAAATAAAGAGATCTCTTTTTTGTCTTTAATTAAATATTTGTTGCAAATTAAAATAGCTTTTCTTGAGATCAATGCTAATCCAGCGTTACCTAAATAAAATCCCTTAATTTCTTTTTTATCATTTTTTAATTTATATTTATGTATTGTTAAATTAGGTCTTTCAATTATGCAATCAGAGTCCTCTGGATGATTAGTTAAGTGCGTAATAAAAGTAATTTGAGATTTATTTATTCTGTGAAATTTAAGAACTCTTATGATGTCTAAATTGAAAATAATATCACCGTTAATAAAAATGAATTCATCTTTTAATTTATCTAGGATGTCAAATAATGAGCCCGCTTCTCCTTTTTCATAATCCTCTTTATGTATTGAAATTTCTATCCCATAAAGTGTTGATAATCTCTTTGCCTCTTCATTGAATAATTTATATTTGAAATTTGTAATCCATATAAATTCATTGATCCCTTGTGTTTTTAGAAATTTAACCGACCTTTCTAAAGTGCTTTTGCCATTAATCGCCCATAGAGGTTTTGGAACTTCTTTTGTGATTTCCTTTAAACGGCTACCTCTTCCACCAAGAGTGATTACAGCTTGATTAAGACTTTGACCTAAATTATCCAAGATTGACATCCTTCATAATCAATTGGCACTTGTTTAATAAAAATATTTTTATTGCTAAGGTCTTTTATATCTTTTAAAAGTTGGTTCCCATTGTATTTTGCCAATAAATATCCACCAGCTCCTGCACCTAACATTTTTATTGTTTTGAATCCTTTATTCATGAGAATATCTTGTATCTCGATTAATTGGGCATTAAGTACTCCCTTCATATTTTTTTTAATTCCCCATGATTTATTTACAGAACTATCTAATTTGTTAATTATAAAATCAATATCTGAAGTACTCTCAACTTCATTAACAAAATTTTCAGCGATTGATAGAATTTCCTCAATAGCTTCATATGATTCAGGATCATTTTTAATATTTTCTAATTGCTCTGATGCTGAACGAGAAACAGAAGTGTTAATTAAAAAAAGTCCTTCAGCATATTGTGATATTGCTTTAGAAATTGATGGGTAAAAATTTCTTTTTACAAGACCATTTTTTTCAAATTTTAAAAAGTTTATCCCTCCAATAGCGCATAAATATTGGTCTTGTCTCCCAATATTATTTTTTGACTGCTCAAGTTCAATATCACAAGCTAGTTGAGCAACTTGTTCGTTTGATAAATTTTTGTTTTGTAATCTCGTTATTGATTTTATTAAAGCAACTAAAAATGATGATGAACTTGCTAAACCCCCTCCCAAGAGAGATTCACCAAAAGAGGCTAGTTCTATAGGCTCTTTGATATTTAGTTTTTCCAAGCATTTTCTTATTATTGGATGAGAAATTGAATCTATTGAGATATATTCTTCTCTAGAACTATAATTTAGCAAACCTCTAGTTGCATTTCCGCCTCTGAACCCTAAAATGACTCTTGAATAACTTCCAACAGCAAAACCAATAGAAAATCCTCTACCCTTTTTATTTACAAACCAATCTAAATCAGAACTTCCTCCAATTAATGAAATTCTGCAAGGACACCTTGAAGCAACAATCATGCAATTAAATCCTCATTAATTCTTTTATTGTATTTGTTATTTACATCTTTATTTGTTGAGAGTTTTGAGAAAAGTTGTTGTTTAATATAGTGAAATGTAATCATTTGAAAGTCTTCTGCTATTTCCATATCATTAATTTTTATATGAATGGGAATGTCCACTAGATCCTTTAAAGCGCCTCCACTATAGCCAACTATACTTGATGTTTTTATATTATTTTTTTTTGCATTTCTTGC
>QCQK01000048.1 GCA_003209565.1 Prochlorococcus sp. AG-449-J16 | reverse complement strand
TCATACCTAAATTTCAGGGTATTAGTGGTATTGATTTGAGAGTTATAAAAGAGCTTGAAATATATAATCTTCAACCAAATAAATATTTGCATTTTGGCAGAGATCTAGAATTACCAATAAAGGATACTTTAGATTTTAAAGCAATTGAATCATGTAGTATTGACCTCAAAAAAAATATTTGGGATCCTGCAAGTTTAAATACTTTTTGGTTCGAATTAGTGAACGGTGCTTATGGAGACGTATATAGAGCAAAAGCATTAATGAACTTACCAGATGGTCGTTATATCTTGTTTAACTGGATATTGACTCAGAAAGGTTCTCAATATCAAACCTTAAATCAAGTTGCTCCTCTTAATGGAAGACCAGAAAGACACTCTGAAATTGTCATACAGGGGAAAAACTTAAACTTCCAATTAATAAAATCAACTATCAATAATTGCCTTCTTAGTGATGCTGTTCTAGAGCATCATCAAGCCACACTTAGAAATTCACAATTACAAACTTCTCGAAATTAATTAAAAATGAATCAAGCTGTTATTTCATGTTTACATGCAAATCTACCTGCAGTAGAAGCCGTATTAAAAGATATTGAATTACAAGGGATTACGAATATTACCTGCCTTGGAGATTTAGTAGGTTATGGTCCTCAACCTAATGAGGTTATTGAGTTAATCAAAGAGAAAAAAATTGCCACTTGTCAGGGTTGTTGGGACGAAGATGTAGTTGATGGATTAGATGCCTGCGATTGTAGTTACCCTTCTCAGATCGCTGAAAGGAGAGGTCATTTCGCTCATCAATGGACTACGGAAAAATTAACAAAAGAAAATAAGGATTTTTTAGCTAATTTACCCTACTCAATTCGTAAAGATAAATGTCTTTTTGTACATGGTAGTCCTAATAGTCAACATGAATATCTGCTGCCCGATATGGATGCATTCGCAGCTCTTGAGAGAGTTGAAAATGCCAAAGCTGAGATTCTATTTTGTGGACATACTCATCAACCTTATATACGTGAACTAGCAAATGGATCAATTGCCGTAAAGGTCAAAAACAGTGTTTCGAAAGATATTCAAAAGAAAGAAATGAATTTGCCGATGCGAAGAATAGTAAATGCAGGTTCAGTGGGAGAGCCACGGCATGGAGGAACTAAAGCTACTTATGTGGTTTATAACGACATCACTAATGACGTAAAAATTAGAGAAGTTGAATATGATATCGAACTTACCTGCAAAGCAATAATAAATGCTGGTCTTCCTCCGATTTTTGCATGGCGTTTAAAAAACGGATTTGAATTTGCTGAACGAGCTGAAGATGCTTCTCATGTTTGTGAAAGATGATAGAACGCTGGGCACTTATAAGTGGGCTAAAAGGGGATTTAGATACTTATGAACTTATTCAAAAAGATTTAAAAAAAACTCCTGGGAACATAACCCTTTTTGTTTTAGGGGATATGATAGGCCCTGAAAAAAACTGTAATAAGCTTCTACATAGATTAATTAATCCAAAAAGTAATGATTTACAACCATGGTGTATATATGGTTGGTGGGAAGAACAAATTCTCTTAGAAAGTGGTTACCGTGGCAATCAAAGAGCTGAAGCTTTGAGAATAAATAAAGGTGAAGAAGTAGTCAAATCTCTAATAAATGCTGTTGATAAATCATTTCTTGATTGGATAGCAGCACTTCAATTTGGATTTGTTGAACTTGATTGTGGTTTAATTCACGGGAGCTCAAAAGATGTTGGCGACGATTTAACATTAGATACCCCGCCATTAACACTCCTGGATAGACTTACACGTCTTCAAGTAAACAGATTATTTACTGCGAGAAGTACACAACAATTTCATTTGGAATTAACAGAGGGGATTCTTAATTCGGAAGTACACGATTTAACCGGAAATCATAAGAAGGAGCAGAAGGTTCCTCAAAAAGCTGTCATTGGTGTTGGAGCAGGCAAAAATTATACTCTCTATGATGTAGGGACTGATAATACTCAATTCGTAAGGGCTGGATATCAATCAGAAAAGAAAAAAAATGGATTTGGATTACATTTATAAATACTTTTAAAAGACACTAGGTCGCAAGCGGGCGATCCTTTGAGAGGAGGACGTTTCCCTTATGAAATATGCGGATTATCTAGCATTATTTATCACATAATTATTTTCCCAATTCCTATCTTTTTTGGTACTAGATATATTTGGTTTGAGAAAAGTAGTAATAGTATTTTTAATGGCTTATTTGATAGATTGAAAAGCTTTCAATAAAGAATATATACAACAATATCTAATGAGGATGAACTTAAGAAATATGCAGTGTTAAGA
>QCQK01000047.1 GCA_003209565.1 Prochlorococcus sp. AG-449-J16 | reverse complement strand
ATAGTCCTTGCTGTATGTGGAGGAGGCCTTTATTTCTTAAGGTCATTTAAACCTGCATTAGCAAGAGATTATGATGTTTTCTTCGCAGCAATAGGACTTTTGTGCGGGGGAATATTATTTTTTCAAGGCTGGAGGTTAGATCCTATTCTTCAGTTTGGTCAGTTTTTGTTAGCAGGAACTACAGTTTTTTTCGCATACGAAAGTGTGCGATTGAGGGGAGTTGCTACAGATCAAGCAAGAAGGTCATCCTTTTTTGATGATGATCCTATCTCTGATTTGCCCCGAAATTCTCGAGATCGATTTAATGATGATTACGATAGGTTTGGAGAATCTGAAAGACCTTCAAGAAGATTTAAACCTCAAGAAGATGAATTCGAAGAAGACTATACGGAGGGGAGATCTCGTCGGAGAAATGTTTCAAGAGCTATACCTTCTTCAGCTGTAAGTAGAAGCAGGTCAACTACGAGAGAAGCAAATCAGTTTGAAAATGAAGAGCCTATTAGAAGACGTCGACAGCCTCTTGAAGATAGAATTAGTAAACAATCAGAAAGAAATAACTTTGGCGAGAGACGAAACTCATCTCGTAATGAAGTTAAAACAGGATCAAGACCCAGAATAAATAGGACAGTTTCTAGAAAAGATAATATTTCTGCTCCTGATGATTCTTCTCAATCAAGAAAGAAACCTTCAAGATCTTCTATTAGGCAGCAAACTTCAACGGCTCAAGTAGAGGATGCTTCATTCAAGGATGATAATCAAGTAAAAAAACCTCGTGAAACGCGTAGAGTGAGCTCTTCATCTAGATCAAGTTCAAAAAATCAAAATGGTAGATATACAGTTGGAGCAAACAAAAGAAAACCTAGAGATAACAGTTCTAGATTTGATGATTAATTATAAGATTCCTGTCCATTTTAAAAAAGATTGATTACTAAATAATTCAATGAGTATTATTGCTAGGAATCCGATCATTGCAAATCTACCATTAGTTATTTCAGAATAACTACTCCATCCGAATTTATATTTATCTTCGATATTTTTTGATTTTTTATCTAAATTATCGTCTCCAGTATTTTCATTAATGTAATTTGCAACTTTCTGCTTTTTTTTAGAACTTTCATTCTCTAAATTAGTGCCTTCTGAGTTAGTTGTTTCTTCTTTAGAACTCTCATTCTCTAAATTAGTGTCTTCTGAGTTTGTTGTATCTTCTTTAGAATTCATTTTTTTTTCTAATCCTTAAAATTATACTTATCAGAAGTCAATAATTTCCAGTCTCCTTGTCCATTTAATTCTAGAATATTTTCATGAAAATCTTTTAAACTAGGTCTATGTCCAACACTAATGAGAGAAAGTTCTCGTTTTTTTAGTAAACTATAAAGTTTTTTTTCAGTGTCAATATCTAATGCACTTGTTGCTTCATCAAGTACTGCAAATCTTGGAGAATTTAGTAGAAGTCTTGCAAAAGCTAATCTTTGTTGCTCACCTAAAGAAAGAATGCGTGGCCAATCTTGTTTGATATCAAGATTAGGATACCGTTCTATTAAAGTTTTCAAATTTACCTCATGAAGTACAGAAGTAAGATGTTCATCACTAAATTTATTAACTTCTGTGGGATAACATAATTGTTCCCTCAAAGAACCAAGTAACATATAAGGTTTTTGAGGTATGAATAATAATTCTCCAATTTTTGGTTTTTTTATTACTCCATGGTCTGGTTCCCATAAACCACTAATCATTCTTAGTAAGGATGTTTTTCCACATCCAGAAGGTCCTACAACCAAAAGTGATTGATTATTGTCGATGCTTAAATTTAAATTCTTGATTATTCTTTTATTTGATCCTGGTGGGCAAAGGTCAGCATTATTAATCAAAATTGAGGAATAATCTGAAACGACGTTTTGATTGCTTGTAGGGCTAGTTTGACTAATAGATTCTACTTTTGATTGGAATCCTTCTAATCTGCCGATCCCAGCAGTAAATTTTGCAAGTTCTTCTATCTGATTAACAATGAAAAATAACGAACCTTCGACCATTCCAAATGCAAAGCTTGCCTGAATAAAGCGCCCATAATCAATATCACCTTTAAAGTAAGGAATTGCCATTATTAAATAAGGAAAGAAATTTCCAGCATAATTAATGGATCTTCTCATGACGTCAATTATTACTCTCCATATAATTAGTAAATTAAAGTTTCTCACCACTTCTCCTAATCGTCTTTCAGTTTCATTTCGCTCAGGATTTTCTCCAGAGTAAAAGGCAATTGATTCGGCATTATCTCTAATATGTACTAATCCATATCGAAAATCCGCTTCATATCTGAGTTGATCAAAGTCAATCTTTACTAGATTTTTCCCAGCAATTAAAAGTATAGAAGTTGCAAACGCAGCGTAACCAAATAAAGAAAAAGTAAGTGTTGAACTAATACTCCACAAAATAAGAATATTAAGCGAAAATGTTAGTAGTGCATCAAAA
>QCQK01000046.1 GCA_003209565.1 Prochlorococcus sp. AG-449-J16 | reverse complement strand
AATTGTAGCTCCGTGTTTGCATTTGACATCATCAGCAATTATTTCTAATTGAGGCTTGGTATCTATTTGTGCGAGATTTGATAAAAGTAAATTTCTGCTTAATTGGGAAGCATCAGTTTTCTGGGCAATTTTAGGAACTATTATTGATCCTTCAAATATTGCATGTGATTTATCATCAGCAAGTGATTTGTTGATTTGATTTAGAAATCCATTTGGACCGTTAAAATCTATTTTTGTATAAGTAGAAATTTGTTCATCTTTTTTTGTTATTTGCATACCTTTGATATTGGTTTTAGCGTTACCTTCAGACTGCTTAATATTAATTTCAAATCTTGCATAATTGAATTTAAAATGTATTGATCCCAAGTTGTATTCGCTATTTTTTTGTTGAATTACATTTAGAGAATTTAATAAATTGGATCCGTTTTCACCGTAAGAAACAACACCATGATTTAGGGAACTATTTTCTTCCAAAAAAAAGAACGTTGATTGAGATAAAGAAGAGTTTTCTTTGCCAAGATTTACTTGTAATAATTCAATATCGGAATTCTTTTCTAAAAATAATACTAGGGTTTTTGCCTTTAAAGAGTTACTTGATGAATGACTAAAGATTTCAATAGGAGGGATTTTTGATCCATTTATTTTTAATCCCAAGATGTTATTTTTACAACTTAAAGACAGATTTAATAGGTCACTCCAATTTTCGTTTTGATCAAAACAAGATATCTGTTCTTTGATATATGTATCTAATTCATCTTCATTTAATTGTTGTATTGAATAATTTTTCTCTAATAAATTAATTTTGTAATTTTCACCAATTACTAATCTAATAATACTTTGAGAATTTTTCGGATATGGCATATCAAATTTCAGATCTTTTTCATTAACTGAGTAGTCTAAGAAGCTTGAAAACTTTGATTTATTTGAAAGTCTCCATAATTCACTTTTCGGATTAGGGAGAGGGCTTGATTGTAATTTATGCAGACAGATTTTTTGTATTTCTGTTTGATTTTCAACTAAATTATTGGTTTGTATTTTTTCTATGATTTCCATTTATTTAAGTCTTTTTTACAAAGTTATCAGTCCATTCATAACCTTTTTTTTCAAGTTCTAATGCTAGATCACTCCCACCAGTTTTTATAATTTTTCCGTCTGACATAACATGGACATAATTTGGTTCAATTTCATCTAGTAATCTTTGGTAGTGAGTTATTAAAATAATTCCAGTTTGTGTATTAGATATTTTTTTAATTCCTGATGCGACAATTCTAAGAGCATCGATATCTAGACCAGAATCGGTCTCATCTAAAATTGCTATCTTGGGCTCAAGTAAAGCCATTTGCAGAATTTCATTTCTTTTCTTTTCACCTCCAGAAAATCCCTGATTAACACTCCTTGATAGGAATGCCTGATCCATTTTCACAAGTTCTAACTTTTCTTTAACTAATTCCTCAAAATCAAAAGTGTCCAATTCTTCTTTGTTAAGGAATTTTCTTCTAGCATTCGTTGAAACTCTAAGAAATTCAAGATTACTAACGCCTGGAATTTCTATTGGATATTGAAAACCAAGGAAAATTCCTGATTGAGATCTTTCTTCAGGTTCTAGAGAGTTTATATTTTCACCTGAAAATTTTATATCGCCATTTGTAATATTATAAGAGGGGTGCCCTGCAATGATTTTTGAAAGAGTACTTTTGCCACATCCATTTCTTCCCATAATGGCATGAATTTCGCCAGGATAGACAGTTAGAGATACTCCTTTCAAAATTGGAAGATTATCAGTAGATGCAAAGAGATTTTTAACTTCTAATATTGGATCTGATTCTTTCATTTTACTTTGCATTTCAGTTTAGAAATTGATTAATTACCCTACTGATCCCTCGAGTTTAAGTGCTAGTAATTTATCTGCTTCAGCAGCAAATTCCATAGGTAATTGATTAAATACATCCCTACAAAAACCACTGACCATCATAGAAACTGCCTCCTCGAATTCTATACCTCTGCTTTGTAGATAAAAAAGCTGGTCTTCGGAAATTCTACATGTGCTTGCTTCATGCTCAATTTCAGAATTAGGTTGTTGAGATTTGATGTAAGGGAATGTGTTTGCAGAAGCTTGATCCCCTATTAACATTGAATCACATTGACTGTAATTTCTTGATCCTTTAGCTTTTGTTCCCATTTTGACAAGGCCTCTATAGCTATTTATTGAATTCCCTGCACTGATACCTTTGCTAACAATAGTTGATTTAGTTTTGGGACCAATATGGATCATTTTCGTGCCGGTATCTGCTTGCTGCAGATTATTTGTAAGTGCTACTGAATAAAATTCTCCTACAGACTCTTCCCCTAAAAGAAGACAACTAGGATATTTCCAGGTAATTGCAGATCCTGTTTCAACTTGAGACCAGCTAATTTTACTTCTCTTACCTAAACATTTTCCTCTTTTGGTGACAAAATTAAAAATTCCACCAACTCCCTTTTCATCACCAGCATACCAATTTTGTACTGTTGAATATTTTATCGAGGCGTCGTCTAAGGCTATAAGTTCCACTACTGCTGCATGTAAGGTATTTGTATCAAACATTGGCGCTGTACAGCCTTCTAGATAACTTACAGAACTTGATTCTTCAGCAATTATTAGGGTCCTCTCAAATTGCCCAGAATCTCCACTATTAATTCTGAAGTAAGAAGATAGGTCCATAGGACAAGTAACACCTTTTGGAATATAAACAAAAGAACCATCACTAAAAACAGCAGAATTTAGTGCTGCAAAATAATTATCACTAGCTGGGACAACTGTACCTAAATATTTTTCAATCAAATCAGAATGATTTTTAACTGCTTCACTGATTGAGCAAAAAATAACTCCATGTTCAGCCAGTTCCTCTCTAAATGTTGTAGCTATAGAAACACTATCAAAGACAGCATCT
>QCQK01000045.1 GCA_003209565.1 Prochlorococcus sp. AG-449-J16 | reverse complement strand
AATAAAACCTTTTGAGGATTTTGTAGATGCGATACTACTTGATTCTTGGAATAAAGAAACTTATGGAGGTTCAGGGAAAAAAATAAACTCTATACATCTAAAGAATTTGCAATTTAGCAAACCATGGTGGTTAGCAGGTGGAATATCAATTGAATGGATAGATGAAATCCTCACTGATTTCAAACCAGATGGATTAGATATTTCAAGTGGTATTGAAATATCTCCAGGTTTAAAAGATATTAATAAAACAGAGGATTTTTTTAAGTTTTTGAAAAGAAATCAGTAATTATTAGTAGCGGACTGCTGTTTTACAAGCTCGAAAAATTCTTGTTTTAAACTTAAATCGTGTCTAAAATCACCTCTCACCACAGAATTAATCATGCTTGTATTTGGTTCTTTGACTCCCCTCCATTTCATACAATAATGTTGGGCCTTTACAATAATGCCTAAACCTTTAGGTTCGCATAGTTTTTCAATTTCATCTGCAAGAATCATTACAGCTTCTTCCTGGATATGAGGTCTTGAAAAAACCCAATCAGCAACTCTCGCAAATTTTGAAAGCCCTATGACTTTATTTCCAGGCTTAATACCTATCCAACACTCCCCTAGAATTGGAACTAAGTGATGTGAACATGCAGATCTGACAGAAATTGGGCCAACGGTATAAATTTCATCTAGATTCTTGTCATTAGGGAAACTTGTTACTTTAGGTTGTTCATAATATCTACCTTTAAAAACTTCATTTAAATACATTTTTGAAACTCTTTCAGCAGTTTCTTGAGTATTATGGTCATTTTCAACATCTATTACGAGGGACTTTAGTAAGTCTTTAACCCTTGAGGTTATTTCTTTTTCTAAAATTTCTAATTCACCAGGATTTATAAAATCAGAAATATTATCGTTGGCACTAAATCTTTTCCCAGAATTCTTAATTCTGTCTCTAATAATTTCAGAAATTAGTTTATTAGTAATCTGGTCATCAAAGTTTCTAATATTATCGTTGGGTAATGTAGAGGTCATAAAATTTTAAACAGAAAATTGTATGCAACTTAATTAACTGTATCTTCCAAAAGCTTAATTGCTCATATACTATATCACATTCTCTTGTTCAATCGGGTTCGAATAGCACTTAAAAAAATCACTTTTTGAAGATTAATCAGATAAACAGAATGTTTAAAAGGCTCCACCAGAAGGCATCAAAATCAAGTCTTCGATCAATTGTGATTCAGGTTTTTGAGCCATGTAGAGAATAGTTTCTGATACCTCTTTTGAAGAGAGCATAGAAGTTCTATCAAAATCAGAATTAATTGATTCGGAGTCCCAAAGAGGAGTATTTACTGAACCAAGAGTTATTGTGCACGCTCTTATTGAGTTAGATCTCTCCTCCTCCCTCAAGCATTTAGTAAACATAGCTAGTGCAGATTTTGAAACACAATAAGCTCCCCATTGGGGAAATGCATTGTAGGAGGCATGACTACTAACATTAATAACTAAACCACCATTTTTTCTCATTTGAGGAATTATTGAACTACAAATTTGAAAAACACTTGTGAGGTTTATTTGAATAGTTTGCTCCCAATGACCTAATTCCATTTCAACAAGAGGGCCATTAAATGCGCAACCGGCATTATTTATCAATACTGAAGGGCACCCATACTTCTCAATTGCCTCTTTAACACAATGCTCTATTTCTAGAGGATTAGATAAATCACATTTTACTAGGTTAATTTTTGATTTAGTGGTCAAAAGTTCGCTCTTTAGTTTCTCCATTAAATCCATATTCCTGGAGAGTAAAATTAAATCCCAGCCAGCATTGGCAAAAGTAATTACGGTAGATCTACCAATACCTTTAGTAGCACCCGTTATAAAAGCTAGTTTCAAGTTACTCAGTTTTTTGGGGGATTTCACTATAAATTTCTTCAATATTATTTGCTTCGATAAATTTACCTAAAACCCTAAACTTTTTGTATCTTTCCTCAATCAATTCCTCTTGAGGCATTTGCAGTAAAGCATTTAGGTGTTTCTCAATAGCCTCTTTTAGTGTGTTACCAGCATCTAAAGGAGCCCAATTATTCCCGCCAGAAGGTTCTGGTAATACTTCATCTATTATACCTAATTTAAGTAAATCTTTACCTGTGATTTTTAGTGCTGATGCAGCTTCTGGTGCCTTCGCAGCATCTCTCCACAAAATTGATGCACATGCTTCCGGACTAGCAACTGTGTAAACACTGTGTTCAAACATTAGTAACCTATCGGCAACACCTATTCCAAGTGCTCCTCCAGAACCTCCTTCTCCAATAACAGTAGCAACGATTGGGACTTTCAACCCAAACATCTCTCGAAGGTTTCTTGCAATCGCTTCACCTTGACCTTGTTCCTCAGCTTTTAAACCAGCATAAGCTCCAGGAGTATCAATAAATGTAAGAATTGGCAAAGAAAATCTATTTGCATGCTGCATCAATCTAAGAGCTTTTCTGTAACCTCCTGGTTTTGCCATCCCAAAATTTCTTACAACATTTTCTTTTGTGTCCCTTCCTTTCTGATGCCCTAACATCAACACTGGTCTATTATTTATCGAACCTATCCCCCCAATTAGTGCCATATCATCGCCACCATTTCTGTCTCCATGTAATTCGATCCAGTCATCACAAAACATTTGAACAAAGTCCAAAGTACTAGGTCTTTGAGGATGTCTAGCTACCTGAATCTTCTGAGCAGGGGTGAGAGATTTAAATATTTCTTCTCTTCTCCTAGCAGCTAAGGTTTCAAGCTGCAGAAGCTGTTGACTAACATCTACTTCTGAGTCTCGAGCTAATTCTTTAATTTGCTCTATCTGCTTCTCAAGTTCTACAAGAGGCTTTTCAAAATCAAGGAGGTAACGTTTAGCCATAATTTAAACAGTTAATACTTTAGGCTGCTTATCAAGTCCAATCGCAGAAAAACCATGCTTTAAAGATGCTGCTCCAATAAACTCCATCTTTTCAAGGGAAATGTTATTTCTTCCCCAACTAAAGTTTGTATGACATTTTTCAAATTCTAAAATCATAGCTTCTGCAAAGCAAGCAAACATCTCTCGCTGAGGGTTTTGCATTTCCGCAAGTTCCATCATATTCCAACCAAT
>QCQK01000044.1 GCA_003209565.1 Prochlorococcus sp. AG-449-J16 | reverse complement strand
ACTAATTTTGGTCGATTCCAAAAAGCCAATAATCTTGGAATACTTTCAAGTTTTATATTAATGTTTTGATCACTACAGAATTTATTAACTTTATTTTTTATCGGAACTAGATCAATAGATTTATATTCACCATCAAGAAAAATTGATATAAATGGATCGATATTCCTGGAATTGGAATTATCTTCATCGAACATGTGGCCAAGCTTTGTTTTCTTAACACTCAAATATTCTGCATTATTATCGTTTGGACAAATTACTAATGGAACTCTCTCAATAACTTCTATGCCATAACCTCCTAATCCGGCTATCTTTCTTGGATTATTAGTCAGTAATTTTAATTTTTTTATCCCTAGATCAGTTAATATTTGCGCACCAACTCCGTAATTTCTGAGATCAGCAGGAAAACCTAATTTTTCATTAGCTTCTACAGTGTCTAATCCACCATCCTGTAAACTATAAGCTTTTAATTTATTTATTAGACCAATACCTCTACCTTCTTGTCTTAAGTATACAACAACTCCCTCTTCCTCCTTTTCTATCCTTGACAAAGCAGCCTCTAACTGAGGTCTGCAATCACAACGTAATGATCCAAAAGCATCGCCAGTTAGGCACTCTGAATGCATTCTTACTAGCACAGGTTCACTCAATTTTGATGATTTTTGTTTAACTAATGCAACATGCTCTGAACCATCAAGTTCATTAATATAGCCATAGGCTTTGAAATTACCAAAAATACTTGGAAGATCCGCATCGGATTTTCTAAATACAAATCTCTCAGTTTGAAAACGATAACTTATTAAATCAGCTATTGATATTAATTTCATTCCCCACTGTTTTGCATACTCTTTTAGTTGAGGCAGTCTTGACATGGAACCGTCAGGATTTTGAATTTCACAAATCACCCCAGCGGGATAAAGACCCGACATTGCTGCAATATCTACTGCTGCTTCGGTATGACCTGCCCTTTTTAAAACGCCTCCTTTTTTAGCTCTTAAAGGAAAAACATGTCCTGGCCTCTTTAAATCTTCAGGCTTTGTATTTGGGTTTATCGCAATTTGAATTGTCTTAGCCCTGTCTTCAGCGGAAATTCCAGTAGAAACGTTATTTTCAGGTCCAGCATCAATTGATATGGTAAAGGCTGTTTGGTTTTTATCTGTATTTCTGTCTACCATTAATGGTAAATCTAAAGAATCAAGTTTTTCACCTTGCATAGCTAGGCAAATAAGACCCCGTCCCTCAGTAGCCATAAAATTAATTTGCTGGGGAGTAGCAAACTGAGCCGCGCAAATTAAATCTCCTTCATTTTCTCTTCTTTCATCATCTACCACAATTATGCATTCACCATTCCTTATCGCCGCCAACGCATCGCTGATAGGATCAAATTCAATATTAAAAGACTCATTTATATCCAAAATTGTTCCATTATTTGATTTGGGACTTGTTTCTTTCATTATTCCTATCAATATAGAAAAATAGTGTTTTAGTTACCTTTAATTCAACACTTTATAATCCTATCTCAAAGTCTGCCAATTCAAAGAAATGAATGTTGCAATAGTAGGTGCTACTGGTTACGGCGGTATTCAAGCGGTAAATCTTTTAAAGAAAAATAAAAACTTCAAAATATCTTTTTTAGGAGGTAATAAAACATCTGGATCAAAGTGGAATGATATTTTCCCTTTTATTTGTCTAGATAATAATCCATATATAGAAGAAATTTCTGTAGATAATATTTCAAATAAAGCAGATGTTGCTTTGCTTTGCCTACCAAATGGCCTATCTTCAACATTGACAAGAAAATTATTAGATAGAGGAGTTAAAGTTATTGATTTATCTGCTGATTACAGATATAAGTCCCTAGATGAATGGAAGAAAGTATATTCCAAAGAAGCTGCTATTTATAAAAGAAATGATGAAGATTTATGTAAAGAGGCAGTCTACGGGCTTCCTGAAATAAATAAAGAAGCTATTTCAAAAGGAAGATTAATTGCATGTCCAGGATGTTATCCAACATCTGCTCTTATTCCATTAGCTCCTTATCTCTCTCAAGGAATTATTGAAAATGAAGGTATAGTAATTGACTCTAAAAGCGGAACCTCTGGAGGTGGTCGAGAACCAAACCAAAAGCTACTTCTATCAGAATGTGGAGAGGGTCTATCAGCATATGGATTAATAAACCATAGACATACCTCAGAGATCGAGCAAGTAGCATCTTTAATTTCTGGAAATAAAATTGAACTGCTTTTTACACCTCATTTGGTTCCAATTTCAAGGGGTATGCATTCGACTATATACGGGAGATTAAGAGATCCAGGATTAACATCTGATGATTGCAGAATTCTTTTGGACAATTACTATAGAAATTTTAAAAATATTAAAGTATTACCTGTCGATACATTCCCATCAACAAAATGGGTTAAAAATACAAACCAAATATACCTTTCTGTTAAGGTTGATATTAGAAATGGAAGGATTATTATTTTATCCGTAATTGATAATTTATTAAAAGGTCAGACTGGGCAAGCAATTCAAAATTTAAACATTATGAGTGGAATTTCGATGGATGAAGGTCTTGAGCTGACTAATAATTTTCCATAAAATTACTCCTTATCAAAAAACCAGCTTGAGAGATTGAGTGAGGTAAAATTTTATGCTCAAGCATTTGGATTCTTTTGGAAAGTGATTCAATATCATCATCATTTCTAATTGACAATGCAGCTTGCATTATCAATGATCCACTATCTACCTCCTCTTCAACAAAATGTACGGAACAACCAGTTATTTTTGAACCATTTAATATAGAGTCCCTTATCGCAGAACCTCCTTTAAATGCTGGAAGTAATGAAGGGTGAATATTTATTATCTTATTCTTAAATTTATTAATAAAAAATGGAGTAACAATTTTCATCCAGCCTGCCATAACTACAAGTTCAACATCATAATGAAATAAGGTATTTACAATTTCTAATTCAAATGCCTCCTTTTGCAGAAAGTCTTTGCCTCTTATAATTTTGTGAGGTATTTTTTTACTTTCAGCTCTCTTTATACATCCTGCATCATCTTTGTTAGTTATTAGAACTTTTATATCTATATCTAATTCTCCTTTTTCTGAGAGATTAATTAATTCCTGAAAGTTTGTTCCTTTCCCAGAAGCAAGTACACCTAT
>QCQK01000043.1 GCA_003209565.1 Prochlorococcus sp. AG-449-J16 | reverse complement strand
CGGCAAAAGTTCTTTAGCCTTTGATACTATTTTTGCTGAAGGTCAAAGAAGATATGTTGAGAGCCTTTCTGCATACGCAAGGCAATTTTTGGGTCAAGTAGATAAACCTGATGTTGACAATATTGAAGGTTTATCACCTGCTATTTCAATTGATCAAAAATCTACAAGTCATAACCCTCGATCAACAGTTGGAACAGTAACAGAGATACAAGATTATTTAAGATTATTATTTGGTCGTGCTGGTGAGCCCCATTGTCACCACTGTGGGATTCCAATTGCGCCTCAAACAATTGATGAAATGGTTGATCAAATTCTTCTTTTGCCAGAAGGAACAAGGTACCAATTGTTGGCTCCTGTTGTAAGAGGTAAAAAAGGAACACATGCAAAATTGATTAGTGGATTAGCTGCTGAAGGATTCGCTAGGGTTAGAATTAACGGAGAGGTAAGAGAACTTGCTGATAGTATTGAATTAGATAAAAATCAAATTCATAATATTGAGGTAGTAGTTGATAGATTAATTGCAAGAGAAGGAATACAAGAAAGATTAAATGATTCTCTACAAACTTGTCTCAAGAGAGGTGATGGCTTAGCAATAGTAGAAGTTGTTCCAAAAAAAGGAGAAAACTTACCTTCCAACTTAGATAGAGAAAAACTTTACTCAGAAAATTATGCATGTCCTGTACATGGCTCTATTGTTGAAGAACTTTCTCCTAGATTATTTTCTTTCAATAGTCCATATGGGGCTTGTCCAGATTGTCATGGGATTGGTTATTTAAAAAAATTTACTGCAGATAGAGTTATACCTGATAAAACATTGCCTGTTTATGCTGCAATAGCTCCTTGGAGTGAAAAAGATAATACTTATTACTTCTCTTTACTTTATTCTGTAGGACAGGCTTATGGTTTTGAATTAAAAACTCCTTGGAAAGATTTAAGTGATTTGCAAAAAAAAGTTCTACTTTTGGGATCAGAAAAACCAATATTAATTCAAGCTGATAGTCGTTTTAAAACTTCTAGTGGTTTTGAAAGACCTTTTGAGGGGATTTTGCCAATATTAGAAAGGCAATTGAATGAAGCCAACGGAGAATCAGTTAAACAAAAATTAGAAAAGTATTTAGAATTAGTTCCCTGTAAGACATGTTCTGGAAAACGATTAAGACCTGAGGCTTTGGCCGTAAAACTTGGTCCATACAATATTACTGACTTAACTTCTATAAGCGTTTCTGAAACCCTCAATCACATAGAGCGTATTATGGGTTTAAGTAAAACAAAGAAGGACAATATATCTTTATCAGAGAAACAAAAGCAGATAGGTGAATTGGTTTTAAAAGAGATTCGTTTACGTTTGAAGTTTTTAATTAATGTCGGTTTAGATTATTTGACTTTAGATAGACCAGCTATGACTTTGTCTGGAGGTGAGGCTCAGCGTATTAGATTGGCTACACAAATAGGTGCGGGTCTTACTGGTGTTTTATATGTTTTAGACGAACCAAGTATTGGTTTGCATCAGAGAGACAATGACAGATTATTAGAAACATTAAAAAGCTTAAGAGACTTGGGTAATACTTTGGTTGTGGTTGAACATGATGAAGATACTATGAAATCCGCAGATTATCTAGTAGATATTGGTCCAGGGGCAGGTGTTTATGGTGGGGAAATAATTGCTAAAGGATCTTATCAAGACGTCTTAAATTCAGAAAGGTCATTAACTGGAGCTTATCTCAGTGGTAGGAAGTCAATTCCTACGCCAAAAGAACGTAGATCATCTGTAAAAAAAAGTTTAATTTTAAATAATTGCTCTAAAAATAATTTAAAAAATATTTCTGTGGAATTTCCTTTAGGAAGGTTAGTTTCTGTAACTGGGGTAAGTGGAAGTGGAAAGAGCACTTTGATAAATGAATTACTTCATCCTGCATTGTGCCATTCTCTAGGATTAAAAGTTCCTTTTCCTCAAGGTGTAAAAGAGTTAAAGGGTATAAAGGCAATTGATAAAGTTATCGTTATTGATCAATCTCCAATAGGAAGAACCCCAAGATCAAATCCTGCTACATATACAGGTGCTTTTGACCCTATAAGGCAGATATTTACTGCCACAGTAGAAGCAAAAGCAAGAGGTTATCAAGCTGGTCAATTTAGCTTTAATGTGAAAGGAGGAAGATGCGAAGCTTGTAAAGGCCAGGGAGTTAATGTTATTGAAATGAATTTTTTACCTGATGTGTATGTTCAATGTGAAGTATGTAAAGGAGCTCGTTTTAATAGAGAAACCCTTCAAGTTAAATACAAAGGTTTCAATATATCTGATGTTCTAGAGATGACTGTTGAACAAGCTGCAGAAACTTTTTCTGCTATACCTCAAGCTGCTGATAGATTATCTACATTGGTTGATGTTGGCTTAGGATACGTCAAATTAGGCCAGCCAGCTCCTACATTGTCTGGTGGAGAGGCTCAAAGAGTTAAGTTAGCTACGGAATTGTCAAAAAGGGCTACTGGAAAAACTTTATATTTGATTGATGAACCAACTACAGGGTTAAGTTTTTATGATGTTCATAAATTAATGGATGTGATACAACGTTTGGTCGATAAAGGTAATTCAGTAATTGTTATTGAACATAATTTAGATGTTATAAGATGTTCAGATTGGATAATTGATTTAGGACCTGATGGTGGGGATAAAGGAGGAGAAATAATTGCTGAAGGTATTCCTGAGGATGTAGCTAAAAATCCTATAAGTCATACAGCAAAATATCTTAAAAAGGTTCTGAAATAAGAAAATACTTGTTGTATTTCTTTTTATTTTAAATATTTAAGCAAAACGAAATTCTTTTTTAAAGGGACATAAACCTTCTATATAACTGCTTTTTTGAAAATTTTTCATATAAAAATTTTCAAATCATAATGCTTTCTTAATATTTCCTCAGAAAATTCAGCTTATTTGTATTACAGGCCGTTTATCGGAGAATTTGCTGAATGAGGTTGAAATTTTTACATTTACATTTACATGGTCTTATACGTTCTAAAAATTTAGAGTTAGGCAGAGATGCAGACACAGGAGGGCAAACACAATACGTTTTTGAGTTAATTAAAAGTTTGGCTAATACTGCAGAAGTTGATCAAGTTGATTTAGTCACTCGTTTAATAAAAGACCCTAAAGTAGAAGATGAATATTCTCAAGAAGAAGAATTTGTAGAACCTGGAGTTAGAATTTTAAGATTCAAATTTGGACCTAATAAATATTTAAGAAAGGAATTGCTTTGGCCTTATTTA
>QCQK01000042.1 GCA_003209565.1 Prochlorococcus sp. AG-449-J16 | reverse complement strand
AAAATTCCTTGCGGAAATAGAGTCTTGAATCTGAATTTCTTCATCCAATAATTCATTTATTCTTTCAACAGCTGTTAGGCCACCCTGAATCTGAGTAAATCTCTCTGCAAGCTGTCTTAAAGGTTCAAAGAGTCTTTGAGAATATAAAATGAAAGTTGTTAATGTCCCTAAACCAATATTACCGGAGGTAACAAGATAGCCTCCAACCGCTAATACTAAGGAAACTGCGGCAAGCGAAATCCACTCAATAAATGCTGAAATGCTACTGTCATAAAATATAGTTCCATTCACTGCTTTCTTGTAAGCAACTCCAGTATTAGAAAATTTCTTACTATTAAAAGCTTCTCTTCTAAACATCTGAACAACTTCTAGACCTTGAAGATTTTCTTGAAAATCAGAGTTAAGTTGGGACAACTCCTCTCTAACTTGATAATTGGCCTTTCTATAGCGTTTTTGAAGCCAAATAATGAAATATGAGACTGGAATCTGGGTTAATAACAGTAAAATAGCAAGCCCTCGATCAATTGAAAGCATTGTCAAAGTAATTACGATGAGACTTACAATGTCAGCAATAACTCCAACTGCCCCACTACCAAAAACCTCTGCTAAAGCATCAACATCATTTGTTAACCTCGTTAATAATTTCCCTACGGGCATTTTATCGTGATACTTAAGAGATAAAGATATTGAATGATCAAAAAGTTCTCTTCTTATCCTTGCTGTCAAACGTTGACCCACAGCTTGGATATTATAAGTTTGGTATCCTTGCAAAATCAACCTCAATAGAACAGTTATAAATAAAGTAAGGATTATGGCATTTATTGACTGCCCAAAGAAAGTTTTACTTAGCCAAACATCTGTAGTTTCCTTCTTCAGAATTGTAATTGCTTGACCAACTAATAATGGTTGGATAGCTCCAGAAAAAGAAACAGGTAACAAAACTACCAAGATTAGATAGATTGTTTTTTTATCTTTAGTTAAATATTTACCTAACTTTTTGATCCTTCTAAAATCATTAAACATTAAGCTATTCTTTTATATACTTTTAGTAGATTCTATTGATAAAATCGTATCTCTGAGATGATTTTCATCTAACCTCATAGATAAAGGATTTCCAATTAATCTTGCAGTCGAGTAGAAAAGATTATCTATTTTAATTAAACCATTCTCTTTAAGAGTCTTTCCAGTTGCAACTAAATCAACTATTGCCTCTGCCATACCTGTAATAGGACCAAGCTCGACTGATCCTGTCAAATGAACTATTTCTACAGGAATATTTAATTCTTCAAAATAAGATCTTGCTGTTTTTGTAAATTTACTTGCTACTTTACAATTCGCTGGGAGATCAGTTGGTTTTGAATAATTGCTATTTTTCTTAACCGCCAACGACATTTGACAACCCCCAAATCCTAAGTCTAATAACTTTGCAACTTTCAATTCAGATTCTCTTAAAACGTCATACCCAACAATACCCAAATCAGCCTGACCATAACTTACATAAACAGGTACATCACCATTTCTTACTAATAAAGCTTTAGCCCGTTTGCAATTTGATTCAAAGGTTAATGATCTATTTTTTTCGTCCAATGCATCAGAGAAATCTAACCCAACTCTTTTAAAAGTTGAAATTGAATCTTTTAACAGAGCTCCTTTTGGTAAAGCTATAGTAAACATAGATCAATTTCTTCCAAGGATTCTTCATTCTAAATTAACAATGGAATTTAATAAAGCTCAAAATATAATCGGATTAAGAGTTTTAAGTGATAACATCATTTGGTTGTGGGTAAAAGATAAATCCGTTGTTGTTGTAGATCCATCTGTTCATGAACCAGTTATTAGATATATAGATGAAAATAATCTTCAATTAAAAGCTATTTTGCAAACTCATCATCATTCAGACCATATTGGAGGGACGAAGTCTCTTATTGAAAGATGGCCAAAGGTAAAGGTGATTGCCTCCTACAAAGAAAAAAAGCGAATACCTTTTCAAAATGTATCTGTAGAGGATGGAAAAACTTTGAAAATTTTAGGTGAAGAAGTAAAAATAATTGAAGTATTAGGGCATACAAGCTCACATATTGCCTTCTTTTTGAATGGGGAAAATCCCGTTCTTTTTATTGGTGACACATTATTTTCTGGAGGCTGCGGAAGGATTTTTGAGGGAACTTATCAACAAATGTATTCTTCACTAGAAAGAATCAAATCTTTACCAAAAAATACTCTCATATACTGCGCACATGAATATACAAAGTCAAATATATTGTGGGCATTAAATCTCAAGCCAGAAGATCAAGATATAAAAAATAAACTTTTGGAAGTTGAAAAAAAACTTTCTATTAATGAATTGACAATTCCATTTTTACTTGATGAAGAGATAAAAATAAACCTTTTCTTAAGAGCAAAAAATTTAGAAGAATTTACTTTTTTAAGAGCAAATAAAGATTTATGGGTTTAAATAGATAGGTATCTTCTTAAACAAATGTCCCTTAAAAAAGTAATTAAAACATCAAATGCTCCAGATCCAGTAGGACCCTATAATCAAGCAATAAAAGCTGGGGATTTTATCTATTGTTCTGGTCAAATTGCTATAGACCCAGCTTTAAATGAAATAACATGTTTAGGTGATATAGAGAAGGAAACTATTCAAGTTTTAAAAAATCTCGCAGAAGTTCTTAAAGCTGGTGGCGCTAAAATAGAGGATGTAATAAAAACAACTATTTACTTAACGGACTTAAGTAATTTTAATATTGTAAATAAAATATATAGTGATTTTTTTAATATTGAGAATCCTCCAGCAAGGGCCTGTGTGGAAGTTTCATCTCTACCAAAAGGAGTTTTAGTTGAAATAGATTGCGTCGCATTTCTAGATTAATTTCTAATTATTGAGAAATTTGAAATATGAACCAATTTTGCACCATAGTTGTATAGATTATTAGTTAATAATTCATCTGTGATCTATGACAGCAGCAAAGCTTAATATAGATGAACTAGAAGCAGGTTATCCTTTATTTTGCAAAGCTCTTAGACTATTAATTTTAAAAGGAAACTCAGTTAAAGATATAGAAAAAACAGTATGTTGGGGTCATCTTGAAACTTTAAATAGATGTCTACCTGGTAGATATAAAGCACCCACATATTTAATGGCTTTAATCAAAAGAGATATTGCAAGGCCAAATAATTATTAAAAAGGATCAATCCTCTAAATAAAATTTATCAATATCCTTTGAAAAGTCTTTTTCCTTGTCTGATATTTCTTTATTATCTAAAAATATTGAAAGACTTACAAAATTCTTACCGAAGCTGATATTTGGATAAATATCCTTTTCTTTACATAATTTCTCAATTTCTCCCATGAATTTACTAATTTTTGAGTATTGATCAAATTCAAATCTTTTTTCAATCCTCAAAGGTGATTCTCTTTCATTCCACATTACATTCTTTATTCAAGACTAATAACACTATACCTTCAACAAAGTTACTCAATAAATTTTTTAAGTTAAAGTTTTTAGTCACTCTCCCAGTAATCAATAATACCTCCAATTGTTAAATCGGTTTGAACTTCAGGATTAGGACATGCAAATCTAGCAGCAGAGCCACTAGCAGTAAAAACCCAGTTACCTTCTCTAGCTCCAACAGGATCAACAGCAACTAATTTCTTTCCTTTATTATTTTCTAAAATTCGTAAATTCATATGACCTAAGCCGGCGACTCTTTGAGTGCATACCATCCTTCCTAATACCTTCATAATTTCCACAATTTTTATCCTCCTCTTTTAAGACTTGTCGGGATCCCAATGATCGATAATTCCAACAATCGTTAAATCGCTTGGATAGGATTTACTTCCCGCAGCTTCTCTAGCAGCAGAACTTCCAACACAAATAACCCAATCTCCTGGCTTACAGCCAACAGCATC
>QCQK01000041.1 GCA_003209565.1 Prochlorococcus sp. AG-449-J16 | reverse complement strand
AAATAATTTTTCAAAAAAAAGAAAAAATGAGCTTCAATCCTATAAAATAATATTCATCTTAAAAGATGTAGATCCAAAAGATCCCACGGAAGAGTTGAATTCCATATTAAGTAATTCTGAGGTAAATTTTGAAATAGAAAAGATCGAACGTATCTTAGATTCAAAAAATGAAGTTATGAATAAAAAATAACTAAAAATATTCAAAAAAAAATGAAAATAAAAACAAAAACAGAAGCATTAAATATTGTTGAGACCTCATATTTAGCATCTCTTTCATCTTTATTATGGGTAGCGCTATACTATTTGCCCGTTGGGGGGGCTTTATTAAGGTTGATTCTACCCCTCCCAATTATTTTGTTGCACTTGAGAAGAGGAACCAAAATTGCATTGGAAGGACTCCTAATACAATTTCTACTTTTATTCATAATTATGGGTCCTGTTAGAGGAACTTTATTTTTATTTCCTTATGGGATCTTGGCTTTTTGGTTAGGATGGTGTTGGTTTAAAGAAAAAAGTTGGAAACTTAGTTTGACTTTAGGAGTTGTAATTGGAACCCTTGGCTTCTTATTACGAGTAATAGCATTATCTACGTTGGTTGGAGATAATCTTTGGGTTTTAATTACTAGAGCGAGTTATTCTCTAATAGAAAAGTTAACTGGATTAGTTAATTTACCTCTATCTCCCTCAATCTTGAGTATCCAATTAGGAGCAATTTTATTAATAATTTTTCAAGAAATAGTTTATGTTTTAACGGTACACGTAGTTGCATATTCTCTTTTCCCTAGATTTAAATTAACTATCCCAGATCCTCCAAGATTATTTAATAGTCTAGTTGATTTAAATAATTGAAAAAAGTAAGAATGTACAGTACAGAATTAGGTATAAATTTTTTTGGTAATGAATCCAATAAAAATAATCGACTGAATAGGATAGAATTACTAAAAAAAAATATAAATAATTTCAAGATATTTCTTATAATCGCAGGCACTAATACATCTCAAATTCCTGGAATTTCCGCTGCAGGTATTAATGCAAAATCAAGGCGAAAAACTGCGCTCGCAGATGCCGAATTTGTTCTTAAAGGCGCTACAAAAGATCATAAATATAAATTGCCTCTCCTCAATGCAGGGGTAACTCCTGCCCTAATAAGTTATGTTTGTTCAAAGCTTATAAATATTTATCCAGTCATTGTTCCTCTGGGAATAGGAATAAAGCCTTATTTTAATCATTTGATTGTAGAAGATAGAGATTTGGGTCCATCAAATTGTCTTACTACTGGTAAGTCGATGTCCAAAAATAGAGTAATGAATCTTTATGAAAGAGGTCTTGCGATAGGAAAATCCTCAAAACAACCCATCTTAATTTCTGAATCTGTACCAGGGGGGACTACTACTGCTCAGGCAGTAATGGAAGCTTTTGGTTTGCAGGTGTCCAATTTAGTAGGAAGTAGCTTATTTAAAGCTCCAAGAGAACTAAGAAGAAAAGTAGTTCAAAAAGGACTTTTAAATGCAAATCTCAAGACTGATTTTGATTCTTTTGATGTTGTCGCGGCCGTAGGTGATCCTTTCCAAGCTTTCTCAATGGGTCTATTAATTGGATCAAGATTAGCAAATCAACCTGTCATATTGTCTGGAGGAAGTCAGATGTTAGCAATCATTTTGCTTGTCTTAGAGTACATAGATCTGAAAAATGAAGACAAATTTACTGAAGATGTTTTTATCGCGACAACTGGGTGGCTTGTGAAAGATAATTCTCTAGATGATTTATTAAATCTAATTAATGAAAAATATGATGTCAAATTAATAGGTTTAGCAAGTCCTTTGAATTTTAAATCTTCAAAATGCAAAGAATTGAAGGATTATGAATTAGGTCATGTAAAAGAAGGTGTAGGTGCTGGTGGAATATCATTGCTTGCTTTCTTAGATGGATTTAAAAATGAAGAAATAGTTTCATTGTGTCAACAAAATCTGGAAATGATGAAGAGCCTAGGGCAAATTTCTCAAGAGAAGGATTGCTGAATGTTTTCAAAATTTGCAACCAGAAGAGAATTTTTAAATTATGGTAAGATTTCGCTCTTATTTCTCCTAAACTCTTGTAGTAATATTCCTAATAAAGTAAAAATTGCTCTTCAAAATTCTTTCTATCCAGAATCGTTTAAAGATACGATTCCAAAAGATTGGAAGCAGGAAAAAATTAATTTTGAAAGTATTCAGCTACAAAAAAATAAAAAAACAATTTTCAATTCTGACTTTACTTTAATAAACGATGGATGGATAACTAGTATCGATTTTGCAGAATTTGAAAAAATAAATGAATATCCATTGATTGAAAATTTGGATAAGAGATCGATAGATTTTTTGGGAAGTTTTAATCCAAATCAGAGAAGTAAATTATTTCCTATTGGCGTAGTTCCTTATACAATTATCATTAAAAATAATAAAGAATTAATAAATTCAGCCAGAACTTCTTGGGATTTTCTTCTTTCTAAAAAATTAACTGGGAAAATTATTTTTCCACAAAGTCCCAGAATAATATTATCAATAGCTCAAAAAATTAATTCATCTAATTCTTTAAGAAAACTGAAAAACCAAGCAATGTTATTTAATGATAAAAATATGCTGAATTGGTTGATTAATTCTGATGCTTGTGTCGCAATAGTTCCTTATAGTCTCTGCTCAAAATATTTAAAAATAGATCCAAGGCTTTCTTTAGTTTTTCCAAGTCAAGGCGTACCTTTAATGTGGCATTTTCTACTTAGTAGATCAAATCTAAAAAATACAATATTAATTAAATGGATTAAATCTTTAGAAAATAAATCAATAGTAGATAAATTATCAAGTCAGGGTTGGTATCTACCATTTAATAGTGATTATGTACAAAGTAAATATAAATCTGATATGTTCCCCATCTCAGGTCCCTCTGAGAAATGTTGGGAAAATAGTTGGTCTTTTCCTGTCCTGACAAATGAACAAAAAATTAATATTGAAAATTTGTGGAATGAGTTTTTAACTCCATAATCTCTTTCTCGGAGTTTCAATTAATAAGTTATGGGTTTGCTTTAGTAAATTTGGGATGTCTAATTTACATGGACATTTAGGAACACATTCATTACATTCTTGACAAAAAGAGGAATTTTTTTCTTCCCACCAGTGGCCAGCTTTTCCTATTAAATTATATCTTTCTTTTGAAAATTCTAATTGGCCATAACCAACAGATATATTTCTTAAACGAAGTATTTCTGGAATAGGCACTTCATTTGGACATGGAAGACAAGATCTACATTGTTCACATTTGGTTGAGTTTAATCTTTCATTAGAAACTGTCTCAATTTTATTAAGGGCGCTTTTTTCAAGTTTTGTGAGCTTCTCGAATGAGTTTCTAAGTTTATGCGCAAATTCAAAATCTTTTTTGTTTGTTGCCCCCAAGGATAAAGTTGTAATGCCTTTTGCCAGAAGAAATCGATACGCTAATTCTAATGGATGAAAAGGCTTAGAGGCCTCTATCAAAATATCACTTGGAGAATACAATCTACCGCCTTTATCTGCAGGTGATATTGCTAAAACTCCCATACCTTTTTTTATAGCTTCCTCTGCTAAAGCAATCTTTGACTGATCTAAATAATGTAAATGAAGACTACAAAAAGTAAAAACTTCACAGTTAATTGCGTCTTTAATTAGTGAATAACTTCCGTGAGAACTAAAACCGACTTGATCAACTAGTTCCTTCTCAAGTATCCAAGATATGAATTTCTTACCCTCTCCAGCAAGAACCCAATCTAGATGTTCTTTTAAGTTGAGTCCGTGAATTGCAAGATTATTAATTTTCTTGCGATTTAAATTTTTAAGAGATTTTTTAAAATTATTTTTTAAAAAGTCAAAATCACCCTTTGGTAAAACTTTGGAAGTAATCACCCAGTTTTTTTCTGGTATATTTTCTTCTAATGCTAGTTTTTTTATTGAATTTCCAATAAGTGATTCAGCATCACCATAAGAAGGTGCTGTTTCTATGTGGTTAATTCCTACATAATATGCATTTTTTATTATGAAATACATTTTTTCGAGACTTTTAGTTGCTCGCATTGTCCCTAAAGTGAATAAGCTCACTTTCGCTCCTCTACCAAATAATCTTTTTTGAGAATTTATAATCATCTAAATATGATCAATTTTTTTATTTACTCTTTAATTTATTTATAATTGGAAATGAATTAAAGTAAATTAAAGTAAATACAAAATTTTGCAAAAAA
>QCQK01000040.1 GCA_003209565.1 Prochlorococcus sp. AG-449-J16 | reverse complement strand
CACTTAAAATCTTAAATTTCTCTTTAATTTTTTTATTCAATATTCTTATCGATTTTTCATCGAAGGAAATTATTACTAATTCAAGACCAGCATTATCATTTGGTCTCCAACAACTGTCTGGAGCTTCTTCAAACCAAGTATTAATTTTTTTTCCAACTATTTGTATTTGTAAAGGCAATGATTTGTTTGGTATCCAAATACGTCCTTTTATTCGAAGAATGTTTAATTCATTTAAGATTTTTGACATCTCTTTTTCAAAGTCATTTTTTTCAAGGAAATAATTTAATTTAATTGAATCTGATACAAGCTCAACATGATTATGGTCATGTTCTTCCATTAAAAATTCTTTATAAGTCTCTTTTTTTAAATTAAAATCAAAAAGATAATTTAAATCAATTCTGCCATTCTTGGATTTAAGGACTGGTGTAGATGAGTTTAAACTTCTTTGAATTTTATTTTTTACAACATCAAACTGATGATCATTTAAGATATCTGATCTAGAGACTAAAACGATATCAGAGACTTCAAGTTGTTCTTCAAAAAGTTCTTCAATAGAGGTGTTGTGATCAATTTTATCTGTATCTTTATATTGTTTTATTATTTTATTTAGATCATTAATTGGTGAGCCATTAAGCATTGACTCTCCATTAACGATACCAACTACAACATCAAGGTAGATGGAAGACTTAATTTCAGGCCAGTTAAGTGCTTGGATTAAGGGAATTGGTAGTGCCAAGCCACTTGTTTCGATAATTATGGATTCAATAGGAGGATTAAATTCTAGAAGAGCTTTTATTGATGGAACAAAATCATCTTGAACAGTACAACATAAACATCCATTATTTAATTCGATTACACATTCTTCTTCAGTTTCATCACATCTATCGCAACTTTTAATCAAATCACCGTCAATTCCAACATCACCAAATTCATTAATTAGTAAACCGAATTTTTTATTACTCTCCTTTAACAAATATCTAAGAAAAGTTGTTTTACCTGAACCAAGAAAACCGGTAACAACTATTACTGGTAATTTTTTTTTCATCCTTAATGATCAACAACCTAGACTATATTCAGTACTCTCTCCTGTAGAACTATTAGTGCCATTAGCAATCGCACATAATTGTTTTTGCTGTGTTCGACTAAGAACAGCATCAGTAAAATCTGCACCATCTATTTTTGCTCCTTCAAAATTACTTTCCATTAATAAAGCATTTGTAAAATTAACATCGGAAAGATCTGCATTTGTAAAGTCAGTTGCGTAAGCTAATGCATCTCTTAAATTGGCTCCAGTAAACTTTGAGTTTTGCAGTTTACTATTATTGAACACCGCGCCCTCTAAATTACTTTCACTGAAATTAAACCCATTCAAATCAAACTTAACGTATTCATTACCACTTAAATCCTGACCATGCATATCTGGCTCTAAATTAAGGTCTTGTTGGTTTCTAATCTCAGGAGGTCTTTTAGCCCATGCAGAATTTACAGAATTAAAAAATAAAATCCCAAAGAACAACAAAATAATTAATGCATTCTTTAGTGAGGGGAAAACAATTGATTTAATCATAATAAGACTGTATTTTAGAACTTAAGTATTTAAAGTTTGTAAGAGTATTTTAAAGGAAAATAAATGGCAATGTCACTAAAGGTTATTGTACCTCCTCATCCATTGATAAAACATTGGCTTTCAATATTGCGAGAAAAAAATACTCCAAATATTTTGTACTCAACAGGATATGAACAATTAGGAAAATGGCTTACATATGAAGCATTAAGAAATTGGCTGCCATATAAAAAAGAAATAGTAAATACTGATAATGGGGACGCAGATGGATTCTTTATTAATAATGATTATCCAATAAAAGTTCTCGCAATGTTGCCCGAAGGGTTATCTCTTTGGTTTGGATCTAAAGAAGTAATTCCTAATTCAACCCTCACATTAGGACAACTTCCTAAAACTATTGAGTCAAATGAAGGTGTTATATTTTATTCAGAACAAATAAAGACAACATCAGCAACATTAGAAACTTTAATTAAATTAAAAGAATTAGGTGTTGATTCCAATAGGATTATTTTAATAGCTGCTATTTGCTCAAATAAAGGGTTAAATGAAATTGCAAAAATATTCCCTAATCAGGTAATTTACACCTCTTGCATAGATCAGGAAGACGAAAAAACAAAATTATTAGTTCCTGGTATTGGGAATCCTTTATTGCGTTTGAGTACTATATTTCAAGATAAGAACTAATATAGAATATAGGAGTAAGAATTTTTACCAATGTCTGAATACCGAGATTCGTCTTCAAATAATCTTTTATCATTAATTAGCGGTGCTTTTATTGGAGCAGCAGGTCTAGCTTGGTGGTTAATATCCGAAGCAGACAAAAGAAAGGAGGAAAAAAAACAAAAAGCAATGATGTATTCCTCCAGAATTCAAGACGGATCTGAAGCGATTGATTCAAATGAAAATATAAATGAAGTTGATGGAGAGAATCTGGAGAAGAAAGTTGAGCAACTTAATTCTGCAATTGCTGATGTTAGGAAGCAACTTGAAGAGTTGGGGCAATAGAATAAAAAAGGTTCTCAAATAATATGAATAAACTTAGATCATCTGCAATAACCCAAGGTGTGCAAAGATCACCTAACAGATCGATGTTAAGAGCTGTTGGATTTAATGATGAAGATTTTAATAAACCTATTATTGGAGTTGCAAATGGATACAGCACTATAACACCATGCAATATTGGCTTAAATAAGTTAGCTCTAAAAGCTGAAGAGTCCATAAGAAGATCTGGTGGGATGCCTCAAATGTTTGGAACAATCACAGTAAGTGATGGCATTTCTATGGGGACAGAGGGCATGAAATATTCCTTAGTTTCAAGAGAAGTTATTGCTGATTCAATAGAAACAGCCTGTAATGCTCAGAGTATGGACGGAGTTCTTGCTATAGGTGGATGTGACAAAAATATGCCGGGTGCCATGATAGCGATTGCAAGAATGAATATTCCTTCAATTTTCATTTATGGAGGGACAATTAAGCCTGGAAAATTGCAAGGAGAAGATCTTACTGTTGTTAGTGCATTTGAAGCTGTTGGACAATTAACATCAGGCAAAATTAATAAAGAAAGGCTAATCCAAGTTGAGAAAAATTGTATTCCTGGTGCTGGTAGCTGTGGAGGTATGTTTACAGCCAACACAATGTCTGCGGTTATTGAAGTATTAGGTTTAAGCCTTCCTCACAGTTCAACTATGGCTGCTGAAGATCTTGAGAAAGAACTAAGTGCAGGTAAAAGTGCTGAGATATTAGTCTCTGCAATAGAAAAAGATATTAGACCCCTAGACCTGATGACCAAGAAAGCATTTGAGAATGCAATATCAGTAATTATGGCAATTGGTGGATCAACAAATGCGGTATTACACATCTTAGCTATTGCAAATACTGCAGGGATAGATATTAACATTAATGATTTTGAGAGGATAAGACAAAAAGTACCCGTCATTTGTGACCTTAAACCTAGTGGGAAATATGTGACAGTGGATCTTCATAATGCTGGTGGGATTCCACAAGTAATGAAAATACTTTTGAATGCAGGCTTAATACATGGTGAATGTAAAAACATTGAAGGCAAAACCATCTCAGAATACCTAAAGAATATTCCAAATAAGCCTCCAACAAATCAAAATGTAATAAGAGACATAGATGAGCCTCTTTATAAAAAAGGACATCTAGCAATTTTAAAAGGCAACTTAGCAAGCGAAGGTTCTGTAGCAAAAATTAGCGGAGTAAAAAACCCAGTATTAACCGGTCCAGCAAAGATTTTTGAAAGTGAAGAGGATTGCTTAAAATCGATATTAAATAACGATATCAAAGCTGGTGATGTTGTTGTTATTAGAAACGAAGGGCCTGTGGGTGGTCCAGGCATGAGAGAAATGTTAGCTCCAACATCTGCGATTGTTGGTCAAGGGCTAGGAGAGAAGGTAGCTTTAATTACCGATGGGAGATTTAGCGGTGGTACATATGGACTGGTTGTGGGTCACATAGCTCCAGAGGCTGCTGTTGGAGGAAATATTGCTCTAATAAAACAAGGAGATTTAATTACGGTAGATGCTGTAAAACAACTAATTGAAGTTAATTTGTCTGATGAAGAATTAGAAAAAAGAAAAAAAGATTGGGTAAAACCTACACAAAAATACAAAAGAGGAATTCTTTCAAAATATTCGAGAATCGTAAGCACATCAAGTTTAGGGGCCGTTACTGATTTATAAATCAGCTTTGAGTTTATTTCCTTAATCAATAAAACTTTTTATCCTATTTGCTAAATTTTCCAATCTAGCACAGTATTTTGGTGAGTTGCATTTTTTTCCATTGTTGCTGTCCATCCAGAATGTTTTAACTCCACACCATAATATTGGTTCATCTGGGAAATTAAGCTTAGAGATAACTAAAACCAATTCTTTATTTGATTTAAAAAGTTCTAATTCAAGATCATAGATTTCTAATCTTTTACCTTCTATATCTCGACATAAGATATTAACCGTTAAATCAATATCTTCTTCTTCGAATTCGTATTCACCATTTACTTTTACGACAGAATGAATAAAAGGTTTATTTGTTAAATCTGCTGACTTAGCAATTAAGCTCTCAATATTTTTAGGTGGATTTTCAAATGACACTTATTGATTTTATTAGAACTTTGATTGAACCTTGCTTAAACTCATTATTAAGTAATCCATCATCACCGAACTTAGAGTGTAGTAGTTGCAATCTTTTAATTTTAGATGGCTTAAATTTAAATGGAAAACGTACTTTATTAGCTCTAACTGAAGGTTTTAGCTCACTGAAAGGAATTTGAACATTTGTTGTTCCGAATTTTTTTGTTGGGAATGATTTAATCCACCTGAGACCACCTGGAATAAATTCAGTTAGTCCTAGTAAAGCATCTTCACAAGCGACCGCAAATTTAAAAGTTCTCCCTTGTCCATCAATATTTAATTCAAAGGATGAATACTCAGATACATTTAAAGAAGGTTTATATATGGACGATCTACAGCTAACGAATCCTCCTGCTTGCTCGACAATATTACCCTTTAATAACAAACCAGAACTTGAAATTTCACAAAAAGCTGAACTTGATCCGCCCATAACAGTATCATTTAACGTTTTCCAGCCATCGAAATCCTTTTTCTGGAATAAAAATTTTTTCTTACTCATTGAATAAATTAAATAATTATT
>QCQK01000039.1 GCA_003209565.1 Prochlorococcus sp. AG-449-J16 | reverse complement strand
TAAAGCTAAATTTAAGATTGGATCACTTAAAAATTAATTTGATCTAAATATGTCAAAGATTAGCAGCAAAAATATTAATGGGTTAAGTGTTCCTCAGAGCCCTGTAGTTCTTGCAATACTAGATGGATGGGGATATCGAGAAGATATATCTGATAATGCTATCAAAAATGCCAATACACCAATTATGGATGCATTATGGCATGCATATCCTCATACTCTAATAAGTGCGAGTGGATCAGATGTTGGCCTTCCAGATGGACAGATGGGCAACTCAGAAGTAGGCCACCTCACCATTGGTTCGGGAAGAATAATTCAACAGGAACTTGTAAGAATTTCAAATATTGTAAAAAATAATCAGTTAGGCACAATAAACGAATTAAAGGAGATAGCTGATTCATTAAAGAAAAACAACTCAACTTTGCATATCACTGGCTTATGTTCTGATGGAGGAGTACATAGTCATATTGATCATTTACTAGGTTTAATAAAGTGGGCTCATGATAATGCAATCAAAAAAGTAGCTATTCATATTATTACTGATGGGAGAGATACTCCTGCAAAAAGTGCATCTAAATATATAAATCAAATAGAATCATGCATTAAAGAATTCAATACAGGCGAGATAGCCTCCATATGCGGAAGATACTGGATAATGGATAGAAATCTTTTATGGGACAGAACTGAAAAAGCATATGCTAATTTGACTGATCCAAATATTGAAAAAACAAATATTTCCTCGCTAGATTACATCAAAAATAGTTATGACAAAAATATAACCGATGAATTTTTTGAACCTGTAAGATTGTCTGAAAACTATCTTAAAGATGGTGATAGCTTGATATGCTTTAATTTCCGTCCAGATAGAGCAAGACAAATACTTAAATCCCTTTCTGAGAAAGAATTCATTGATTTTAAAAGGGAAAATTTTCCAAGTCTAGATTTAGTTACTTTTACTCAATATGACATTAACTTGCCTGTTAAAGTTGCATTCCCTCCTGAATCTCTTAATAATTTTATAGGGCAAATAGTATCAGAAAATGGGCTCAAACAATATAGAACAGCAGAGACAGAAAAATATCCTCACGTAACATATTTTTTTAATGGGGGAGTAGAAATTCCATTGCCTGGAGAAGAGAGACATCTAGTTCCATCTCCAAGAGTTGCAACTTATGATATGGAACCAGAGATGTCCGCAGAAGAACTAACTATTAGTTGCTGTAAAGCAATCAAAAGTGGTGACTATGCCTTTGTTGTAATCAATTTTGCTAATCCTGATATGGTTGGTCATACAGGTAATATGCTAGCAACAATTAAAGCTATAGAAACAGTAGATAAATCTATAGGTCAAATAGTTAATGCTACTGGAGAAATGGGTGGAAGTATACTTATAACAGCCGATCATGGTAACGCTGAGGTCATGAAGGGGCCAGCAGGAGAACCATGGACAGCACACACTATAAATAAAGTTCCATTAATTTTTATTGAGGGTGAAAAAAGAAAAATTCCTAATATGGGGAATGAGATTTTTTTGAGGGATAATGCTGGCTTAGCAGATATTGCACCTACTTTATTGCAATTATTAAATCTCCCAATTCCTAAAGAAATGACAGGAAAATCTTTAATAAAAGAAATAGAGTTGAAAGGTTATAATAAGGTTGTACAACACGTATAGATTTAGTTTTAGCGTTTAAGTTTAAGCAATGATTCAAGTTTTTAGTTGGATATGGGTTTCTTCTGGGGTTCTTCTTATACTTCTAGTTTTACTTCATAGTCCTAAAGGTGATGGAATGGGAGGGATAGCTGCTAGTGGAAGCTCAATGTTTAATAGCGCTAGTAGTGCAGAAGCATCTCTCAATAAAATAACTTGGACTTTTTTAGTGATATTTTTGTCTCTTGCTATCATTCTTAGCGCTGGCTGGATTTCATAAGGTTAAAAAAAAGGATCATAAAAATGATCCTTATTTTAAAAGAAAATTTACTATCTATTATTTAGTTAATAATCGAAGTCACCTCCCATTCCTGGTGCTCCTGCTGGAGCAGATGAATCTTTTTTCTCAGGCAAATCTGCAACTATACATTCCGTGGTTAGAACCATTCCTGCTATAGACGCTGCATTTTGTAATCCTGAACGAGTAACTTTTGCAGGATCAACAATTCCAGCAGAGGACATATCAACATATTCTCCAGTAGCAGCATTAAATCCATCATTAAATGGTTTAGATTTCACATTTTCAGCGATCACTGCACCATTAGAACCAGCATTTTCTGCAATTCTCATAAGAGGAGCCGTCAATGAAGCTTCAACAATGTTGGCTCCAATTAATTCCTCTCCTTCTAAATTTTTATCAGCCCATTCTTTTAAAATGGGAGATAAATGAGCGAGAGTTGTACCTCCTCCAGGTACAATTCCTTCTTCAACAGCTGCCTTTGTTGCATTGATAGCATCCTCAAGACGAAGCTTTTTGTCCTTCATCTCAGTTTCAGTTGCAGCCCCGACTTTAATCACTGCTACACCTCCAGCTAATTTAGCTAGCCGCTCTTGAAGCTTTTCTTTATCATATGATGAATCTGTCTCATCCATCTGCTTCTTAATTTGATCACATCTAGATTTTACTGCTTGCTCATTACCTTCAGCCACTATAGTTGTAGTCTCTTTATTGATGGTTATTCTTCTACCAGTTCCAAGCATATCTAAAGTAGCATTCTCTAATTTCAAGCCTGCATCTTCAGTAATAAGTTGCCCATTAGTTAAAACAGCCATATCCTCAAGCATAGCTTTTCTTCTATCACCAAATCCAGGCGCTTTTACTGCAGCAACATTCAATACACCTCTTAATCTATTAACAACGAGAGTTGCTAAAGCTTCTTTTTCGATATCTTCTGCAATAATAACTAGTGGTTTACCTGTTTTAGCTATTTGCTCCAAAACAGGAACCAAATCTTGTACTAAGGCAATTTTTTTATCAGTCAGAAGAATATAAGGTTCATCTAAAACAGCCTCCATCCTCTCAGTATCTGTTGCGAAGTAAGGTGAAATGTAGCCTTTATCAAAACGCATCCCCTCAGTAACTTCTAGTTCAGTAGTCATTGATTTTCCTTCTTCTAAGGAAATAACACCTTCTTTACCAACTTTATCCATAGCATTGGCAATCATTTGACCTACTTCTTCATCGTTTCCAGCAGCAATAGTTCCACATTGAGCTATAGCATTACTATCACTTATAGGTTTGGAATTCTCTTGAATTTTACCAACAAGAAATTCAGTCGCCTTATCAATTCCTTTTTTCAATGTAATTGCATTAGCTCCTGCAGCAACGTTTCTCAACCCTGCTTTGACCATTGCATGCGCTAAAACAGTGGCTGTTGTAGTGCCATCTCCAGCTGCATCATTAGTTTTTGAAGCAGCTTGTCTAATTAAAGCAACCCCTGTGTTTTCAATGTGATCCTCTAATTCGATCTCCTTAGCGATTGTGACACCATCATTAATAATCTGTGGCGCACCAAATTTTTTCTCTAAGACAACATTTCTTCCTTTTGGTCCTAGCGTTACAGCAACAGACTCAGCAAGGATATCAATTCCTCTTTCGAGCGCTCTTCGAGCTTGCTCATTGTAAATAATTCTTTTAGCCATGTTTAGGCAGCAATTTAATAATAAGTTTTAATAATTTTTGAAACAAATATTCTAGCCTACTACAGCTAAAATATCTTTTTCTGAGAGCAAGACATATTCATCTCCCCCCAATTTAATGTCTGTTCCAGCATATTTGCTGTATAAGACTTTATCGCCAATACTCACTTCTGGAGTTTGTCGAGAACCATCGTCATTAAGTTTCCCAGGGCCTACCTGAGCAACTTCTCCTACCTGTGGTTTTTCTTTAGCTGAATCAGGCAAAAGAATGCCCCCAGCAGTTTTTTCCTCAGATGCGGAAACTTTAATAAATATTCTATCTCCCAGTGGTTTTACTGTAGAGACTGTAAGTGAAACAGCTGCCATAGATTAATGGAGGATCATAATTGAGACGCTATGCGTCGTAAAATGGAAAGAGAAAATCTCGATCCGTATCATCAACAACATAATCTGCTAAGCAGCAATTAAACCATACTTAAACTGTGCGGGTGGCCGAACCGATTTAACGAATCTACCCATGAGGTGGTAGTATTTTCGGATTATGAGCTGTTAAAAATCAGCTATTCATCACCTATTAATAAAAAATGGTAGCAACTCCATCAACTTCATCACAAACAAAAGGCGTAGTCCGTCAGGTAATTGGACCTGTTCTAGATGTAGAATTCCCAGCTGGAAAATTGCCTAAAATATTAAATGCTTTAAGAATAGAAGCTAAAAATCCTGCTGGACAAGAAATAGCGCTTACTGCAGAGGTTCAACAACTTCTTGGTGACCATAGAGTTAGAGCAGTGGCAATGAGTGGTACAGACGGCCTTGTAAGAGGCATGGAAGCAATTGACACAGGCGCACCAATATCCGTCCCTGTAGGAGAAGCTACTTTAGGAAGAATATTCAATGTTTTAGGAGAACCAGTTGACGAACAAGGTCCAGTAAAGACAAAAGAAACAGCTCCTATTCATAGAGCTGCTCCAAAGCTGACTGACCTTGAAACTAAACCAAAAGTTTTTGAAACAGGAATTAAAGTTATTGACCTTCTAGCTCCATATAGGCAAGGAGGAAAAGTCGGATTGTTTGGAGGTGCTGGTGTTGGAAAAACTGTTCTTATTCAAGAGTTAATCAATAACATTGCTAAAGAACATGGTGGCGTATCTGTTTTTGGAGGTGTGGGAGAAAGAACTAGAGAAGGTAACGACTTGTACGAAGAATTTAAGGAATCTGGCGTTATCAATGCAGATGATTTAACTCAATCAAAAGTAGCTTTATGCTTCGGACAAATGAATGAGCCACCTGGAGCAAGAATGCGAGTAGGCTTATCTGCACTTACAATGGCTGAACATTTCAGAGATGTTAATAAACAAGACGTTTTACTTTTTGTTGATAACATTTTTAGATTTGTTCAAGCTGGTTCTGAAGTATCAGCTTTACTTGGAAGAATGCCTTCAGCTGTTGGATACCAACCAACTCTTGGAACAGACGTTGGTGAATTACAAGAAAGAATTACATCTACATTAGAAGGTTCAATAACTTCCATTCAGGCTGTTTATGTCCCGGCAGATGACCTAACTGATCCTGCCCCAGCAACAACCTTTGCACATTTAGATGCTACTACTGTTCTCGCAAGAGCTCTTGCAGCTAAGGGGATTTATCCAGCGGTTGACCCATTAGATTCAACAAGCACAATGCTTCAACCATCAGTAGTTGGAGATGAACATTACAAAACAGCTAGAGCTGTTCAATCAACTTTGCAAAGATACAAAGAACTTCAAGATATTATTGCAATTCTTGGTTTAGATGAACTTTCTGAAGAGGATAGATTAACAGTAGACAGGGCTAGAAAAATTGAAAAATTCCTTTCGCAGCCCTTCTTTGTGGCCGAAATATTTACTGGAATGTCTGGTAAATACGTAAAATTAGAAGATACA
>QCQK01000038.1 GCA_003209565.1 Prochlorococcus sp. AG-449-J16 | reverse complement strand
TAATTAGGGTTGTTAATTCCGAGTTAGAAGAGGGGCACTCTTTAACTATTAAGGTCTCACCTTTTTTAACTAAATCAAAATCATTCAAAGCTGCTGTTGCTGATAGAGATGAAATACCAGGAATGGTTTTGGTAATAATTTCTGGATAATTAAGCTTTATTAACCTCAAAATATAAGAAGAACTTGCAAAAATTGAGGTATCTCCTAGACAAAGTAAAACAACTGATTCACCATTTTTTATAAATTTCACAATTTTTTTTACTGCCTTAGACCATATTTCATCAGGATCAAAATCCTTCCTAGCCATTGGGAAGATGATAGGTATATTTTTTTTAAATTTGGTGTATTTCTTTACTATTTCTGAAGCGAAACTATTTTTATTATCATCAGATATTGGAAAAACTATAACTTTCGCTTTTTTTATTGCATCCACAGCAGCAATTGTTAAAAGTGATGGATCTCCAGGTCCTACACCAACGATGGTGAATGTTGGTAAATCAGTTTTATATCGATTAAGTAAACTTAAGAACTTATTTATTTTCATTTTTATTTTAAAAACTTTAGCTATGTACCCTAGGTATCATGTAAGTTTTAGCTAATATTGATGATTCAATTTCAGACAATTCCTCTAACCTTTTGAAAGTTTGATTTTTAGAGAATTTAGTTTGCGCAAGTTTCCAGTAAACTCCAAAATGTCTTGCCTCACTCTCAAGCAGAGACTCATAAAGGGATTTAAACGATTTTACTTCAGTATTCAAAGCAAGCAAGCTTAATCTCTCATGACTTCTTGCTTCAATAAGTCCTGCTATTAAGAAACTATCAAGCATTCTATTGGGCTCTTCCTTTCTTATATTCTTGGACAATTCAGCTCCATATGGAGGCGGTTTTAAGGACTTAAGAGAATGTCCAAGATCCTTTATAAAATAATTTATTTTTTCAAAATGCTCTAATTCCTCTCTCGCTATTGGACTTAGAACTTCTGCCAGATTTGGTTCTGATGGATATCTAAACATCAATTGAATAGCAACTCCTGCTGCTTTTCTTTCACAATGAGCATGGTCAATAAGAATATCTATTGGATTAGATAATGCGAGTTTGATCCACTCATCTGAGGTAAATGAAGATAAATATTTTATATGAGAAGTGGGCCTTTTAAAATCGACTAGCATTTAATCTTTACTACTTAAATATCCAATAATTCCTTCAAGAGCTAAGGAATAACTTGATATGCCGAATCCACTGATAATCCCTATAGCTTTATCTGTAAGAAAAGATTCTTTACGAAAATCTTCTCTACTGAAAATATTTGAAATATGTAACTCTACAAACGGAATTTTTGATCCAATTAAAGCATCACGAATAGAAATCGAGGTATGAGTAAAAGCGCCAGCATTTATAAGAATACCTTGGATACTTTTTACAGACTCCTGAATTTTATCTACTATTTCTCCTTCATGATTACTTTGAAAACATTCAAGATTAATACTTTTTTCTTTAGAGACTTTGGTTAAATCTTTTTCTATATCACTCAATGTTTTTTTACCATATATTTCGGGTTCTCTAGTGCCCAAAAGATTTAGATTTGGTCCATTTATTAATAAAATATTCATCATCAATAAAGTCTTTTCTTTACAAATGCTATCTAGAAAGAAACAAAAAAACCAAAACAATTTCACACAAAGTGTCCATTAACTGATAAGTTCAAATAGTGGGGGTCGGTGCCCGAGTGGTTAAAGGGGGCGGACTGTAAATCCGCTGGCTCTGCCTACGTTGGTTCAAATCCAACCCGGCCCACTTTGAAATTGCCCTTGTAGCTCAGCGGTAGAGCACTCCCTTGGTAAGGGAGAGGTCTCGGGTTCAAGTCCCGACGAGGGCATGAACAAAAAGTATCTTCATTACTGAGTTTATAAATATTTAAAAAAATAAAATAATTTTAAGACTACTAAATATAAACGAATTAGAGCATAATTACTTCTTATTAAAATTATTTACTTTGCTTGGTAAAGGAGAGGTCCTGAGTTCTGGTCTCGGATAGGGTATAGCCCAATAAAACTAATTAGTCTTAAATAACTTTTATATATTTTAGAATTTTAAAAAATTATTATAAGAAATGCCATTATCGACATACAGGATACACAGAATTTATCTTGCAGCGACAATGAATTATGGTCTTGGTTCTGCTGATCCAGAGGAGCTGTCATACTACAACAAAATAAGAAATGAGATGGATAATATGAAAAAAGAACAAGTTAAAAAAGGGATACCCCTTAATTGGAATACCCCCGAAGGCATGGATAAATGAATCTGAATACTTTTTTATTAATTGATGGGAGTTTAATGCTTATTGGATTACCTTTATTGATGATTCTTAACGGCAAAAAGGAGACTCCCTAAGTCATTACTTAACTGCGAAAGTCACTCCCATAACAGCAGTAATATCTTTCTTGATAGTGGTAGTGTCATAAGATCCCCAGCTACTTACTCTTGTGGAATTAGGAACTGTGATCTGGAAAACGCCTGTGTTCACTTTCTTCAGACCACCCACCTCAGAGCCTGCCTGAAGCGCAATAGCCTCAGCTCTGATTCGGGCATCCTTTGCTGCCTTGGCGAGCATATCAACTCTTTTATCAGCTAGCTTTGAATAGGTGAATTCCGGAGAGCTTGGTCTTACCAGAACACCATCACCAAGAAGTTCAGTTATCTTACTGTGGGTCTTTTGAATTCGATAAACATCATTACTCTGGATTTCAATACTCTGATAGGTAATCCATTCGGTTCTTATGATTTCATTTGTCTTGGGATGCTTAGTTTCATATTCTTTTATGCTGGCCGGTCCAAGATAAACTTCCTGTTTGATACCATCTTCAATCCCATTTTCTTTAAGGAAATTAATAGTCTTTTTCATAGACTCTTTATGCCTTTTGAATGAATCGATCTGAGTCTCTCCCCTAGCCCTCACCTGAACTGACCATTTAGCAATATCACTTTCAAAGCTTTCAGTACTTGCTCCTGTAACAGTGATGGAATTCTCAACCATCCTGAAACCTCTCACAAGGACTGTGGAGGCGCCAATAAATCCTCCGAGAGATAAGACAGCCATTGCAAAAACAAGTGGTGGAGTTCGGCGTATTACATTCAAAGAATCGCCAGGCAGCGAAGTGAGTCTTTTGATAATTTTCATTGTCTATGAGTATGTGTATAGGAGCTTTTTAACAGCTGAACCGAAAGAAAAATTATTAGAAAATCCCTGACTTTAATTCCTTCAGTTCTATCTGGCCATTAAGGTGGAAACATCCAATATAGATGTGCCATTTTAAGAGTCGGTTACTAATCTTGCCAAATGAAATCAATTCCTGCAAGAAGTATTTTTGTATTATTCAATTATTCAAATTTCAATCATTTTAACCATATTCAAATTTAATTGTTGATCCTTTATCCGTATATGGGAGTACCTCAAACCGTACATATTTATAAGTCGGATGGCCTGTCTGACTAGTTAGAACATAATTGTAGTCGTCATGAGCAAATGTCTACCAAATACAAACTAAAAGAAAATTATAAATCTGAGCTTGAAGAAAGATCAGAGGAAGAACTTCTTGAGGAAGAAATCAGAAATCAACAAACATTGGATAGCTTTGTTGAATCTGACAAAAACTGGAGCTAATCAAAACTTATTTTTAGGAGATTTTTATGAACTTAAAAAGATCACCATTTTCAATACTTAATAAAAAAAGAAGAGAAATTGACTACATCAAGGGAGTTTATAAGAGAAAAATTCAAGCTGAAATTGAATCTTATAAAGATCTCGAAGATGAAGATAAAAAAGATACAATTCAAGTTCAAGATGTATTGATGATTGATAGAATCTCAATTTAATTTTCATTTACTGATCCTTAGATCAATAATCTTGCTATTAATTAAGTAGAGACTTTTTTATTAAATGCCATTAGACGTATTTCTAATGAATATGTGTGTTGTAGTTATAGCTCTGCTTATCAGAAGAGAAATCAAACTTAAGAAAGCGAGATAAACTATGAAGACGCAAATTTTTAAAGAGCAATACATCCCAAATGTTCAAGCTATTACTCTTTTACTAATGCTTCTTCTGTGTCTGTGGTTACCTCTTGCACTCAGATTCTTATTAATAATTTAGTCGAACTAATTAGTTAATACTCTCATCCTTAAACACTGCTATAACCTAATTTTGTTTTAAAGATCTTATGTGGAACTCCTGTTCCTGTTCCGTTCATAGCTTCAATAACTTTATCTTCCACAGTTCCGTAAATTTCAGCAAAAAAATTTCTGGAGCAAAGACCTAACTCTCTTTATTGGGCCAAACCTCCTCAGTTTTCCTCCAACCTTGAGAAATTAACCTTCCATAAATTTCTCTAGCTAAATCTATATCTACAGAAACTGTTGTTGTCATCACAGGAGGTTCTTTCCCTAACACACCAACTATTTTTCCAGTATCTACAAACATATACTCAAAAACACCATCTATGCTCTTATCATTTTTTATAAACCTTTTTACTTCTGTTCTTTTTGGATTAATCAACCAATGAGATTTAGCCATTAATTTTTTCAAGAGACATAAAAAAAGGAGCTAGTTGCTCCTTATTCTAAATCGACTGTCAATCAATTTAATTATCCCATTGCAGCGACAGCATCAGCAACTTGTTTGTTTCTTTGAATAACCTCATCATCATTTAAAACAGCAGTGATATTCCAATCAAGACCAAATTTCGCTCTCCACACTCCAAAATGTTGAGATATTGCTAAATGATTATCAGCCTTGAAAGTTACAAAAACCTCTCCAGTTTCAGGCGCATGGAATCTACTTATCAATTCAAATCCATCAAAATTATCCATAGGTGCACCGGAAGCAATATACATCTCAAACATCTTGTAACCTTCGGACTGAGAAATTCCGTCTGGAATAAGTCCATGGACGTGATAGTAAGACATAAATAAATATCATGAATGTAATTTCAATTTAAAAACCATATCTTAAAAGCATTCAAATTATCTTTAAATTTAGATTTTTAAGCCTTTTTCAATATTTATACACGAAATAAGAATCTTTATTTGGTATAGCATGTACCGTTTGTAAATTTTTTGTTAGCTATTAATTGGTTATGAGTTATTTTGCTGAACCCAACCATATTGAATATGATACATGGTTCGATGAAAACATCGACCCAATGGATCTTATGAATTACTCAGATGAAAAGGAGTTCAGTGATTCGGTACACTTTAAATTCCATAAGATATCCACTAGAAATTTAACGATTGGTTCTTCCGACAATTTTCACTGGTGATTAAAAGATTTTTCACTCCATAGATATTTATGAATCTTATGCAGAATATGTTCCATCACTTTCTCTTCTTGCCTTAGCCAATACAATTTCATCTACAACTTTTTCGATCATGTAAGCACTTTTTTTACCAAGACATTTTTCTTTTTTAATGCTCTCAAAATCATTTGGGATTAAATCATTATGTTCACAACAATCGCATTTAACATCAATTTTCATACCTCTGAAAACCTCCAGAGCCCTAGAAAAAATCCATTGCTGAACTGAAATACTTTCCCAACTATCAAAATTAGACCATTCATCAAAATCCCTATTAAGGATATCTTTTAATCCATCAGCCTGATTTACATATACTAGGTGTGAATCTTTTCTTGCTTCATCATTAATACCAATTGT
>QCQK01000037.1 GCA_003209565.1 Prochlorococcus sp. AG-449-J16 | reverse complement strand
TCGAGGATGAAGTACCTCCTTCATAGAAAGGGGATTAAATGGTTTAAAAAGTTGTTATTAGAGAAGTATTTTAAAAAAGAAATTAAAAAAATCAGAAAAGAACCTGATAAAGCTCTTATTGATTATCTAGGTTGGCATAAACAAAATAAAACCTCCTATTTCGTAGGTTTACCATTATTATCAGGGAGATTATCAGGAGAGAAGAAGAATACCATCACAAGTATCGTTAAAAAATATAATTTAGATTTAAGACTCACACCTAATCAAGATATTTTGCTTTGTAATATCGCCAATACAAACAAAGGTGAAATTCAAAAATCTCTATCAAAAATTGGATACGAAAATTTAGATAACATTAATGAAATACAAAGACATGCTTTAGCTTGTCCTGCTTTACCGCTTTGTGGTCTTGCGATGACTGAAGCTGAAAGAATATTACCTGATGTATTAAAAAGGATTGAAAAATTACTATTAGATCTAAAGATACAAAAGACAATATTGTTTAGAATGACGGGATGTCCTAATGGATGTACAAGACCTTACATGGCGGAATTAGCACTTGTAGGGAGTGGACAAAACAAATACCAATTATGGTTAGGGGGAAGTAAAAATTTACAAAGGTTGGCTAAACCATTCCTACAAAGAATGGAACTTAACGATTTAGAAAAAACTCTTCAACCATTATTTGATCATTGGAAAAGCAGTTCAGATTTAGATTTTGGAGATTTTATAAATACCCAAGATGAAAGTTCAATCTTAAACTTACTAAATGAGATTCAATAGAATTTAAATTTTTCCATAAATGGCATTTTCTTTTTTATATTTCCATGCCCATAATTGATCACCATAACTAAAATGCCACCATTCATTTGGATGTTGGGCAAAACCAAATTTAGTCATAATCTCCCTTAATAAATTTCTTCTACTATTCCAAATAATTGCCTCTTCATCCTTTATGTTTGAATAAAAATCAGGATTTGATGTCTCATCCATTTGATCAACTAGGCTTCCCATTTCAACAAGATTTCCGTATTTATCTGATAAACAAACATCCAATGCCCCCCCAGTTGAATGAGGAGGAGGACACGTTGAGTCATAAGAAGGGTATGCCCAAAATTTTTCAACTTTTTTTAAAATAGATGGATAAGATTTCATATTTTCAAAAGAAACATCAATATCCGACTTGTCACACTCTAATAAAAATGCTCTTTTAAACATAAATTGCTGGACTTCTAAAGGTCGCCAACTGTCATAAATTAAAAGATAAAAACTATTCTTTGACATCAAATAATCATTTACTTTAACTAATCTATTTACCACCTCTTCTCTTAATTTCCAAATAGAAGTTTTATCTTTGTAAGGTGCTCCTAAATGTGAGTAAGGATGGGGATTTAAAAACTTTAGGCAGCTAGGTATAGCTATTAATTTTTCTCCATTATCTTTAATTGGTATTTTATTCCAAATTTTCAATTGAAATTTACAATTGATTTATACTGGCATATATATAAGAAATTACAATGCTAATTTTTAATTCAAGAAATCATGAATAAATTTATTATCAGAATTATCAATAAGAATATTCCTTAAAACAATATTTTTTTTTAAATCAGGATCATCTCTAACAATTTCAATAGCCTCTTCACGAGCCTTATCAATAAGAAATTTATTGTTAGGTAAATTGTCCAGTACAAAATCAGGTAATCCAGATTGTCTATATCCTAAAATCTGGCCAGGTCCTCTAAGCTCCAAGTCTTTTTCTGCAATATAAAAGCCATCGTTAGATTTTTGCAAAACACAAAGTCTTTTATTTTCTAATCCATTTTTATCTGGGGTTACCAAATAACAAAAAGATTTTGTTGATCCTCTACCAACTCTTCCCCTTAATTGATGTAGCTGGGACAATCCAAATCTGTCCGCATTATAAATAATCATAATTGTGGCATTAGGCACATCAATGCCAACCTCAATTACTGTGGTTGAAACCAATATATTAATTTCATTCTTTGAAAAAGAATTAATTACTTCATTCTTTTCTTGTGAACTTAATTTGCCATGTAATAATCCAACTTTTTTGTTAAAAAAGACCTCTTCTGATAAATGTTTGAACGTTTTCTTTGCGGAGCTTAAATTCATTTTCTCTGAATCTTCTATAAGTGGCAAAATTACATAAGCTTGCCTCCCATTAGTTATTTCATCATCAACAATCTTGAACAAGTTAGTTAAATCTTCTTCAGAAATTATTTTTGTAGTTATGGGAACTCTGCCAGGAGGGAGTTCCGTAATTTGACTTACATCTAAATCACCATAAATGGAAAGCGCAAGAGTTCTTGGAATTGGTGTTGCTGTCATTGATAATAAATTAGTATTTTCTCCTTTATTCAGTAGTCTATTTCTTTGAGTAACTCCAAACCTATGCTGTTCATCAATTACGACCATCCCTAATGAATTGAAGATAACTTTATCTTCAAATATTGCATGAGTACCTACGAGGATATCAACTAATCCATTATTCAAATTAGAAAAAATTTCTTTTCTCTTTTTTTGAGGAGTATTCCCAGTAAGAAGTTCAACAGAAACTAAAAGGGGGTTCAAATATTTTAATAAATTTTTATAGTGCTGTTCTGCCAATACCTCAGTTGGGACCATAAATGCACCTTGCAAGTTTTTTTCAATGACAAGTAGAAGAGACGCTATTGCAATTATGGTTTTACCGCTTCCCACATCTCCCTGAAGCAATCTAGACATTGGTACTGGACTAGATAAATCTTTTTTAATTTCATTTAAAACATTTTCTTGAGATTTTGTTAATTCAAAAGGAAAAGTATTTAAAAATTCTTTTAATAAAGATTTCTTTTGAGGTAATTGTTGAAAAGTTGCATTTTTATTCGTCTTTCTTTTTCTAAGTAAGAACTTTATTTGAAGTAAGAATAACTCATCAAAAACCAAACGTTTTTTTGACTCAATGAGTGCCTGTTGAGTTGTTGGAAAATGAATATTAATCAACGATTCTCCTTTTGATAATAAAGATAATGAATCAAGTTGCTTTTTATTTAAAATTTCTGGATATTGCTTTGCATAAATTAGTACCTTTTTCACAAGTTTTATAAAACTCATATTTGATAATGCTTCACCTAATGAATACAAGGGTAATATTTTGCCTGAAAAATTAAAATTATCATTGTTATCCTTAAGAATTTCAATCTGCGGATCTACAAAAGTTTTGCCATACTCTGTCAATTTAACCTTACCGGATATTGCTAATTTCGTTCCAGGAGTATACAAAGATTTTTGAGATGTGAAGAAGGAGTAAGATCTAAATCTTCTTCCTAAAAAAAATTTTGTAACCTTTATTGAAGACGTCTCATCAAAAACGACAATATTCATTATTGATAAATTACTATTTTTTTTACTCTTATGAATATAAAATCTTTTAACGTTTGCGATGCACGTGTATAAATTATCTGGTTTTAAATTTATTATCTTAACTCTATTGGTATAGTCTAAATATGTACGCGGGAAATAATTAATTAAATCTTTTATTTGAAAAATACCTAATTCATTAAGCTTATTTTTATGAACTTTTCCTACATTTTTTATTAATGAAATATCTGAATCAAAAGACAAACTTGCATCAGCTTTATTCAGAAAAACATTATTAGAAATATCATTAGAACTTTCTATTTCAAGAGTTTTACCTAGTTTATAAAGATTTTTTCTTGTATCTATAATTAACCTTTTTCTTTGATTTTCATCTAATTTATTGTATTCATTATATTTTTTAGAAAATTCATAAAATATCCTTAAATAATCGTCTGAGAGATTTAGATTATCTAGTTTCTTTAAAGATTCATGCAAGTAATCATTAAAATATTTTTCTCTTCCTAAAGTATTAATAAATTTGTTTTCAGTTTCAATAGTAAGAGATTTTTGAAGAGGTCTTATCCAATCTTTAATTAATTTATTATTATTATTCCCGCTAATAGTCACATTTGAAAAAAGAGTTATTTTTTCAACGTATCTTATTCAAAGTTATTTCTTTTTGCCTCCAATATGTCTCTTTTTTAATCAAACGCTGAAATTGATTTTTTAGCTCATTTATTTTGTTCCTTTTAATAGAAAGATTTAAATTTTTAAACTCTAACTCAATAGTAGATATGATGAAGAAAATAATACTTGGAAAGTTATTGCCGACTTGTGATGACCGATTTAAGTTTAATTCGAATTTAATAACAAAAGGATGTGGATGTTTTATCATAAAGTTTTTGCTTACTAAGTAATCAAAGGAATCTTTAGATATCATCTTTTTTATTAGATTTGCCTTGAATAACTCTTGATTAATATTATATGAAAGATTTAATAGTAAATTTTCCAATGACTTGTCTATTAAATCAAAATTATTAAGAATCTGATTTTTTGGTAAGTTATCCATTTGATTAATATTTTCTTTTTCTTGATATCTTGGTTTTTCCACTTTTTCTTCTTCTATTAATTCAAGTAAGGAGGAAATAAATTTTTTTTCAACTCCTAAATTTTCAACAATATTGTTTTTAGATAAATAATTATTATGGTGGTTACTATCTAAATCAAGTGATACGAATCTCTCATAATTATCAGCTTGATAATATTCAGAAGTATTTGAAAAGTCTCCAGTAATCTCTAACTGAGTGGGTTCTTTAAATTGAAAACCATCTTCATATTGAAATTCTTCTTTTTGATCATCCTTTATTTTTGTGGAAATATCCAAAATATTAAGATTAATTTCCTTATTTATATTTTTTTCAATTTCATTTATCTTTAATTGTTCTACTGTTAAAAATGGCAAATTATTTAATATTAATTTACTTATTTTTTTCTCAAAAAGACTATGGAATAGATTTTCATTTAAGAAATTATCATTAATTGTTGGATAACTATATATTTGATTAAGGCCTTTTTCTACAGAGTTGAAAATTAAATCTCTTACTAATTTAAGATAAAGTTCATATTCCCTATAGATTTTTCTAGTTAATATTCTTTTTTGTATGTCTGCTCTCTCTAATTGAGAATTAATTTTATCTAAATCTATGTAATTATTGAAATTATTCAAATCATTCAAGTGATTATTTTGTTTGCATTGATGCGACCTCTTCAGCAAAGTCCATCTGATTTTTTTCGATACCTTCTCCCAATGTATACCTTGTAAAGCGTCTTACTTTGATATTTTCCCCAATTTTAGCAGCTGCTTGTTTAACAAGATCCTCAACTGTTAGAGAACTATCTTTAATGTAGGGTTGTGAAAGCAAAACAAGCTCATTAAGTCTTTTTGCTATTCTCCCTTCTACTATTTTTTCTTTAATTTGTTCTGGTTTTCCAGATAAATCATCCCTACCCATTTCAATCTGCTTTTCTTTTTCCACAACATCTTCTGGTATTTCATCAATTGATACATACTCTACATTTGGGCATGCAGCTACTTGCATTGAGACATCCTTCAACAGAGATTGAAATATATCACCTCTAGCAACGAAATCAGTTTCACAATTTAACTCTAGTAAAACTCCGACTCTTGATCCAGTATGAATATAACTACCAATTGACCCCTCGGCCGCTACTCTTCCCGATTTCTTTTCAGCACTAGCTATGCCTTTCTTTCTTAACCATTCCAAAGCTTTATCTAGATTCCCTTCAGTTTCGTTAAGTGCTTTTTTGCAGTCCATCATTCCTGCGCCAGTTTTGTCTCTAAGATCTTTTACAAGTTTTGCTGTAATGTTTCCCATTTGAAGTAATAAAAAAAGTGAATAGTAAGTTTTAAAATAAATTTAATTTTTTCTTTCGGCATTGGAGCCCTTTC
>QCQK01000036.1 GCA_003209565.1 Prochlorococcus sp. AG-449-J16 | reverse complement strand
TAACAACCTTTGCATGCTTGCCAATTTTTTGGAGCAAAGGGAAAATCACAAGAATTGAAGGCTATATTTTGCTTAATCTTTATATTTTTTACATTCTTGATAAGATACTTTTCTTAAGTGAATTTAATTATCTTTCTGAATTAAGAATAGGTTTAATTATTTACTTTTCATTACTCATAACAATTATATTCGCTCAAGAAAAATTTAAATTTTCTAAATTATAATTTTAGCCATACATTGTCACAAATTCTTCTGAAATAGTTGGATGCAAAGCCATAGTAATATCAAAGTCTTTTTTTGTAATACCTGCATTTAATGCAATTGATACCATTTGAATAATCTCAGATGATGTTTCTCCAAACATATGGCATCCCAATACTTTGTCAGTTATTGAATTAACTACAATCTTTAACATACATTTTGATTTTTTCTCTTTAAAAGTGTTAGACATAGGCGTAAATTTACATTTGAAAACTTTTATGTTTTCCTTAGAGTAAACTTCTATGGCTCTTTCCTCACTTAAACCAACTGTTGAAATTTCTGGGATAGTGAATACGGCCTTAGGGATATTTTCATAATTTACTTTTCTTTTTTGGTCATTAAAAAAATTATCCGAAAATACTCTACCTTGTTCAATTGCTACTGGAGTTAAGTTTGGTCTGTTTGTAATATCTCCAACAGCAAAAATATTAGCATTGCTTGTTTGATTAAGTTGATCAACATATAAATATTTACCATCCATCTTTAGATTTAAAAAATCTAAATTTAAAGGCAAAAGATTAGGTTCTCTACCAGTAGCAATAAGAATATTATTAGTTAAGATTTTGTCCCCCGAATCCAAGGTAGATTCTAGATTCCCATTTACTCCTTTGATAGACTTTAATTGAGTATTAGAGATAATATTTATTTCAGTAAAAGTTGGTGATTCTTTTAAGCATGCAGACAGATCCTCATCAAAACCATTAAGTAAACGTTGACCTCTAATTACTTGCGTTACTTTAGTCCCTAAATTACTAAAAATTGAGGCAAATTCACAAGCAATATATCCGCCTCCCACAATTAATATTGACTTGGGAAACTTTTCTAATTCAAAAATATCATCACTAGTCCACGCCAACTCTATACCAGGAATATTCAATTTCTTTGGTTTACCTCCAACTGAAATAAGAACTTTTTTTGAACTAACTTTTTTCAAAATTTTCTTTGTTTTTGGACAAATAATTTCTAATTCATTTTGAGTTGTGAATCTTCCTAAGCCCTCAAATATAGTCACATTTAATTTGTTTAAAGAATTTCTATGAAAATTACTTAATCTGAAAACCTCTTCTCTAACATTCTTCAATAAAGTATTAGATTCAAAACTAATACCCTCACTTTTTATTCCATACCCTCCAGAAGAATCCATATTTTTTTTACTTTTAGCTGCATAAACCAACAATTTTTTAGGAACACATCCCCTAATTACACAAGTTCCTCCTATTTGATTTACTTCTATGATTGCGACTTTTGCTCCATAACTAGCAGCACGTTTAGCCGCCGCCATTCCCCCAGATCCAGCACCTACAACGATTAAATCGAATTGAAATTCCAAGATTTTTTTTAATCAACTATTATGTCTTTAGTTTATAGCTTTACTGCAAAGAATGAATGAGATTTTGACATGGGAAGATTTAAATAAATATGAATTTGAAGATCTTGATAGAATAAATGGTATTAATAATTCCTACGCAAATTTAAGATTATTCGGGCATACCAAAGCCGATGTCATGGTTACCCTCTATAGGGATAGACATTCTTGGTGTCCTTACTGTCAAAAGATATGGTTATGGCTTGAATATAAGAAAATTCCTTACGTAGTCAAAAAAATAAACATGTTTTGCTACGGTCAAAAAGAAAATTGGTTTCTAGATAAAGTCAGATCTGGCAAATTACCTGCAATTGAATTTAAAGGTCAAGTCATAACTGAAAGCGACGATATTATAGCTTTTTTAGAAAATGAATTTGGAGCACTTGGATCTCTTATAACATCCAAACACCTCATTAAAACTCGAGAATTAGAAAGAGAAATTTTCAGATCTTGGTGTAATTGGCTTTGCAGAGAAAGCTTTAATATTATTGATAAATCCTTTAGAAAAAAAAGATTTGCAGAATCGGTTTCTAAATTTGATGAAATCCTAGAAAAATCAAAATCAGGATTTGTTGATCCATCAGTATCTAATTCAGGCGAGATAGAGCCTGGAGTTGGAGATATAATTTTCATTCCTTATATGGAGAGAATGAATGCTTCGTTAATTTATTATAAAGGATTTAATTTAAGATCTAATTACCGCTATATAGATAAATGGTTAACTCTTCTTGAAGGGACAAGTGCATATAGAGGTACTCAAGGAGATTTTCATACTCACTCTCATGATCTACCTCCACAAATGGGTGGATGTTATAAAGAGAGTAACGAACAACAGATTACTTACTCTGAGTTAGTAGATACTGGGGAAGGTCTTGGAAAATATGAATTAAATAAAAATTATGATTCAAAATATTTCGCTAAAATTGCTCTTGAAAGAGTTATAAAGCACAAAGAAAATTTACTTAAAGTAACCCCTTACGATAAAAAACTCTTTGAGGAATCATTGAGATCAGCATTGACATATATGATCACAGGTGAAGTAAAAATCCCGAAGAAACTTTCAGGAAAATCTCTGAGATATTTAAAAAATAGAATATCAGTTCCAAGAGATATGCCAATAATTGCCGCAAGGGTGCTAAGACAATCATTAAATAAAATTGAATTACTAAGTGATGACCAAGAAATAGATAAAATACCTCTGAGACATAGATACGATCAAGATCCTAAAAATTTCAAATTATGATTAATCATAAATTTTTTCTTGAATCTATTTGAAGTAAATCTCTAATTTTTTGAACTTGACTTGCAATATTAGGATCTATGGACAATTTTTTTTCAACTTGTTCAATAGCGTACATAACAGTTGTGTGGTCTTTGCCCCCAAATTCATCTCCAATTCTTGGTAGGCTTAAATCAGTCCCATGTCGCATAAGATACATACCTATTTGCCTAGCTTGACTTACTGGTTTTCTCCTACTTGAACTGATCAATTCATCAGTGGAAACTTTAAAGAAATCTGAGACTTTATTAATTACTTGTCTTGGAGTAACAACTACTCCAACACTATTTGGATCAAGCATTGGAGCAATTGATTGGACTGTCATAGGCAAGCCTGTTATTGATGCAAATGCAACAGCTCTAGTAAATGCCCCTTCCAATTCTCTAATATTTGAAGTAAATCTTCCTGCTATAAATTGAATTAAATCTCTAGGAAGACTCATGCTTTCTTGCTCTGCCTTTTTTTGAAGAATAGCGGTCCTCGTCTCAAGGTCGGGGGGTTGAATATCTGCAGTCATACCCATTGAGAACCTTGAAATTAATCTCTCTTGAATTCCCGACAATTGATTTGGGGGTCTATCACTTGCGATAACTATTTGGCTTCCTGATTCGTGAAGAGCGTTAAAGGTGTGAAAAAATTCTTCTTGCGTATATTCTTTACCTTCTAAGAACTGTATATCGTCTATTAAAATCAAATCTACTTTTCTATATTTATCTCGAATAGCTGTCATTCCATCTCTCCTAATTCCACTAATTACGTCGTTAGTAAAAGTCTCTGTAGATACATATTTAACTTTTGCATCTGGATCTATTTCTACTCGATAATGACCAATTGCTTGCATTAAGTGAGTTTTACCAAGCCCTACTCCACCACAAATAAATAATGGGTTAAATTCTCTCCCAGGAGATTCTGCAACAGCTAAAGCTGCAGCATGCGCCAGCCTACTATTTGGTCCAACAACAAATCTTTTAAAGACATAGCGTAAATTTAAACCATTAGGATTTTTGGAACGACTCTTTGAAGAAATATCTTGGCTTCTATTAGAAAATGATTTTGTTTTATGAATAAAGTTCTGTTCATCTATGTTCTCTTTATTTGTTAGATGGCTGTTGATATTTGTTTCAGATTTAAAAACAACTTTTACATCATGTCCGCAAATTTCTTTTGCAGCTTTTTCAATAGTTTCACAATAATTTTTTCTTAACCAATCACTGGAAAATGTATTTGGAGCTATTAAGGTCAATAAGCCGTTCTCAAAACAATTAAATTTAGCTGGCCTTATCCATGTTTCAAATGAAGGCTTACTTAAAGTTTTTTGTAGTAATTGTTGAACTTCCGCCCAAATAGGATTGATTGCTTGCAAAATTTTATTCTATAGATTATTAATCTAGTTGGAATTTAATAAAAGGCCATTATCAAATCATAAGATCACGACAAATTTAAAATTAATTAACAAAGCAACATTTAAATTCATAAAAAATTTCATATTTTTTTTTATAGACATATAATTATTTTTTACCAGTCTTAAAGTATTGGATAGAGCATTACTTATTATCATGGCCAAATGGCATGGTTTTGGAAGATGCAAAACAAGATTATCAAAAGATATTGGTAAAAGTAATTCTGCGAAGATACAAAGTATGATGACTAAACATACTATTTCAGTCGTCAAATCTCTCCAAGAAAGTAAACTAATTGATATTTCAATAGCTATATCTGGTTTAGGAAAAAAAAATTGTAGAAGATGGTCTGAAGAATTAGGTATCAAAAAATTTAATTTACAGGGAAAAGGTTGCCTGGGAGAAAAAATGAAAAGGCAAATAATTATCAACAAAAAATTTTGTGCTCAACAGAAAATCAAAAATATTATTTTTATTGGAACTGACCTTCCAGATTTGTGCCAGCAAGATTTATTGAATACTCTTAGAGAGCTACAACAAAATGATCTTATTCTAGGACCATCTAATGATGGCGGATATTGGCTTATTGGTTTATCAGATAAAGTAATATCAACTTATCTAAATTTACCCTTTATTAACATTAAGTGGAGTACCCATAATGTTATTCAAAATACAATTGATAATTTCGCTTCTATAAAATTAAAATATAAGTTTTTAAATAAAAAAATTGATATAGATACAATATTAGATATTGAAGAGAGAAAATAATCAACTTGTCTAAAATCTCAATCATTATCCCAACTATCAATGAAGCCAATAATTTGCCACTATTGCTCTCAGACTTATCAATTATTCAAAAAAAAGGGGAAATAATTATAGTTGACTGTGGTAGTGAAGACAGGACTATTGATATAGCAAATATTTATGGAGCAAAAGTATATAAATCGCACGAGAGAAATAGAGGTTTACAATTAGATATGGGTGCCAGGAATTCAAAAGGAGATTGGCTTATATTTTTGCATGCAGACACGAGATTAACTCGTGATTGGTTTATAAAATTAGATTCAGTTTTAAATAGAAACAAGAATTATATTTTTTATTTTAAATTTAAGATTAATCACAAAAAGATAATTTATAGAATCCTAGAGATTTTGGTGTATTTTAGAAGTAAATATTTTAAACAACCTTATGGTGATCAAGGCTTAATAATTCATAGAACTACTTATTTTGAGAATGATGGTTTTAGAAAGATACCTATAATGGAAGACATTGATTTTTTTAGAAGATTAAAAAATAAACACGACTTAAAACAATTAAATATACCTATTTTTATAAGTTCAAGAAAATGGGAAAGAACTAATATTTTTCTCCAAGCATTAAAGAACTGGAACTTTAGAAGAAGATGGTTTAAAGGCGAATCGACAAAATCTATATATTCCGACTACTACAAAAATGATTAGTTTGCATACCAAAACGCGCATTTAGAGCCTCTTGGTTCTAATATCCAACCTTGTCTTTTGTAAAACGTAACCACTTCTGCATCAGCAAAAAGGGTGACTTTAAAAATGCCAATATCTTTTAGTTCTTTCAAAATATATTTCATTAGTTCTTTCCCCAATCCTAGTCCTTGATAGACAGGATTTACAGCCACATCCCAAACTGTTGCTTCTAGAATTCCATCACCAGTGCATCTTGCAAATCCTACTAGCCTAGGAAATTTATCATCATGAAGCCATAGCCCAATTACCAAAATACTGAAATCTAAAGCTCTTTTAACTCTCCTTATAGGTCGTCTGCTCCAACCGACAGTTTGCAAAAGTTGATCTAGTTCAATAAGATCTAACTCTTTATTTTTACTACATACGAATATTTCTTCTTTATCATTTTGAGTGAATTCATAAGAATTCAAACCATAAATATCTATCAGTTCATCTCTCGATATACTATTCGATTTTTTTATTGATGAACCTTTGTTTCTAAAAATCATTAAAAATTCGCAAATCCTCTTTGTTGAAGCTCAGAAAGCTGAAAATATAAACCTTTTTTAAGTCTCAATTCACTATGTGTTCCCTCTTCAACTAGAGATCCACCTTTTAAAACCAAAATTCTATCAGAGCTTTCAATAGTTGCTAGCCTGTGAGCAATTACTAATGCTGTTCTTTTTGACAGAATTCTCTCAAGATCTTTCTGCAAAGTAGCCTCTGTAGAAGGATCCATAAAAGCTGTAGCTTCATCCATTATTAATACAATAGGGTTTCTAATCGCTACTCGAGCAACTGAAAGAAGTTGTCTCTCGCCAGAAGAGAGATTACCTCCTCTCTCTCTTAGAGAAGTGTTCAAACCTTCTGGTAATTTTTTTAATAAACCATTTAATCCTAATTCTTTACAAAGATTTTCTAATTCAAGATTGTCTATCTTCGCATTTAATTTCAAATTATCAGCAACATTTCCACTAAATATAAAAGTATCTTGTAATACGACTCCCAACATATTTCTAAGTGTTGCTATAGGAATATCTTTTATATCTATATCATCGATTAAAATTTGACCTGATTGA
>QCQK01000035.1 GCA_003209565.1 Prochlorococcus sp. AG-449-J16 | reverse complement strand
ATATGTTCTGTTGACAAATCAAACGTTCTTGAGGTTAGTCAATTGTGGAGAGATACAGTTTTAAATATCACCTCAAAAGATAAAAATATATCTCTAAGCAATATGTACGTTGATAATGCAGCAATGCAATTAGTTAGAGATCCTAGTCAATTTGATGTAATTTTAACTAGTAATTTATTTGGAGATATTTTAAGCGATTTGGCCGCAATGTTAACTGGTTCCATTGGTATGCTTCCATCTGCTTCTTTAAACAATAATGGCCCAGGAGTTTTTGAACCTGTTCATGGTTCGGCTCCTGATATAGCTGGTAAGAACATTGCAAATCCTATTGCGATGCTTTTATCCGCTTCCATGATGTTAAAAATTGGATTAAATGAAGACAAAGCCGCAGAAAATTTAGAAACTGCTATTGATAAAGTTTTAGCAAACGGATTTAGAACATCCGATTTAGCTGATGGATCTTCTGAAGTTTTATCTTGCAGTGAAATTGGAGATAAAATAATACATGAAATTTAAAAAAAATTAATAAATAAAAAAATATTTTTAAGTAAATCATAAAGTTGGCATATGACCTGTCAGAATCAATAAATATTGTTTTTAAAAAATGTCAAAACGTCATCCAGTAGTTGCTGTAACAGGATCTTCAGGAGCAGGAACAAGTACCGTAAAAAGAGCCTTTGAGCATATTTTTGCCAGAGAAGATATTGTTCCCGCAGTTGTAGAAGGTGATAGTTACCACAGGTTTGAAAGAATGCCTATGAAAAAAGCTATGGCAGAGGCTCTTTCAAAAGGTGAAAATTTCTCTCATTTTGGTCCAGAGGCTAATCTTTTTGACAAGCTAGAAGAACTTTTTAAAATATATGGTGAAACTGGAGGAGGAAAGAAAAGATATTATCTACATAGTCTTGAAGAAGCAGAAGAACATAATACAAGACTTGGTACATCCTTAGAACCTGGGCAATTTACTCCATGGGAAGATATTCCTGAGGGAACAGACGTACTTTTCTATGAAGGTTTACATGGCGGGGTAGAAGGTGATGGATACAATGTGGCATCTTATGCTGATTTACTTGTTGGTGTTGTACCGATAACAAATTTAGAGTGGATTCAAAAAATCCATAGAGATAACGCTGAAAGAGGTTACTCAGCGGAAACCATTGTGGATACTATATTGAGAAGAATGCCTGATTATATAAATCACATTTGCCCACAATTCAGCAAAACCGATATTAATTTCCAAAGAATTCCCACAATTGACACTTCTAATCCCTTCATATGCAGGAATATCCCAACCCCTGATGAGAGCTTTGTGATCATACATTTCAGAAAAGGGGCAAGAGAGAAATGGGGGATTGATTTTCAATACTTGCTAGGAATGATTAACGATTCATTTATGTCAAGTCCAACAAGTATCGTTGTAAATGGAGGGAAAATGGGTTTCGCAATGGAACTAATTCTCACTCCAATAATTCATAAAATGATTGAGGAGAAAAATAAATAATAATTAATTTTCGATTATCAACTCAAATCATTATATTTTTTTACTTTGAGGAGTTTTTAGTATAGAGGATCTCAAATTTTTATATATCTTTCTTGATAAAAGTACCTTATTTAGATTTAAATAGAAAAAAAAGGAAACATTGTGTCATTAATCGACTGGTTTGCCGCAAGGCGTAAAGATCAATTTGTTGGGAAAGTATCGCAAGATACTGATGAGGGAGATGGTTTGTGGGTTAAATGTTCAGAATGTTCGCAAGTAGCCTATAGAAAAGACCTAATTTCAAATTTCAATGTTTGTAGTAATTGTGGACACCACAATAGGATTAATAGTGATGAAAGGATAAATATAATTGCTGACAATAATTCATTCGAAGAGTTTGATAGTTCACTAAGTCCTACAGATCCTTTGGGTTTTAAAGATAGAAGATCATATGCTGATCGAATTAAAGAAAGTCAAGCAGGGACAGGTTTAAGAGATGGAGTTGTAACAGGTATCTGCTCTGTAAATTCAATGCCTTTAGCATTAGCTGTTATGGATTTTAGATTTATGGGAGGATCCATGGGTTCAGTAGTTGGTGAAAAAATTACACGGATAATTGAGAGAGCAACTTTAGAAAATTTTCCCATTCTTATTGTTTGCGCATCAGGAGGAGCAAGGATGCAAGAAGGCATGTTAAGTCTCATGCAAATGGCAAAAATATCTGGAGCACTAAAAAAACATAAAGAAAAAAATCTTCTTTATATGCCCTTATTAACTCATCCAACCACTGGGGGGGTAACAGCAAGCTTTGCAATGTTAGGTGATTTAATTTTGGCAGAACCTAAAGCTCTTATTGGATTTGCTGGAAGAAGGGTTATAGAACAAACATTAAGAGAAAAATTACCCGATAATTTTCAAACAGCTGAATATCTGCTTGAGCATGGTTTTGTTGATGTAATAGTTAAAAGGAAAGATCTCAAAGATACTTTGACTAAAATTTTAAAAATTCATGGTGTAAAAGAACTTGCAAAAGCAAATATTTAATATGCGAATTATTTCAAATTTCTTTTATTTTTCTTTAAGCCTTTTAATTTTTATTTTAAATTTTGCTCCATATTCATATGGAATAGGCAATGTTGACTGGGTTCTACTTAAAGAGAATAATGATGGGAAAGAATGGCTTGATAAAGGCAGTATTAAGCCTCTTCCAAATGGTGAACTAAGTGTCTTAACAAAGTTCTTTAAAAATCCAACTAATTCGGATGATGATGGAGAGTTATCACTTTATGTAATGAGAATTAATTGCGATGAAAAAAAGTTCAAAGATACTTCCATAAATGGAATACCTCAATTCAATTCAAAATGGCGAACTTCTAATAATGATGAACTCATAGATGTCGTTATTGAAAATAGCTGTTCAGAGTTTATTAATAGATAAGAATGATTTCCAAAAATAAAAAATTAAAAATAGCAATCGCTGGACTAGGGTTTGGTAAAAAAGTTCATTTAGAGGCATTGAAAGAGTCTGATTACCTAACTCCTGTAGCTATTTATCATTACGACAAAAAGCAAAAATCGATATTAGAAAGAGAAACGGGCTTAGATTTTTTTCATGATTGGGAAGACTTAGTTAAATCGCCGGAAATTGATGGAATTATAATTGCTACCCCTCCTGAATCAAGATTTAAATTAGCAAAAAGGGCGCTGGAGAATAATAAAAATTTGCTATTAGAAAAACCCGTTTCAATATCATCCTTTGAAATAGAAGAGCTTCAGAGGATATCTTTGATTAATAATTTAAGCGTATGTGTTGATTTCGAATATAGAGCAGTACCACTTTTTCTTCAGACAAAAAAACTTATTGATGAAAATATTTTAGGAGAAATATATCTAGTCAAATTGGATTGGTTAATGGGTAGCAGATCCGACCCTGAAAGAGCTTGGAATTGGTATTCATTGGAAGAAAAAGGTGGAGGAGTTATCGGCGCATTAGGCACTCATGCGTTCGACATGTTGAATTGGTTTTTTGGGGAGCCAATAAATGTATCTGGCAAGTTGGCAACATCAATTAAAAAAAGACCTTTACCTAATTCATCTGATTTAAATGATGTTACTAGCGAGGATATTTGTCTCGCGAATATAGAAATATCAAACAACAGCTTCAATCTTTTTCCCTGTCAGGTATCTCTATCATCGATTTCTAAAAACGGTAGAGGTTTTAGTTTAGAAATATACGGAAGCGAAGGTTCACTTATTCTTAAAAGCGAGAACCAAAAAGATTATGTCCATGGTTTTAATTTGAAATATTCAAACAACGAAAATAAAATACAAAATCTAACTGCAGATTCAATTTTTAATTTTAAAAAAACATGGACTGATGGAAGAATAGCTCCAGTTTTTAGAATTCAAAATTTATGGGCTGAGAGTATTTTTAATAAAACACCTATCATTCCAGGATTATGCGAAGGACTTGCCAGTCATAAGGTTTGCGAAGCCATAAGAGAATCTTCGAAAAGCGGATTAAGAATCAAAATTTAAAGCTATACATTTACAAGTAGCAATTATCACCCGATAAAGTATTGGATTGATTTTATTTTTTTTTCATATTCTGGAAAAATCAATTGAACTGAATTACTAAAGAATGGCTTTAAATTATTACAAAAATGAGCTTAAAGAAAATGCTCAATTACTAGCTTCTAAAGGAAAAGGGATACTAGCGGTAGATGAATCCACCAAAACAGTAGGTAAAAGACTCGCTGGAATTGGCGTTGAGAATACTGAAGAAAATAGGAAGGCATATAGAGGAATGCTTTTTACTACAGAAGGTCTTGGTAAATATATAAGTGGAGCAATCCTCTTCGAAGAAACTCTTTATCAGAATCACCAAGATGGTGAGTCAATGGTTAAAAAACTAAATGATTTAGGTATTATTCCAGGTATAAAGGTCGATAAAGGCCTTAATCCACTTCCAGGAGGAGGAGATGTAGAAACTTTTTGCTCTGGCCTAGATGGGTTAGTTGAAAGAGCTGCAAAATATTATGATCAAGGTGCAAGATTTGCAAAGTGGAGAGCAGTTTTGCAAATTACAAATGATGGTTGTCCTTCAAAACTATCAATTCAAGAAAATGCTTGGGGATTAGCAAGATATGCAAGATCAGTTCAAGAATCTGGCTTGGTACCAATTATTGAACCTGAAATCTTAATGGACGGCGAACACACTATTGAAAAAACTGCTGAAGTCCAAGAAGAAGTAATAAAGCAGGTTTATATTGCCTGCCAAGCAAATGGAGTTTTTCTAGAAGGAACTCTATTAAAGCCCTCTATGACTGTTAATGGAGCAGATTGTCTAACAAAGGCTGATCCTATGAAAGTTGCTGAAATGACAATAAGAACTATGGAAAGATGCGTTCCTGCATCTGTTCCTGGAATAGTTTTCTTATCAGGAGGGTTAAGCGAGGAAGCTGCTTCTGTTTATTTAAATAATATGAACACTCTTTACAGGAAAGCTTTATGGAATGTTTCATTCTCCTATGGAAGAGCATTACAGCACTCATGCTTAAAGGCATGGAAAGGAAGCGACGTTGAAGGAGGTCAAAAAGCATTAATAGCAAGAGCTCAAGCAAACTCTGAAGCTTCAAAAGGTGCCTATGTAGCAGGATCTCAACCTTCATCTGATGAGCAATTGTTTGTAGCAGGCTACACTTACTAACTAAAAAATTCTAAAAATATACCCTGGGTCATAAAATTAGTTTCTTTAATTTAGTATTTTGTATATCTAATGACGTGACATTTGATACCTCTTTATACTAAACTCTCGGAAACATATGCTTTACATAGCAATTAACTTATTTTAATTATGGCCCTCGTTCCACTAAGACTACTTTTAGATCACGCTGCTGAGAATGGTTACGGCATTCCAGCTTTCAATGTAAATAATCTTGAACAAGTTCAAGCAATAATGGAAGCAGCATATGAAACTGATAGTCCTGTAATCCTCCAAGCTTCAAGAGGGGCAAGAAATTATGCAGGAGAAATTTTCCTTCGTCACCTAATCCTTGCTGCTACAGAAACATATCCTAATATTCCAGTGGTGATGCACCAAGACCATGGTAATGAGCCATCAACATGCTATTCAGCAGCAATAAATGGTTTCACATCAGTAATGATGGATGGTTCTCTAGAGGCAGATGCAAAAACACCCGCTAGTTACGAATATAATGTTGCAGTTACTAAAAAAGTGGTAGATTTTGCTCATTCTGTTGGAGTTAGTGTTGAAGGAGAGTTGGGTTGCTTAGGTTCATTAGAGACAGGGAAAGGTGAGGCAGAAGATGGTCATGGATTTGAAGGTGAACTTTCTACAGATATGCTTTTAACTGATCCTGAAGAAGCAGCAGATTTTGTTGCCAAAACAAAAGTTGATGCATTAGCCATTGCTATAGGTACAAGTCATGGTGCATATAAATTCACAAGGAAGCCTACAGGAGAAGTTCTTGCAATAAGCAGAATTGCTGAGATCCATAAAGCACTTCCAAATACACATCTTGTAATGCATGGATCTAGTTCAGTTCCTCAGGAATGGTTAGATATCATTAACAAATATGGTGGTGAAATTCCTCAAACATATGGTGTTCCTGTTGAAGAGATTCAAGAGGGAATAAGAAATGGAGTTAGAAAAGTCAACATTGATACCGATAACAGACTTGCTTTCACTGCCGCGGTAAGAGAGGCAGCATATGCTGACAAGGCAAACTTTGACCCAAGACATTTCAACAAACCTGCTAGAAAATATATGAAGCAGGTTTGTCTTGACAGATACAAGCAATTCTGGTGCGAAGGTCAAGCAAGTAAGATCAAACAAAACAGCACCAATTACTTTGCTGATCTTTACGCCAAAGGTGATTTAGATCCAAAAGTAAAAGCTACTGTTTAATTTCTTTCCAAATTAAATAGAGAAAGGCCTCCAAAATTTGAGGTCTTTTTTTATTTCAATATTAATGATTTCAATGTAAAGAGCCCATCAGTCCCACCAATTGTCTCATCACATGCTCGCTCTGGATGTGGCATTAAACCTAAAACATTTCCCTGTTCATTGGTTATACCTGCTATATCGAATGAGGATCCATTAGGATTATTCTTATATCTCAAAGCGATCAATTCATTATCTAAAAGTTTTTTTAAAGTGTCAGAATCACAATGATATCTTCCTTCCCCATGCGCTATTGGCAACTTAATAGTTTGTTTTTCATCTCCATTATTAAACCAACCTCCTTTTGAAGAAACAATATCAAGTTCAACGTCATCACAGATAAAATTTAGATTTTTATTAGCAACAAGAGCACCAGGCAAAAAACCAGCTTCTGTTAGAATTTGAAACCCATTGCAAATACCTAAAACTCTTTTTCCGCTTTTAACAAACTCATCCAAGGCATTTATTAGAGGAGAGAATCTTGCAATTGCTCCACATCTTAGATAATCACCATAGCTAAATCCTCCAGGTATAACTATTGCATCTACATCACTTAAATCTGAAGACTCATGCCACAAGTATTTTGTTCTAATGTCTAAACAACCTTCTAATGCCCACGATACATCACGATCACAATTAGAACCAGGGAAGACAACAACTCCTACAGTAAAATTATCCATCTTATAATTTTTCTAATGAATACTCATAATCCTCAATAACAGTATTTGCGAATAACCTATCACACAATAAATGAATTTTATCTCTTACTTCGTTTTCACCATTACCTTCTATTTTTACTTCTATCATTTTTCCGATGCGTAATGATTTTATTCCCTCGGCGCCAAGTTTTATAGAAGCAGATTTGGTAGCTTCCCCTGCTGGATCTAAAACTGAAGGTCTTAGTCTTACAAAAACTTTTACAGCAAATTGGTCCAATTCCAAAAATAATTTCTATTAGAAGATTAGTTTAAATTTGAATAAAAAGTACTATTGATTAATAAACAAATATTTTTACTTAAGTTTTTCTAAATTATTAAATGTCTATGTATCCTTTACCAAAACAAACTAAGCAAGTTCTTCTTGAATTCTCTGGTGTTTTAAAATTTCCTGCCCCACCAC
>QCQK01000034.1 GCA_003209565.1 Prochlorococcus sp. AG-449-J16 | reverse complement strand
TAAGAAAGAATCTAAAAGATTAAGAAAAATGGTTGAAGAAACTTTAGAACTTTCTAAGCTAGAAAGTAGCGAGGCTTTTAATAAAAATAAAAAAATATCTATTTCAGATTTAGTGATGGAATCTTGGCAAACCTTAAAACCACTTGCAGAAAAAAAAGATATAAAAATAAATCTACTGATACCAACAAAATATTTTATATCTGCAGATATTGAAAATTTAAAAAGAGCTTTTATAAATATTTTGGATAATGCTATTCGTTATTCCCCAGCTAATGAAGAAATTCAAATTGAAATTTTTAAAAGAGATAGCTCGGTTGTTATGAGAGTTAGGGATAAAGGTATTGGATTAGAAGAAAATGAATTTAATGATATTTTTTCTCGTTTTTATAGAGGTGATCCATCAAGGACTAAATTCAAGAAAAGTGGAAGTGGTTTAGGTCTTTCAATAACAAAAAAAATAATTAATAATAATAAGGGTTTTATAAAGGCTTTTAACCATAAGGATGGTGGAGCGATTATTGAAACTATCTTTCCGTGTCTTAATACTGATTTATAGGGGGAATTTAAAAAATATTAGGGCATGATTTTTCTGCAATAAATTTTTTTAAATTCAAAACCCCCTCTCTTGTAAAAAGAATGCTTCCTTCTTTGGAGTCATCTGCCCAATAAGAATCTCTTTTCCCAATAGCTAACCACAGCCTATCAGGTAATGTTGGCATATACATACTCTCAAAAGCAGATGTCCCGATGTCATTTTCTTCTTTCATATCTTTGCATGCTTCAATCATTAGTTGAGGGCGATTTAAATAATGCCTGACACCTTGCCAATAGTATTTTGTTTCAGCTTTAACTGGTGCGATGAAAAAAATAATAAATAAAAGATATTTCATGACTTGATTTTTTTAATTATAAGAACTGCAAAAAAAAGCCACCTTATATAAAAGGTGACTTTTATTGGTAGTTTTAACTAGATTTTCCCAATATTTAGGAAAAGAGTTTCACCAGTTGATTTCTTTCCAGTACCGTCGTTGTCAGTTGAAATCCATGCCTGACCGTCGCTTGTTATTGCTAAGCCTTCAACTTTTTCAAGGATAAAACCACCCGTAGATTTCATTACTGGTTTTAGATCAGTAACTAACTCTTTTTCAACTAAAGGATAAAGTCTGGGAGGAATATTAGTCTGAAGACCTTCGAAAATAACATCATCTAAATCTACTTTATATATAGCTTTCAATTTTGCTTTCTTTCCATAGAAACTATCTCTTTCGATTACGTAAAGTGCCCCTTCATGGTAAGTCAATTCTGAAATGCCAACGCCACCTTTTTTGATCCTATCTAATTGATAATTTACGGCCCCCCACTGTTTGGTTTTTAAATTATAGGAAAGGATCTTAGTAGTATTGAAAGTATCATCACCCCAAGGCTTCTGTTGGGCAATATAAAGAATATCTCCATTTCTTGTTATACCTTCAAAACCAGGGTTTTTAGCATAATTAAGATAGGAAGGTGGTGGAGTTATCTTCTCTAAAATTTCACCATCTGAGCTTACATGGTAGATTGCAGGAGGATGTTCATCTAGCTTTTTCTTAATTCCTTCAGTAGAAATGTAGAATCCACCATTACCATCAGTAGTAATACCCTCTTGATCCATAAATAATGCGGTCTTACCATCTAGCTTTATATCTATAGCTCTTTCTAATAGTGCTGGGGAAGATGAAGGATCAATAACGTAAATTCTTGGCTGAGTTTTAAAAGTCCCATCATTTACAGCATAAATTTTACCGTCATCACCAGCCACCATTCCACTTATCGCACCCCAAGATACAAATTCAAGGCCATTTTCATTTGTTAAATGTGGGTATGAAGCAGGAGCATCTTGTAGTTGATAAATAGTCACATGAGAAGATAAACCAGGTTCTTTTTTGTTGTAGTCTTTTTCATTTGCTGAGGCAATTAATCCCCTCTCTGGAATTGCGACAAATCCCTCTGGTCCAATGCCTGATGGAAGTAATTGAGTAAGCAAAGGTTGATTTAGTTCTGTGATATCGTAAACAGCTACTATCCCAGCTCGTTCAGCACCAACAAATAAATAGGGCGTTCCATTAATTTTTGAATATGTAACTGACTCAGGTTCTACTCCCTTTTTACCTGCTCTCCCATCTTGGAAATGACCTATTTGTGCAATTGCTCTTTCTAGTCTATTTGCATCTTCATAAACTACTGTTCCATCTTTTTTAAAAATAGTCCAGGATCTTGAACCACCTCTTTTTGCCTGATTTGGAGCAATATGCTTGTAATCGCCTTCATTTGCTGTTGCAAAATGGTCATTATCAATCCAAGTAAGACCATCGGGTTCTCTTCTTACATTCTTTAGTTTGCTTTTAAATTTATGTGCTCCATCTTTCTTTGTATCCATTCCTGCCATTTGTTTTACAACTCCTGCCGAGAAATGTGATATTACATTTCCATCTTTATCAATTACTGCAAGATGGTTATTTTCTTGAAGAGAGACAACTGTTTCACCAAGATCATTAATAGCAACGAATTCTGGTTCGGGATCGCTAGGAGCTATTTCAGATAATCCTGATAAATCAACTTTTTTTATTGAATTGCATTGTATTTTTCCTCTTTTGTTTAACTTCACAAGAGAAACATAACCTGGAGGATTAATTTGTTTACCTTCCTCATCTAATTGAGGGATAAATCCATTTTTATATTCTTCATCCCTCTCATTTTCTATAGCGACAGCTAGAAATGTTCCGTCTGGTGAAACAAAAACGCTATCAGGCTGCCCACCTAAATCACATTCTTTTACTGCTTTTCTTGTTTCTAAATTGTATTGAACTAATGCTCCTGAAGGATTTGTATAACTTTCAGATGTATTCGAACCTATATATGCATTGTTTCCAAGTGCCGCAATTCCAGTTGGTTCTGCTTCCAGTTCAACAACTCCCAATGCTTTAGGTTTTGCAGGGTCTGAGATATCAACTAAACCTACTACTCCTAGATCGCTATCTGTATACATCAAAGTCTTACCATCTTCTGATGCTGTAACAACTTCTGAAGAAGTTTTGGTGGTAGATTTTGATCCCTCTGGTAAATTATCACTTACATTAAAAGATGAAATTCTGTTGAAGTTTTTTTCATTTGCCCAATATTTTGTATTCCAATTTGCAAATCCGCTACTTGTAGAGGAGGCGACAATTGCAAGTAATGCTGAAAAACTTGCAGCAGCTAGGGTTTTTTTCATTTAGTGCATAAGGAAATATATTTTCATGCTCCCTTTAAAAAGTTAAGAATAAAAAATAAAAATATTAAGGTTAGGTTAATTTAAACTAGATGTAGGATAAAAAAAGACCTGCTTGTTGCAGGTCTTTAGAGTTTTAAAGATTTTAAGCTAAATGAATAAACTTAGTAACTAAAACTAATAGTGGAAGCTACACCTGTAATGTCATCTGTTCCTGCCGCTTTTTCTTGAATGAATGCACCTACAGTCATACCAATATTATCAGCTAAGTCAAAACCATAACTTGCTTCGTAAATTAGTAATTCAGTTTCAGCATCTTTAAAATAGCCATCAGTTCCAATACCGATGTTAACTTCTCCAATACCTACTTCAGGCAAGGTTACACCAGCCATCCATGAAGTTGATTCAGCACCAGAATCTGGGTTTTTAAATCCCATTCCAGCACTTACAGCAAATTGGTCAAAATCATAAGTACCATTTAGACCCCAATATGCGTTATCAACATCGCTTGCATAAGCAACTGATAATCCATAAGTGTCTGCTTCATAAGCTGCGTTTAAAGCCCAGATACCAGGGTTTTCTTTTGTAAGAAGCTCTGTTGCACCTTTCTTACCTGAAACTCCTCCAGAAAATGTGAATCCATTGTCAAAATCATATTCTCCTGAAGCAGAAATGTCTCCACTAACATTGTGAGCTTTACCGTCTCCGCAGTTGCTTAACTCATCAGTGAATGCTCCGTATGAACATGCTTGATTGAATGATTTACTAATCTTAAGAGAATCACCAACTTTCATTGTAAAGTTGTCACCAATTGGGAATTTGTAGTTAACATCCTTAATTTCTATTGCATCAGCAGTACTAGCTCCGAAATCTAGAACTCCTCCAGATGTTCCAGCCCCATTACCAGCCTCCGCAGCAATCGTTAATGTGTCCTCACCAGTAAAACTTGTTTTTGTTTTCATCTCCCAAGCATAGTGAAATCCTACAGCTTCTGATTTACCACCACCATCAGAGGCTTCAAGAATTGCATCTACACCAAATGATGCTGATGTTGTTTCACTGAAAGCTCCGGCTTCAAGTCCGTTAACACGCGCTTCAAGGCCATCAACTCTTCCTTTAATAATTGCCAATTCAGATCCAAGCTCATCACTTAGCCTACCTATCGCAGCTCCGTTCATTAAGCCTTCACCACCTGCTATTAGATTATTTAATTCAGCAGCAGCTTCTAAACGAGTAACTGAGTTACCATTAAATTTTGGGCTATTTGTAAGATCCTTTAATGAATCGTAAGCCCAATCTCCTGGGAATAAAGTATCGGATTTGAAATCACCTAAAGATACTAAATTGTTAGAGTTTGAATAGTCACTAAGATCTGTTGAATTGATCTCAGCTGCGTTTACTGCAAAACCGGATGCCATAGAAATGATGGCAGGAGCAGCAATTAATTTTTGAAAAAGTTTCATGAACCTCAACACGTAAAAATGGATAAATATCCAGTTTTATAAGAACGAATTTAGGTTAAGAAAAGTGTAAGAAATAAAGTCAATAAGGAAAATTTAAAGGGAACTTAAACTCCCCTTAAATAAAATAAAAAAATTACTTTAATCTTTTGAAATTTTTTAAATCCGAGTTAAAAATTGACACATATTTATTTTCAAATATATTCAAAACTTAACGAAATAATGCCACACCTGTTAATTAATTTAAGAAGAGTTTAAGGAATAATTAATAGAAGGCTAAACTTTCAATTAAAGAATATTTATGTATAAATTCAATGCTATATATATGGAGTCTTTAATTTAACTATGACATCCATGAACATAGCTAAGAAAGCTTTGGTTTTCACTTCTGCAGTAGCCATTGCTGCTGGTACAAGTGTTCCTGGCACAAGTGTTTCTGCTAGAACAAGATTAAGTGGTGCTGGAGCATCATTCCCTGCCAAAATTTACACTCGTTGGTTCAAAGATTTAGCCTCTTCAGGTGGACCAAGAGTTAATTATCAAGCTGTCGGCTCTGGCTCTGGAAGAAAAGCATTTATTGATCAAACTGTTAACTTCGGTGCATCAGATGATCCTATGAAAGATAAAGATATAGCAAAGGTTACAAGAGGTTTAGTTCAAATCCCTATGGTAGGGGGCACAATTGCTTTCGGTTACAATTATGATTGCGATTTGAAACTTACTCAAGAGCAAGCAGTAAGGGTTGCTATGGGTATGGTTAAAAATTGGAAAGAATTAGGCTGTAAATCAGGTAAGTTAACTTGGGCACATCGTTCTGATGGATCAGGTACAACTAAAGCTTTTACAAACTCTATGGAAGCTTTTTCAAAAACTTGGACTCTAGGAACAGGTAAATCTGTTAAGTGGCCTTCAGGTGTTGGTGCTAAGGGTAATTCAGGTGTAGCAGGTGTTATACAAAATACTCCTGGTGCAATTGGTTATGTTAACCAGTCTTACATTAAAGGTAATGTCAAAGCTGCTGCACTTCAGAATCTTTCTGGAGAATATGTAAAGCCTACAGTTGAGGCAGGAGCAAAAGCTCTTAATGGAATTACTTTAGATGAAAATCTTGCTGGTAAAAATCCTAACCCAACTGCAAAAGGAGCATATCCTATAGCTTCATTGACATGGATACTTGCCTATGAGGAAGGTAATGGTAGAAACACTAAAGCTATCAAACAAGCCTTTAATACATTGTTAAGTGATGAGTATCAAGATAAAGCTCCATCACTTGGATTTGTCCCCTTAAAAGGAGATATTCTTGAGAAGTCAAGAGCTGCTGTAAAAAGAATCGGTAAATAAACCGTAAGACAATATTTAAAAGGAGGAATTTATTTCCTCCTTTTTTTATGCAAACAAATATTTTGACAAGCCTAATATTAAAGAAAAAAGAATAAGTATGTATGTTGGAACTATTTTTAAAAAAGATAATAGTGTGGAGATTAAAACTATAAAAATAGAGCTAATTAAAAAGTATTTTGATGAAAAACTATCTTCAATTAAATTAAATCCAGAAAAAATAACTGCTCCTGGAATTGTATTGATTACTCCTTCGATAAAGTAATTAATCGATTTAATTCTGTTTTTTATAAAGCCTTTTCCAAAAACAAAAATCAATAAAAAACTTGGTAAAAAAATTGCAAAAGTTGATATTAATGAATACTTTAAAGCTTCATTTATTCCTCCGACCGAAAACCCTGCTTTGTATCCAATAAAACTTGTAATTAATAAGACAGGACCAGGCGTTATTTGGCTAATCATTATTCCATCTATAAATTCATTATTTGTTAACCATCCTTGCGAGATAACATAATCACTCATAAGAGGAATGATTACTAATCCACCTCCAAAAATAAAAAGTCCCGATTTGAAAAAGAATAAAAATAGATTAAGGTAATTTATTAAAAATTTTGAGTTTAAAGAATCCTTCAAAAAATTATAGAACTTAAAAATATCAAAAAAGAGTGTACTACTCAAAAATGAGGTTGTTGAAAATATAGATAAAGGAACCAAGCTATAAAAAATATTTTTCCATTTCTGTAAGAAAATATTTATCAAACCTGCAATAGTAAGAATTGTTATGAGAGGAAATTGAATACTATTATATTTTGCAAATATAAGTAGAAATAATATTGAGCTAGAGAATAATACTCGATCTAACTTTAATCTTTTTTTTAAAAGAACTAATGAAAATGAAAAAATTATTCCTGCAATAATAGGAGGATTAAAATAAATTAAATCACTTAGAAATTTTGATTCAGAATAAATTTGCCAAAAAAAGCTAAGAACTAATACCGAAATGAATCCTGGGATAATGAAACTTATACCGGATACCAATCCACCAAGATAACCATTGATTTTAAGACCTATATATATTGCCAATTGAGTAGATATTGGTCCTGGAAGTATTTGACATAATCCAATACCTTTTTCAAAAGATTGAGTTGATATGAATTTTTTATTATTTATTAGTTCATCTTCGAATAAAGAAATATGAGCATATGGTCCTCCAAAACTGAAAATACCAATTTTTAGAAAAATTTTTGCAAGTTCAATTAAGGATATTTTTGCCATTTAAATACTCTAATTTCTAAAAATTAGTTTTTATGGTGATGATAAGCTTTGTTTGATTGATGGTAATTTAAGACTCGAAATCCAAGATAATAATATTAGAAGTGATGAAAAATAAAGACAATATTGAAGACCAATACTCGGATTTCTCCCAATCATAAATAGTAAGCCAGATAGTAATGTTCCAACTAGTCTTCCAGCAGCATTTGCCATGTAATAGAAGCCAACATTTAAACTGACTTTTTCATTATCAGAGTAGGCCAAAATCATATAAGAATGTGTGGAGGAATTCATTGCAAAAACAAATCCAAAAATAGTAAGTCCTAAAATTATTGCTATCGATGGAGAACTTTCTCTCCATAATGCGACTCCTATCAAAGATGGTATGACCATTAATACGGCACTCCAAAATTGGATAGCTTTACGATCTGGACTTTCTTTCTGGCCCCACATCTTTCTAATTGCTGGAGCCGAAGCCTGAACAATTCCATAACCTATTACCCAGGCCCCAAGAAATAATCCTATCTCCATGTAGTCCCAACCAAATGCCATATCTAGGAATACTGGAAGAGCTACAACAAACCAAACATCTCTTGCTCCAAAAAGAAAGAATCTTGCTGCTGAAAGAATATTTATTGCATTTGATTTTGAAAAAAGATCATTAAAAGCTGGTTTGGTTTTCATCTTACCAATTTCTCTAGGCAAAATTAATGTCAATAAAAAGGCTAAGCAGAGTCCAAAACCCATAATTCCTACAGCATTATTGAATCCAAATAACTTATATAAAAGTCCACCCAAGAAAAAGCCAACTCCCTTAAGAGCATTTTTAGATCCAGTTAAAATAGCAACCCATTTAAAAAGTTGTTTTTGGCCAGTATCATTGCCATTACTTGTTTCTGGAACAACTGTCTTAACAGCACTTTTAGCACTCATTTTGTTTAAATCTTTTGCTATCCCACTGACTGCTTGAGCAACCATAACGTATACGACACTAAATATTACTGGCCAATCCTCCTTAACTGGAATAAGCATGAAAAGAGCAATGATTTGAAGGATAGTCCCAATCCATAAAGTAAGCCTTAAACCATATCTTGCTCCTATCCAACCACCATATAAATTAGTAATTATTCCAAAAAACTCATAAAAAAGGAAAAGTAAAGCAATTTGTAGAGTTGTGTAACCTAGCTCATGAAAGTGACCAACAACTAATAATCTTAATGCGCCGTCAGTAAGCGTGAACGCCCAATAGTTAGCTGTTACAACACTATATTGTTGAATATTAGATAACTTCATAAAGACATAAATTAAATTTCTTTTTTGATTACGTATTCAGTAAGATCTGCAAGTCTGCAGCTGTAACCCCACTCGTTGTCATACCAAGCGTATATCTTTAATAAATTTGAATTAACAACCATCGTCGATAAACTATCAACTATTGAACTTCTAGAGTCATTTACATAATCTGCAGAAACTAAAGGTCTTTCTTCGTAGCCAAGAATTCCTTTTAAATAAGTTTCTGAAGCTTCCTTAAGTGCCAAATTTACTTGTTCAACTGTCACTTTATTATTTAATTCAAAAACTGCATCTGTTAAAGAACCATTAAGTAGAGGAACTCTTACAGCATGGCCATTTAATTTTCCTTTTAATTCTGGAAAGATCTCAGCGATAGCTTTGGCAGATCCAGTGGTAGTAGGTATTAAACTTTGCATACATCCTCTTGCTCTCCTCAAATCACTTTTATAAAAATCTACTGGGACTTGAGTGTTCGTTACATCGTGAATAGTTGTAATAGCGCCATGTTTAATTGAAAAATTTTCATTAATTACCTTTACTATCGGAGCTAAACAATTTGTAGTGCAGGATGCTGCAGTTACTAATTTATGTTTGGAAGGGTCATAAAGACTTTGATTTATGCCATAAACAACATTAAGTGATTCAGCTGCTGCAACAATTCCTTTAACTGGACAAGCTACTATTACTCTTTTCATCCCTAGAGA
>QCQK01000033.1 GCA_003209565.1 Prochlorococcus sp. AG-449-J16 | reverse complement strand
CTATGTAACGTGTGTAGTGGTGACCAACCAATAGCTCTGGTGAATTTTTTGCGACCTGACGGATTCTTTGAACGTATTCCTTTGCTGATTTTGAAATATTGATTTCATTTTTCCAATTATCACCAAAATAAAATTTAAGATCATTTTCAAGTGATTCTTGCCTAAATAATGATTTAAAACCAATGGGCTTTATCACGGGATGTTCCTCATGAACCAATCTTTCTATTTCTTCTTCCATAGCTTCGTAAACAAAATATAGATCACTTATTAATTTTCTGTAAGATTTTTTTTCAACAACTCCTTTTAAAAAACAAGCCACAAAGCCAGTATTTTCTGCCATAGTGTGGGATTTTTTTGTCCCTTCTCTTAATTGTCCTGCAAGAGCGACTGCCATATATTTAGGATTATTTTTGTAAGTGTATTTAATCTACAAGGAAAATACATAAAACAGCTAATTTTTGTTACCAGCGGATGTTGTAGAGAATAACTTATAAAGTTCTTTACAAACCAAAAAAAGATTATCTTTTTGCGCCTTTTGCGGCAGATGAGTACCAGTCATTTCCCAGTCTCCGATGGTAGCCACTCTCCACCTCTCAGAGGGAACAATCATACCTCGCATTATTACGCCCAACAATTTAGGGACTCTGTCATTATTATCATTTTCAATTCTTAATTGTAAGAGTATTGCTCTACATTCGATTAGAGGACTCCAACCAGGAAAATGAAAAGCAAAATCAATAGTATCCTGCATTGATTCATTATTAGAATTTTCCCAGGGACTAAAATTTACGCTGGCATCTGGAAAATATTTCCTAAACAAAGCTGCAGTAGAAGCAATTTTATTAGCTATTTCAACATTACTTACATTTGAACTAGCATTCATAAACAGCTGAGTATTTTTTTGAAAATGACATATTTTGCTGTAACTTGCTTATTAAATTCTTTTTCTTTTAATAAAGATGTTGAAATGCTGATCAATAAAGTATTGTCTATTCCCATTTGAATAATAAATTTCTAGCTTTTAAAGATAATAACTCATGGCAAATTACAATACGAAAAACTTAACTGAGTTATCTTTATTAATTCAATGCTATGCCAAAATTTGAAAAATTAACTTTACCTAATGAAGGGGAGATAATAACTTTTAATCAAGGCAAACCTTGTGTTCCCAATAATCCGATTGTCCCCTTTATTAGAGGCGATGGAACTGGAGTTGATATTTGGCCAGCTACTCAAATCGTTCTTGATTCAGCTATTAAAAAAAGCTATGGGAGTGAAAGAAAAATTAATTGGTTTAAAGTCTATGCAGGAGATGAAGCTTGTGAAGTTTATGGAACATATAACTATCTACCTCAAGATACTATTGAAGCAATCAGACACTTTGGTGTAGCCATCAAAGGTCCTTTAACGACCCCCATCGGTGGCGGAATTCGATCTCTTAATGTTGCATTAAGACAAATCTTTGATTTATATAGCTGTGTTAGACCATGCAGATATTATTCAGGAACTCCAAGCCCTCACAAAAATCCCCAAAATTTAGACGTTATTGTTTATAGGGAAAATACGGAGGACATCTATATGGGGATTGAATGGGAAGCCGAGGATAATAATTGTCTTGAATTAATAAATCACTTAAATAACGTTGTAATACCAAATAGTAAAAATTTAAAAAATAGATCTATACCAAGCGGATCAGGAATTGGAATAAAACCAGTAAGTAAATCTGGCAGCCAAAGGCATATTAGAAAAGCCATTGAACATGCCAAAAGATTATTAGGAGATAAAAGGCATGTGACTCTTGTACATAAAGGAAATATTATGAAATATACCGAAGGAGCATTTAGGGATTGGGGATATGAATTAGCAGTCAATGAATTTAGAGCAGATTGCATTACAGAAAGAGAAAGCTGGATTTTGGATAATATTCAGAAAAATCCAGAAATTACGATTGAAAATAATGCTCGTAAAATCGAACCAGGTTTTGACAAACTTACAAATAACAAAAAAGCATTTATTTGCGAAGAAATTAAAGAAGTTATTGCATCAATATCAAATTCTCATGGAAATGGAAAGTGGAGAGAACTTATTCTTGTTGATGATCGGATAGCAGACAGTATATTTCAACAAATTCAAACTAGACCTCAAGAATATTCAATTCTTGCAACATTAAACCTCAATGGGGACTATGTTTCTGATGCGGCTGCAGCAATTGTTGGTGGCCTAGGCATGGCTCCTGGTGCAAACATTGGAGATAATGCAGCAATTTTCGAAGCTACGCACGGTACTGCGCCAAAACATGCAGGCTTAAATAAGATTAATCCAGGCTCAGTAATTCTTAGTGGTGTAATGATGCTTGAATATTTTGGTTGGGATGAGGCAGCTAACTTAATTACTAATGGTTTAAGTAAGGCAATAGAGCAAAAAAAAGTCACCTACGATCTAGCACGCTTAATGGAACCAAAAGTAGAACCCTTATCCTGCAGCAGTTTTGCTGAAGAAATTATCTCAAATTTCTAATTTTAAAATTATTTTTATTTTCAAAAACTTTCCAAATATTAACCAGTGAATCTTTAGTGCCAATGTTTCCAGGATGAGTAACAATTGGAAGTTTTGCGCCATTTTTTAGATTGTTAGTCACCACTGAAATTCCAGTTAAAATCTGTCCTTCAAGATAAACATAATCTGCATTAAGTCCTTTACTAAGAATCCAATTTGTTGTTATTCCACCTTTTGAAATCAAATATCCTATTTCATACTTCAAATCTGCGACTAATTCAGCAATAAAACAGGCAAGTAAATTATAAAAATTAAATATTTCAGAAGCATCTAAAGACATAAATTTTCTTGAAGTAAATAAAACAGGAGTTTTTCCTTTCTCAAAAGAAAATCTAATTTCTTTCAACAATTTACTTTTAAACAAATTCCTTAGCTTCTGATTATTATCTGATGAAGTAATTTTAAAGAATTCAAAAACATCTAATTCAACTGGATTGCAATTACTTATCTCTAATAAATTATTCAATTGTATTGTTGAAAGTTCTACATAGGATCCAACAATTATCAGTCCTGGAAGAAAACTCTTTTCTTTATTTCTTATTCTTAGATTAGAGAAAAATATTTCACTCTGTGAGACACTTTTTTTTTCAGAAATTGAACTTATAAAACTTGCTGCAGTTCGAAAAAGGAATTTTTTTTGTTTAATTAATTTTTTAATTACTAAAGAAAATTTTTTTAATTGAGAATAATTTTCTATATCTACAACTACATGTTTATTATTCTTCAAGTTCTTTAGTGTTTTAAAAACAATATTATTTTCTTTATCATTTAGCATTTCGATATCTGATAATAATAGATTTTGAATATCGTCAAAATTTATTTTCGATTTACTCTGCTGAAATAAAAGACTCTTGACATTACTTGTCTCATATCCAAAAATTTTATCTGTTGCAAAAATTGTTTGACTAATAGGAGTTGTATCAACAAAATGAGATCCATTAATTGTTAATCTTTTACCCTCAATAAAAGCTGGAATATGAAAAGTAGCATCGAAAGGACCTAAGCAACTATTTAGAGCAGTTGGCTCTAAAAAGTTATGTCCACGAAGAGTAGAGTCTCCTCTACTTATAAAAATAATTTCTTCTTCATAGGCTTGAGAAGTAATTACAGTTTTAAGATTTTTGCAAATTTCCTCTATTGTTAATTTCGCATCATTTTCCGATAGTGACCTTGTATTAGCCAAAATAAAAAATAAATTAGATTTAGATTCAAAACCTTTGACTAAAGTTGAGCAGTCCCACTTAAGCAGTAGTAAGCAATCGTGAACGGTTTGAGAGCCTGTGGGATCATCATCTATAACTACAAATTTCATATATATTGCAAAATTAATTAAGAGATTTTATTTGTATTGAGGCATTTAATCTTTTACTATCATTCGAAGGAATCATGATGTTTCTAAATCCATCAACAAAAGAATTTCGAGGACTAGTCCAAGGTTCGAGACATATCATTCTTCTTGGAGGATCACTCCAAATAACGCCTAAATCAAAAGGATATGGATGATTTAAAGTTACCTCTCTTTTAAAAATTTTATCTCGAAAAGAGCTTCTACCGGAACTATACATAAGTAGATCAACTCCTAAATTAATTTTGTTTAATTCATCCAAAGTATTACTTATAGTATTTCTTTCCTGATCCTGACAATTAAGTGGATTATCAACAAACTCTAAATTTTTGAAATCTGAAACATTAAAATAAGGATGCAAACCAAAATTTATAGGCATAGCAAAATCTGTTTTGTTATGGATTGTAATTTCAAATTCTAAAAAGTTAATTTTTAAAGTAACTTCTATTTTTAGTTCGAAATCGAAAGGATAATATTTTTTGGTTTGTTTAGATGCATTTAAGAATAAGCATAAAAATTTTTCATTTTCATTGAAGGAGTAATGCCATTGCAAATCCCTAGCGAAACCATGTTGTGGTAATTGCAAATAACCATTTCCAAATACTGAACTAGAGGTACTTAGATTCCCACAAATTGGAAACAAGATTGGAATGCCTCCCCTAATGCTTTTTGTCTTGTCCATAAATCTTGTTTCATCGAAATAAAGTATTTCATTACCATCTGAAACCCAATTTGTAATAACGCCTCCTCTTCCAGGACAAAATTTAATGTAATTATTTTTATCTAATTGAAAGACAAAAATTCCTTGGTCCTTATTAGATAACTCAAGTTTCACGATTATTACTTAAAGAGAATCAACCCAATCCAAAATATGCTGATTAACTAATTCAGGTATCTCATCATGAGGGCAATGTCCTGCGTCAAGAATAATTTCTTTTGTATTCTTTGGTGTGAATTTTTTATATAGATTTCTTTTTTTTGGAGTGTTCATCCATGGATCTTTCCCTCCCCAAAGAAGTAATAATGGTGCATTTAATTTCGCAAATAGCTTATCTAACGGCAATCCCTGAGGACCTGATGGGTTAAATACACTTCTAAAAACATTAAAAGCTCCGAAATCTAATGAAGGCTTCCTTATTGACTCAACTAAAAAATCATCTACATTTTTTTTATCAACATAAACTTGATTCAAAGTTTTTTTAATATTTTTTGGATTTCTCATATTTTCAAAAATCAAACGTTGAAGAACAATATTTTTCAAAAAAATGCCGGCAACTGTTTCAATTGAAGTTTGCAACATATTCTTTTTGATAGTTTTTTCTTCACTAAAGTATCCTGCAGCATTAAGTAATATCACTCCTGCATTAAGATCATTTAATTCTGCACCAGCTGCTAATGCTGCATAACCACCTAATGAATTTCCAACAACAATTGTGGGTTTTTTTATTTTCTCTTGTACATAAGCAACAACCTGATCCTTCCATAAAGATCCTGAGTATTCAACATCTTGGGGCTTAGGACTTTTTCCAAAACCTAGAAGATCAATCGCATGAACTTCATATTTTTTACTCAAAATGGGGATATTGAATCTCCAATGATCCGTAGAGGCCCCGAAACCATGAATTAATAAAATTGCACATTCTTTTGATATTTGCTCGGGCTTAGCAGAAACAGTATGTATTGGGTAATTTAAAAAATTCCATTCATAATTAATATCACTGTCAATCAAAGCTGATTTTTCCATTTATTGAAATTTTATTTATATTGATTCTAATAAACTTATTTCCTAAAGAAGACCAACAGGATCAGCTGCAACATCATCTGAAATTTTATTGCCATCATTTGGAGGCTTATCTTTTAGAACAATTCTCAAGAGAACAGGTGCAAGAAATGTAGTTCCAATAACCATTAGCAAAATGGCTGCTTCTAGAGAAGGAGTTAACAACTTAGCGCTTGTTCCTAGCCCAAGGAAAATTAAACCAACCTCTCCTCTAGGCATCATACCCAGACCTACAACTAATCTATTTGTGGGTTTATCACTTGAAAATACCCATCCGGCAGCAATTTTTCCAATAATTGCAACAACTAATAAAAATCCTGCAACTACAAGGGCTGACCTACTTGTTGGATCTAGTGGATTGATAACTGATAAATCCATTCCAGCTCCAACCAATACAAAGAAAATAGTTGCGAATAAGGAAACTAAAGGTAAAACGGATTGTTGTATTGCATGATTATTTTTAGAACTACTAAGTATCAATCCAGCTGCAAAAGCACCTAAGGCTGCTTCTAATCCAATAGCTGTTGCGACAAAACAACATAATACAAGTATGACAAAAGATGCCACGACTACAGCTCCAGGTGCTTTCAATCTATCTAATAACCAATCAAATCCAGGCGCTGCTGTTCGACTTAATGCGATAGCAGCAATAACAAATACTACTGCTGCCGCAACTAATTTAATAATTGGAGCAATTTCTAAAGAACCTCCTGCAGCAAGAGCCACAACAACTGCCAGAATAACAATTCCCAAAATATCGTCTAGGACTGCTGCGCCAATAACAATCTGTCCTTCTCTCGTTTTCAAATATCCTAATTCACCGAAAACACTTGCAGTAATTCCTATACTTGTGGCAGTCATAGATGCTCCAGCAAAAACTGCTGGAATTAGATCTACCTGAAAAATAAACATTAATCCGAGAGTTCCAAAGGCAAACGGTAAAATTACCCCAGCCATAGCAACAGTAAAAGCCTGCGCACCAACAGCTACCAATTCCTCTAACTCACTTTCTAATCCTGTTAAAAATAAAAGTGCATATAACCCAAGTGTTGCTACTGCTTGGAGGGATGGGAAACTTTCGAAATAAACCTCAGATACTGATTCAGGCGGAATTGAAGCTAATGAACTAATAACATTTACGAGTCCCTCATTTAGTTCAGTTCCAGCTGAGGGCGGTATCAATAAATGAAATCCTGATGCTCCTATTACAACCCCTGCAAGAAGCTCACCTACAATAGTTGGTAAACTTAGTCTTACTAATACTTCTGCTAATGCTCTTGCTGCTAAAAAGATCAATAGAAACCTAATTACTCCTATCAACGTTTCAGCAACTTCTAAATCATGTGCACTCAATTCAGCAAGTAAAGGGTACATTTAAGTGTAAAAAATAAACTATCTAATTGGAAGATAGTTTATTGAGGGCCCACTTTAAGAAATATGTAAGAAAAAAGCAAAAATACTCAACAAGTGTGGATCTGAAGTTACAACAAGGAAATTTTCTTAAAAATGGCTATTGTCTGTTATATGGCCAATCCAATGAATTCCAACGAACCCTTCGATCTACGTTTGCCTACACCAGGCTGCTACTTAGATCCTGAAAAAGCTGGCATGGATTCTGATGCTGTTTTCCAAGGAATGACAGCCCATCTTTTCTATACTCTTGGAAAGTTAGCTACTTCTGCAAGTCCTCACGACTTGTATATGGCTTTAAGTTACGCGGTTAAAGATAGGCTAATGACAAGATATTTAGCCAGTCAGGAAGTTATAAGAAAAAAACCACAAAAAACAGTAGCCTACTTATCAGCAGAATTCCTAATAGGCCCTCAATTAAGTAATAATCTTCTCAATCTTGGAATAACTCAAGAGGCAGAAGATGCTTTGAAGAGATTTGGAATTGATTCATTGTCAACAATTCTTGAAGTTGAAGAAGAGCCTGGATTAGGTAATGGTGGACTTGGCAGACTTGCAGCTTGTTATATGGAATCATTAGCATCTTTACAAGTTCCAGCAGTTGGCTATGGTATTCGATATGAATTTGGCATATTCAATCAGTTAATTAGGGATGGTTGGCAAGTTGAAGTAACTGACAAATGGTTAAAAGGTGGATGGCCATGGGAACTTCCACAACCAGATGAATCATGTTTCGTTGGGTTTGGAGGGAGGACTGAAAGTTATAGAGATGATAAGGGGAACTACAGATCAAGATGGATACCTTCAGAACATGCTATTGGAGTTCCTCATGATGTTCCAGTTTTAGGGTACCGAGTAAATACATGTGACAGATTAAGATTATGGAGAGCTGATGCAACCGAAAGTTTTGACTTTTATGCATTCAATATCGGTGATTATTATGGTGCAGTAGAAGAAAAAGTTGCATCTGAAACCCTCTCAAAAGTTCTATATCCAAATGATGGGACTGACGAAGGTAGAAGATTAAGACTTAAACAACAACACTTTTTTGTAAGTTGTTCTCTTCAGGATATGTTGAGAAGCCTCGAAAAAAGATCAATACCAATAACAGAATTCGCTAAACATTGGACAGTCCAATTAAATGATACTCATCCTGCCATTGCAGTAGCAGAATTAATGAGAATTCTTATTGACCAATATCAAATAGGTTGGGATAAAGCTTGGAACATAACAACCTCCTCAGTAGCTTATACCAATCACACATTACTACCAGAAGCTTTAGAGAAGTGGGATTTAGGTTTATTTAATGATCTTCTTCCTCGTCATCTAGAAATAATTTATGAAATTAATTGGAGATTCCTACAACAATTAAGACTACGTTACCCTGGTGATGACAAAATCCTTCAAAAACTCTCAATAATTGATGAAGAAGGCTCCAAATCAGTTCGGATGGCTCACTTAGCTACAATTGGAGCACATCATATAAATGGTGTTGCAGCTCTTCACTCGGATCTAATCAAAAGACAACTTCTTCCTGAATTCGCAGCGCTTTGGCCTGAAAAATTTACAAATGTAACTAATGGGGTTACTCCAAGAAGATGGGTTGCCCTATCCAATCCATCATTATCTAACCTTCTAGAAGAAGAAGTTGGTCCTGATTGGATAACAAATATGGAACTTCTTAAGAAGTTAGAAGAAAAAAAAGATGACAATAGTTTTTTACAAAAATTTGAGGAAACTAAATTAAATGGCAAAAGAAAGTTAGCTAGTTTTATCCATTCAAAAACTGGAATACTTGTAGATCCATCTAGTTTATTTGATGTTCAAGTAAAAAGAATTCATCAATATAAAAGGCAACATTTAAACGCCCTACAAATTATTGCTCAATATCTAAGAATCAAAAATGGAACAAACAAGTATGAAGTACCAAGAACAATAATATTTGGAGGTAAAGCAGCGCCAGGTTACTTTATGGCAAAGCTAATGATTAGATTCATCAATGGTATTGCAGATGTAGTTAATTCAGATCCAGATATGGATGGTTTGTTAAGGGTTGTTTTTCTTCCAGACTATAACGTTAAACTTGGCGAAATAGTCTATCCAGCAACGGATCTTTCGGAACAAATTTCAACTGCTGGAAAAGAAGCATCTGGAACTGGAAATATGAAGTTTGCCATGAATGGAGCTTTAACTATTGGCACCTTAGATGGAGCTAATGTGGAATTAAGAGACCTTGTGAAAAAAGAGAACTTCTTTCTTTTTGGGAAAACTGAAAGCGAAATTATGGATTTAAAAAATAGTAATTACTCCCCCAAAACTTTCATTGAAAAATGTCCAGAACTTAAAGAGGTAATTCGCTTAATTGAGATTGGGCACTTTAGTAATGGGGATAAAGAATTATTTAAACCTTTATTAAATAGCTTGACTGGACATGACCCATTTTTTGTTATGGCAGACTTTGAAGACTACTTAAATAAACAAGATGTAGTTAGTGAATGCTGGAATAATAAAAAATCTTGGAATAAAATGGCATTGTTAAATACTGCTAGATCTGGATATTTTTCTTCAGATAGATCTATTAGAGAGTACTGTAAATCTATTTGGAAAGTCTCCCCAATGCCAGTAGAAATTACTTGTGATGTAGAAGAATTAACTAATTAATATTTTTCTTATCAGGTGAATCTGGGGTTTGATGAAATAACCTATTCAAAATTAATCTATCCATATTTAAGGGGTCTGGTGCTAATTCATTTGCAAATTCTTTAAATTTTGATTCAATATTCTTTGAAATTTTTGTATCAAATATTCTTTCCATTAATGCTTCAATTGAATATAAAAACGCATTAACACTTTCAAGTTCATTTAAAGCTTCAGTAATTGCAGTATCAGAAATATGATTTTCATCTAGACCGATATCTTCATTTGATTCTCTTTCAGATAACTCCCTCTGCAATTCATCAGTAACCTTAGTACAAAGGGTTCTGAACGATTGAATAGATGCCCAATTCAATTCTTGTTGCTGCTTAAAAGTAGGAAATTCTCTAATCAGACGATCATGCTCCCTATAAAATCTCTGACAATCAGAGCATTGACATGGTTCTTCAGCCAAAAGAAAAAAATATTCTTTTTATATCATCTCATTATTTAGGCAAAATTGTAGGGCCATCTAATAATTCGTCATTTTCATCAAGAGAATCTGGACTATCTGGCAAAGGTATCTCAATACTAGTAACCAAATTAATAACATCTCTTAGTCTCATAGAATCAGCAAACCATCCCATCGCTTGCTCAGCATCTCCTCTTTTTTCAGCATCATTTGCTTGATCTTCATGAGCTTCTGCCAATAAAGCAAGCCAGCAAAGACATCTTGCTTGAACTATTGAAAGATCTAAATCATTAGGTTGAGATTTAGAAATGCGTTCATGCTCTTGCTGAATTAAAAGCTTTAAACGCATATCATGCAACTTAGCCATAAAAGATTTATTACTAACTATACGCTAGCTAGAGAGTAGCAAGTTTGCACACATACTACATATAATCACCCATGGTGAGAAATACTTTTTTGAATCATAGATATTCTTCATTTTATTATTATCAAATGCAGAATATTTTTTTTTGATACTACCTAAACTAGAACAATATTTTTCGAGATACTTGGCTTCTTGAATTAAAGGTTGATAATCGAGGATTGCTAGTAACTTTTGAGAAGTTCCAAACCATAATATATCAGCTCCAAGGATAGGAACTTCACTATCAAAATTTGGATATGCGACCGTATTAAAAACTTGCAATTTTTTACCGCCATTTAATCTAGTTATTCGCCACTTTCTATATTCAGGAGATGAAAAAAGCCAATTTTTAATAATATATTTTGAGTCTTCATTGTGATGTTCTTTGAATTCGCTAGATATTTGCACTTCATGACCATTTAATTCATCAATATTGGTTTTAAGGAAATCAACTAATGAATCAAACATAAATTATCAGGTCTCAGTACTTCCTTTTCTAACTTTTTTTGTAATGTAATTGAATACAATTTTGCCTAAAACAGCAATCAAGTTACCTTCAAGCTCTTTAAACATTTTCATATT
>QCQK01000032.1 GCA_003209565.1 Prochlorococcus sp. AG-449-J16 | reverse complement strand
CATACACGGCAATAACTAAAGCCCCTTCTTCGATATTTATTTTTGGATCTTGCTTAACTTGAACACTTCCTTCTCCATCAAGAGGTCTGTTTATAGTACTTGTCATTTAAAGCTTAAACACATTATTATTTATATTCTTGCAGCGAAAATACACATGAAATATGTTTCTAAACAAATATGTATTTATTTGTATTAAAAGCGGGAAATATGTTCTTATAACTGAATTTTTAGGATTTAATATATTAAATTATGAGTGAAAATACTCATGACTTAATTATAGTTTATTAGTAAAAATTAACTGAAATATGCTTTGGCATCGTAAAGAGTTTCATCGCTGATCTCTGGAATTCCTCTCAAGATTGCATATTTTTCAGTATTTGTTTTAACTTTACCTCTTACAAAAAAAGGAACTTTTGTTAATTCAGCTCGACCAGATTCAGTCCAGATAATTCCTTCTTTACCATTTTTTTCCTTTTTTTCGTCAGAATTTAAAATGTCCTTTGTGTTTGTCGCAGTATGTCCTAAATGACTTTGATGACCATCAACAAACTCAAAGTCATGTTTGAACATATCAATAAGATGCTCTTCTAAGCCCATCATTAGGGGATGTACCCAGTCATCAAAAATTACATTTGCTCCTTCCCATCCCATTTGAGGGCTATATCTTGCAGGAACATCTTGAACATGCATTGGAGTACTAATTACTGAGCATGGAATGCCGAGTCTTTTTGCACTATGCCTTTCCATTTGGGTCCCTAAAACTAGTTCAGGGGCAGCCTTTTTCATTGCATCTTCCACTTCTAGATAATTGTTAGTTATCAGAGCTTCTAGATTAAGATCTTTTGCAGAAGCTCTTACTTGCCTGGCCATCTCCCTGCTGTATGTTCCAAGACCCACTACTTCAAAACCTAATTCTTCTTTAGCAATTTTGGCTGCTGCAATTGCATGTGTCCCGTCACCAAAAATAAAAACTCTTTTACCAGTTAGATAATTAGAGTCAACTGATTTTGAGTACCAAGGAAGTTTTGATTTATTTTCTAATTCTTCCTTATTCGTTAAAGGAAGATCTAATTTCTCATGAACTTCATTGATAAATTCAATTGTATTTTTTATTCCAATAGGAATAGTATTCGTATATTCCATTCCAAAGTTCCGTTTAAGCCACTCACATGAAGCTTCAGCAATTTCTTTATAAAGACAAATATTTATTTCAGCATCAATTAGTCTTTCAATATCATCAGGACTAGCACCTAATGGAGCAACTACGTTTGTATCTATACCTTGTTCCGAAAGTATGCGTTGGATTTCGATTACATCATCTCTGCATCTAAATCCTAGTAATGAAGGGCCAAGTATATTAACTTTTGGTCTTCTACCTAATTCCCTCCACCTAAAGGGATTTATTTTGTCTGAAGAACTTACTTTTTCTTTTAAAAGGGTTCTTGTTAGTTGATAAAGGGTTTCTGAGGCTCCCCAATTTTCTTTCTTGCTATAAGCAGGTAATTCAAGATTAACAATCGGCATATCAAACCCCATACCTTTCGCAAGTGCTCCAGGTTGGTCTTGGATAAGTTCTGCTGTACAACTTTCTCCGACTAGAAGAGTTTTGGGTTTGAATCGTTCAACCGCTTCCTTAATATTTTTCTTAACTAATTCTGCTGTATCGCCTCCAAGGTCTCTAGCCTGAAAGGTTGTATAAGTTACTGGAGGCCTTTGCCCCCTCCTCTCGATCATGGTAAAGAGAAGATCTGCATATGTATCTCCTTGGGGGGCATGAAGCACATAATGAATTTCTTTCATTGACGAGGCAATTCTCATAGCACCAACATGTGGTGGTCCTTCATACGTCCAAAGAGTTAATTCCATAGTTTTTAATGCGTTACTAAAGTTTTTGAAGTTAGTATTTGATTTCTTTTTAAAGGTTTGGAGAAGAGACCAGCCAAATCTGCGGCTTGATCAATTCCATGAATTGGACTGAATACCATTTCTATTGACCACTTAGTACTAATCCCTTCCGCCTCAAGAGGGTTTGCTAAACCCATCCCACAAACTACTAAGTCTGGATTAGATTCTCTCACTCGATCTAATTGTTTTTCTACATGTTGCCCTTCAACAATTTTTGTATTATCAGGTAATAAATTAATCTCCTCTTTCATTAAATCCTTATTTAGGTAAGGAGTGCCTACCTCTATAAGATCCATTTCGCATTCATTATGCAAGAATCTTGCCAAAGATATCTCTAGTTGCGATTCAGGAAGAAGAAATAATCTTTTCCCCTTAAGTATTTCTTTGTGCGCATCAAGAGCAAGTTTTGCTCTGTTGATTAAAGGCGAAATAATTTCATGAACTTTAAGTTCACTAATTTTGAAAGCTTTGGCAGCAGCTAAAAACCATTTTGTACTGCCTTCGATACCTAGAGGAAATGGAGCTGAAATTATTTCACAACCCCGATGTTTGAGGTCTCGTACCGTATCGCTTAAATAAGGCTGAGTTAATAATACTTTTGTATTTTTGCCAATCTTTGGTAATTCTGTTGATTGCCGTGGTGGAAAGCTTTCAATATTTGAAATTCCTAAATTTCTAAAAATCTTTTTAAACCTATCCTCTACATTATTTGCGAGGGTCCCAACTAATAATAATTTTTCCTCATTTGATGACTCCATTAATGGAATTAAAGCTTTTAAAGCGCCATCTTCTCCTTGGGTAAAAGTTGTTTCTATCCCACTGCCAGAGTAATTAACGAATCTTACTTGACCTAAAAATCTTTTATTTAATTTCTCTGCGACAGTTGCAAGATCTAGTTTAATTACTTCACTTGGACAAGATCCAACTAGAAAAAGAGTTTTTATTTCTGGTCTTCTTGCAATAAGATCATTAACCACTCGATCTAATTCTTCATGAGCGTCAGCAAGACCAGCTAGATCTTTTTCTTCAAGAATAGCCGTCCCAAATCTTGGCTCAGCAAAAATCATAACTCCAGCCGCGCTTTGAATTAAATGAGCACATGTCCTTGAACCTACTACCAGAAAAAACGCATCAGGCATTCTTCTGTGGAGCCAAACTATTGAAGTTAAACCGCAAAAAACTTCCCTCGGTCCAGTTTCCTTATTAAATTTAACTTTACTCATTAAAAATTTTCAAGAGCTTATATTTCAAGCTTGCATAAACTTTTTAATTTAAGAAAGTAATTAATAAGTTCTCTTACAAAATGAACACATTTAAAAAACTTATATGAATGTTTAAATACTTAAATGGGAATTATGAAAAAACTTTTTGGGCGTTTTTTAATTTCTGTAAAAGGAATTTCCTTGACTTGTTTTTGAGATTTTCCATACATTTCTAGCTATTTTCGTTGCTAATAATCCTGCTCTTTCTAACTTAGATTTTCCGGGCTTTGCTCCAATTAAAGCTGTCACTTCTGAAGTAGTTAAAGGTGCTCCAGTATTTATAGCTAATTGCGTTAACTCCAATCTATCTCTAAGGTTTTTAAGATTTACCTTCTCGATTTTATCTTCTTCTAACCAACTAAAAGATGGATCTTTCTGAGATAATTTTTGCATCAAGCTTAGGCTGACTAATCCAAGAGTTTGATCAGGAGTTAATTCTTTTTCAGTGCCAGAAACATTTGGTTCTTTTTTTTGAGAAGTTCCCATAAAAATGCATATCTTTTACTTGAAGTTATCGTTTTGTGGGAAGCATGCAAGTAAATTTAATGGAAAAAATGAACCATTATCCGTTATAGTCGCGTGAATGGAACCAACTTCTAGTTTAAACAGAGGGGAACGAAAGAAAGGGAGTTCTCTCGTCACAGGATCTGAGGTGCAATCTCAGGCTAGTGGTGCAAGCTGTTTTATTACAACTGACTCAGAAAAGTCTTTGGTATCCAGACAAGCAAGTCAAGTTGAACAAATTGAGTTAAGAACATATGTTTTTTTAGATTCTCTTCAGCCTCAATTGGCTGCATATATGGGAACTGTTAGTAGAGGTTTTTTACCAATCCCTGGAGATTCATGCCTATGGATGGAAGTTTCACCTGGGATGGCCGTTCATAGAGTCACTGATATTGCCTTAAAGGCTAGTAATGTAAGACTTGGACAGATGATCGTTGAAAGAGCATTTGGTTCTCTTGCTCTTTACCATAAAGATCAAAGTACTGTTTTGCATTCCGGGGATGTTGTTCTAGATGCTATTGGTAGTGAAGTTAGAAAAAGAACCAAACCTTCAACAAGTTGGACAGAAGTTATTCGAGCTATTACTCCAGATCATGCTGTTTTAATAAATAGACAAAACAGGAGTGGATCAATGATTCAATCCGGGATGAGTATGTTTATATTAGAAACTGAGCCGGCTGGATATGTCTTAAAAGCAGCAAATGAAGCAGAAAAAGCATCAAATATAACTGTTGTTGATGTAAAGGCAGTTGGAGCTTTTGGTAGATTAACCCTGGCAGGGAAAGAAGGAGATGTAGAAGAAGCAGCAGCAGCTGCTATAAGAGCAATTGATGAAATTTCAAATTATTGAGAATTTTTTAATTTAAACTTTTTTTTAACTTAAACCTATCTCTTTTTTTAAAAAAGGTGACATAATTTTTGCAGCTTTACCTCTACTTCCTAATTTATTTAATTGTGATTGTGAGAGCTCACCGTAAACACAGTTAGACTCTTTTACCCAAAAAATAGATTCGAATTCCCCGTTTGGATATTTGGGGTTTTTGAGAATTTCTCCCCAGCATATTCCTGTGGTATCTTTAACTAAGTTTCCTGAGGGATCACATAAAACCATACAACTTATAAATCTTGCACTCCTATAAGGACTATCAGAAAGTTCATTAATTAATTTTTTAATTTTTTCATCATTAGTTTTGGCATATCGAGCAGAATAAATTCCTGGCCGACCATCTAAAACATCTACTTCAAGACCCGAGTCATCAGCTAAAGCCCAAGTTTTAGTTTCTAAAGCAGCAGCTTTTGCTTTTAGAAGTGCATTCTCAAAATATGTGTTTCCAGTCTCTTCGACATTTAAATATTCTGGTTGCTTCTGAACCTTTAAAGACAAAACATCCAGCATCTCTGAAATTTCAGATACTTTTCTTTGATTGCCACTAGCAATAGTTAGAACTGGAAGGTTCAAAATAACAAATAAATTTATGATGAATATTATCTTACTTCAAAGCTTGATACGGAGACAGGAAAGGTTGAACATTCCACACCTGTGTAGACAGGGCCTGTCTCGTACGGAAATAACATAATGTAAATTTTTTCTTAACACAACAGTATGTTTTGATGCACTAACTAATTTCTATAAGTATTGACATATCAATAGTACCAAGGGTGATAAGTTTAACTTATGAATGATAGAAAAAACATTAATGGAGATTTTGTCGAAAACGCTTGACTTATAAGTACTTAATGAAGCATTCTTCGAATTGAACATTCCACATTTAGTATTTAGTAGACAATGGCTACAGAAACAATGGGTATCGCTCTCGGCATGATCGAGACACGCGGACTTGTACCTGCAATCGAAGCAGCAGACGCAATGACAAAGGCAGCAGAAGTTCGCCTTATTGGTCGTGAATTCGTTGGCGGCGGTTATGTCACAGTATTAGTTAGAGGCGAAACAGGCGCAGTTAACGCAGCTGTAAGAGCTGGTGCTGATGCTTGTGAAAGAGTTGGTGACGGTTTAGTTGCAGCTCACATTATTGCTCGTCCTCATAGAGAAGTTGAACCTGCTCTAGGTAACGGTGAATTTCTTGGTCAAAAGGACTAATTAAGTAAAGCAAGATTTATAAATTTTGCACAATAATTATTTTCCCTACACAGACCTAAATTTATCCTTATGAGTAAGAAGTATGACGCAGGGGTAAAGGAGTACAGAGATACCTACTGGACTCCAGAATATGTCCCCCTAGACACCGATTTGCTAGCCTGTTTCAAATGTACAGGTCAAGAAGGTGTTCCAAGAGAAGAAGTTGCAGCTGCTGTTGCCGCTGAATCTTCAACAGGTACTTGGTCAACAGTTTGGTCCGAGTTACTTACTGACTTAGAATTTTATAAAGGACGTTGTTATCGAATCGAAGACGTCCCTGGAGATCCTGAAGCTTTCTATGCTTTTATTGCATATCCTTTAGATCTTTTTGAAGAAGGCTCAATTACAAACGTATTAACATCTCTTGTAGGAAACGTTTTTGGATTTAAAGCTCTAAGACATCTACGTCTAGAAGATATTAGATTCCCAATTGCTTTCATTAAAACTTGCGGTGGTCCACCAAATGGAATCGTAGTTGAAAGAGATCGACTTAACAAATACGGAAGACCTCTACTTGGTTGTACCATCAAACCTAAATTAGGATTATCTGGTAAAAACTATGGTCGAGTTGTATATGAATGTCTCAGAGGCGGTCTTGATTTAACTAAGGATGATGAGAATATTAATTCTCAACCATTCCAACGTTGGAGAGAAAGATTTGAGTTTGTTGCAGAAGCAGTTAAGCTTGCTCAACGAGAAACTGGAGAAGTTAAAGGTCACTATCTAAACTGTACTGCTAACACTCCTGAAGAACTCTATGAAAGAGCTGAATTTGCAAAAGAGCTAGATATGCCAATCATCATGCATGATTATATAACTGGTGGTTTTACTGCAAATACTGGATTAGCTAATTGGTGTCGTAAAAATGGCATGCTTCTGCATATTCACAGAGCTATGCATGCTGTTATTGATAGACATCCAAAGCATGGTATTCACTTCAGAGTTCTTGCAAAATGTTTAAGACTATCTGGAGGAGACCAATTACATACTGGAACCGTTGTTGGAAAACTAGAAGGTGATCGTCAAACAACACTTGGTTATATTGACAACTTAAGAGAGTCATTTGTTCCTGAAGATAGATCAAGAGGTAACTTTTTTGATCAGGATTGGGGTTCAATGCCTGGAGTATTTGCAGTGGCATCAGGTGGTATCCATGTTTGGCATATGCCTGCACTTCTAGCGATATTTGGAGATGATTCCTGCCTTCAGTTCGGTGGAGGAACACATGGTCATCCATGGGGTTCAGCTGCTGGAGCTGCAGCTAACAGAGTTGCTTTAGAAGCTTGTGTAAAAGCCCGTAATGCTGGTCGCGAAATCGAAAAAGAGAGTAGAGACATTCTTATGGAAGCTGCTAAGCATAGTCCTGAATTAGCTATTGCGCTAGAAACTTGGAAGGAAATTAAGTTTGAGTTTGACACTGTCGACAAGCTTGATGTTCAGGGTTAACTCAAGTTTCGAATTTGAGGAGATTTATTCTCCTCAAACTTACTAAAATCTCGTTTTTACGAGGAATTTCATTCACATTTTGATTAATTATGCCTTTCCAGAGCACAGTAAGCGACTATCAAACAGTTGCAACCCTGGAAACATTCGGTTTTTTACCACCGATGACCCAGGAAGAAATATATGACCAAATTGCGTACATAATTGCTCAAGGTTGGAGTCCAGTTATTGAGCATGTTCATCCTAGTGGATGTATGCAAACTTATTGGTCTTATTGGAAACTCCCATTCTTTGGGGAAAAAGATCTTAACTTGATCGTGAGCGAATTAGAGGCATGCCATAGAGCATACCCTGATCATCATGTAAGAATCATCGGATACGATGCTTACACTCAAAGTCAAGGAACAGCTTTTGTAGTTTTCCAAGGACGCTAAAGCTACTTTTCGTAGTTAATATCTTTCTCCAAAAAAAATTTTTGGAGAAAGTTTTTCAAAAGAGTTTCACATTTGAAGATTATGTCAAAAAAAACCAGTAGAGAGATTGCACTTGAAAGAAGAAAGGCTATGAGTGATAGCGGTAAAAAAGCTGCTGCTTTTTCTTCAACTACCAAAGATAGAGTTCGATCTTCTCAAGATATACAGATTTCTGGGACTCAGTCTTCTCCTAATAATCATAATATTTCTAAACCAGCTACAAAACATATTTCAAAAACTCAGGTAAACAGAAATTCTTTAACAACTTTATCTAGTAAAGAGTTAGTAATAGAGAGAAGAAAAGCAATGTCTACCCATGGGAAATCAGCTATAACTTCATCCGATAGAACCCGTACTGATGTTAAAAAAGAAAGTCCTGTAAACACAGTTAAATCAACTATAAGTAAAAATCAAGAAAGTCAGGATTCAACTAGTACAGAAGCTAAGTCCCTAAAACCCAACGTTAAGAGAAGAATTAATCAGAAGAGAAAGCCTATTACTAATACAAGTAGAGATATTGTTTTAGCGAGAAGAGAAGCTCAATCTAAACATGGTAAATCAGCAACTAAACAAAATACTAGTGCCGCTTCCTTAGCTAGAAGGGGAGACCCAGATTTAAGTAGTAGGGAAATTTCTCAGAGAGTGAGAGAGCTAAGAAGTAAAACTGGTGCCACAGGCAAAAAAGGTAATGGTAAATGTAGACCATGTGGTCCAAATAAAAATGGTGCCAAACAAAATATTGCAGATGCTAGCTGGAAAGTTGGTAAAAGTGAAACTGATTCGGGTCAAATAGTTACTGGAACTCAAGCTAATAGATCTGTAAAAACTACAGGTAATGAAGCAAGTACATGCAGAACTGTAACTGGTACCCAATATATGGGAGCAGAAGTTATTGATCAATTTTGTCAAGATAGACCAAGTTATAAACAACCACTTAGATCTACTGTTACCTCTACAACATCAGGTAATAAAGTAACTGGAAATGAAGTTGGTAGATCTGATAGGGTTACAGGCGATGAGCCAGGGACTTGCAAAACCCTTACAGGAACTGAATATGTATCTTCTAATCAATCGCAGAAGTATTGTGGTGATGTCCCAAGAAATCCTTCAAAGGTAAAACACAGCACTACAACCGATGGATTAAAAGTATCTGGATCACTTCCTGGTAGATCAACCCTAGTTACTGGAGATGAATCAGGTTCTGGACATCAATTAACTGGAGATCAATATCTTGGCTCTGAGCCAAATCCAAAAGGTAAAGCATTTGAAAAAGTAGGCACTTACAACACTCTTAACGGGAATAATGTAACTGGTACAGGGGTTGGAAGATCAGACCATATGACAGGCAATGAACATGGGAGTTGTAAGAATGTAACTGGCGATGAGTACATAGGATCTCAACAGTATGAGAAGTTTTGCGGTTCAAAACCAAAACCAGAAGCTAGAAAAGTAGGTTTAAGCCTTTCTTCAAAGTCAAATTTAATAAGCGGTACTATGACAGGAAGATCAGAAATAGTAACTGGAGATGAACCAGGTTCATGCAAAGTGTTAACTGGAACACCATACGCGGGCTTAGATCAGATTAATGAAAATTGTAGTACTGAGATTTCAGAAGATATGAAATCCCGAGCAACAGTTAATTCTGGGAATAATTCAAATGCCAGACTTACAGGACAGCAACCAGGAATTGGCGGAGTAATGACAGGTGCTAAGAAAGGTGCTTGTAAAAATCTAACAGGGACTCCCTATGTTGGTGGAGACCAGCTCTCACAAGCTTGTGATAATCCTCCTCAAGATGCGGCTTATGCGAATCCGGAAAAGTCGGCAGGTAACTCTTGGAAGCAATTCTCAGTCAAATCACCATCAAGAGATAAATATTCTGAAAAAAATACTCAAGGTGTTACAGGTAATGAATATGAAAATGGTTCAAAGGTAACAGGACCTTTTGATATGGCAGTTGATAAGGTAACTGGCACTGAAAAATTTAGATTTGAACCGAATAAAAATATTACTTATAAACAAAAAATGGAAATTGAAGAGGCAGACCGTGCTGCAAAGACACCAGAAAAAAGAGTCGCATCAAGGATTACTGGAGAAGGACAATCAGTGGGAAACGTAACTGGTGATGATTGGGATCGCGGTGATAAGGTGACAGGCACAGAGGGAGCTTCTTCTAGAAAGCGAAATCCATCAAGAGCAGGATTCATGAGCGCAATGCCCCCTATGGAAGTTAAAAGGAATGAGGAAACAGAAAAACCAGATTTCTTGATAACTGGATCTAGTGGAAATACTCGTGAAGGACAACTTGTTACCTTCTCAGGTGGTGCAAGAGGTTAAGTAAATAATGCCTTTAAGAGGACTGGCTAAAGCCAAGAACTTCACATTGGGGCCAACCGCTCCAATGAAAACCTTTACTGAAAATATACATTTACAAACTAAAGAATCAAATAATTTCCGAAATTCTGGAAAGTCTCATAAATTAACCAATAATATTCAAAATGAAAATCTATTTAGGTATGAAAGCAAAATAAAAAGTGATTTTGACGAAATTGTTCCAACTCTCAAGGAAATTGCTCGAATCCAACATCACGAAGATTTTATAAATAAGGCTCAGAAAATATCAAGAAAAAATTTGGGAATAGATTTACCTCTCCATGTATTAGATAAATCTTGGGTTAAACCTCTTGATATGAGAGCTTTATATGCATGGTGTGCTTTCAAACAGCATGAGAAACTTAGTGACAATTTTTTTAACAATGATCCACTTGAAGGTGCTGCTGGGAGTAGGGGCGCGGAAGATTTTGAAAAATTCCTCTTAGATTGTGGAATACATTTACTTGATATAACTCCTTGTTCAGATGGGAGGTTAGCTCATTCAGTTGCTTATGTAATGAGAATACCTTTTAGTTCAGTAAGAAGAAGATCCCATGCTGGAGCACTGTTTGATATTGAAAATACTGTTAATCGATGGGTAAAAACTGAACATAAAAGATATAGAGAGAATGTTCCTAATGAAGCTCATAAAGATACCAGGTACTTAAAAGTTGTAACTTATCATTTTAGTTCAGTAGATCCTTTACATCAGGGATGCGCAGCTCATGGCAGTAATGATGAGTTAGCTGCAGCAGAAGGTAGAAATAAATTATATGCTTTCAAAGAGGCTGTAGAAAATAGCTTTTGCTGTGGAGCTTCTGTGGATTTAATGTTAATTGGACTTGATACAGACACTGATTCATTAAAAATACATTTATCAACTAGTGATGGCGGTATAGATTTAGAAAAAACAATTTCTACATTAGAAATTTATAATTCAACAATAAATTTCTCACAAGAGGATGCGGAAAGAGAAATTTGCCAGACAATTTCTAAGCAATCTTCAAAAGATAAACTCAGTGGACTGGAAAAATTTACATATAAATTAATTGTCAATAATATTTCTCAAATTGATTATGTTAAGAGTTTTCATAATGGTTCTTATGAAGATATTGGACATGCAGAGAGGTTTATTGGAGTAGGTATAGGTTTCAAAGAAGTACATCTCAGGAATTTAACTTATTTTGCTCATTTAGATACAGTCGAAGAAGGGGCTCCAGATTTAGATGTAGGAGTGAAGATTTTTACTGGATTAAATGTTTCTCAAGATCTACCTATTCCGGTAGTAATAAGATTTGATTACT
>QCQK01000031.1 GCA_003209565.1 Prochlorococcus sp. AG-449-J16 | reverse complement strand
TAACAATCCTGTGGCTAAAGATTAGCTGATCGTTATTTTGTTCTACTAAAACTTGGAAATTTTGTATATTCTTATTTGAATTTTTTAAATAATTCAGCTCATGATAGTGCGTAGCAAAAATAGTATTACATTGAATTTTTTTTGCAAGATATTCACTTACTGACCAAGCTATTGAAAGTCCATCAAAAGTAGATGTCCCTCTGCCTATCTCATCAAGTAAAACTAGTGAGTTAGAAGTTGCCTGATTTAGAATTGATGCAGTTTCAGACATTTCTACCATAAATGTTGATTGTCCAGATGATTGATCATCAACTGCCCCAATTCTTGTGAAAATCCTATCTGTAATCTTGATTTCAGCATTATTAGCAGGAATAAAGCTACCAATTTGTGTGAGAATTTGTATTAAACCAAGTTGTCTTATAAAACAACTTTTTCCGCTTGCATTGGGACCCGTTAATATAATTAATTTTTGATTATCCTCAAAAGAGATATCGTTTGCAACAAACTTTTTATCACTTAACAATTGCTCTACAATTGGATTTCTTCCTGCGATAATTTTTGTACTATTTTTTGTCATTGAATCATTTATTGGTATTAACGAAGGTTTTATAAAATTGTTTTCAACTGCAGTAATTGATAAACCAAGTAGTGCATCAAGAGATGCTATGGATTTTGCTATTGATCTTATTTGTTTTGTTTTTTCAGCAACTATATTTCTTAATTCGCAAAAAATTTCATATTCTTTTGATGAAGCTCTACTTTTTATTTGAAAAATCTTATTTTCTTTATTTTTAATTTCTGAAGTGATATACCTTTCTTCATTAGTAAGAGTTTGCCTTTTGATCCAATGTTGAGGAGCCAAATTAACTTTTGACTTATTAATAGAAATGTAATAACCAAAATTTTTATGAAATTGAATTTTAAGGTTGGAAATTTTGCTAATTTTTCTTTCCTTCAATTCCTCTTTATTTAGCCACTCAGAGTAATCATCCATTAAATTGCGTAAACCATCTAATATATTGTCAACACCATCGTGGATCATGCCTCCTTCACTAATATTCAGAGGAGGATTTTCTACTAGTTTAAAACTTATAGTATCAGCTAATTCTAAGAGTCCTTCATCAATATTTTTTAATTGATCAGTCCAATCTGGGAGATCATATTTAAATAATTCAATTATGGATTTTAGTCTAGGCAATTTTTTTAAACCTTCAGCTATTGCAATTAAGTCTCTGGGACTTGCATGACCTGCACAAGCTCTACCTGCAAGTCTTTCTAAATCCCCCATTGCTCTAAGTAAATTTTGGGTATCTGTACGTAATTTTTTAGATTCAATAAAGTTTGTAATTATATTTTGTCTTTTATAAATTTCATTAACATTTAATAGTGGTGAATCTATCCAACTTCTTAAACACCTTGCACCCATGCAAGTATAAGTTCTATCTATACTCCATAGTAGCGAACCTACATAATTGTTTTCTCGTTGTGTATTTTTGATTTCTAAGTTTTTTTGCGTTTGATAATCAATAATTAATTTGTTGTGACCATATTGGATTTGTGGAAAGTCTAATGAAATTTTTAAAGAAGAATCTTTATCTAAATTTGAAGGATTAATTTTTTCTAAATAATTTAATAAACCTCCTAGTGATCTAGTTGCATTGTTTAAATTTTTAAGTCCTATTCCCTCTAGGTTTGCAATTTGGAAATAATTTTTTATTAGATAATTTGCTTCATTAATTCCAAAATTAGTCTCTTGAGAAACAGTATATGTAATTTGACTATTTCCTTTAATTAATAAATTTCTTACTGCATTGCTTCCTACGATGATTTCTGAAGAATCTAATTTAATAATTTCATCAAATAGTTTTGACAGAGATTGGCCTTCTAAAGTTATTAATTCTCCTGTGCTTACATCAGCTTTTGATATACCCCATTCATAAGATTCATCTGAGTTTTCTTCTGATAGGTAAATAGCAGTAATCCAATTATTTTTCTTTGCTATCAACATCCCCTCTTCAATTACAGTTCCAGGAGTAATTATTCTTGTTATTCCTCTTTTAATTGGAGTCCCATAATTTCCAGAACTTTTTTCTAATTGATCGCATATAACCACAGAATAATTTTTTTTAATTAAATCAGCACAGTATCTCTCCATTGCATGATGGGGAACCCCTGCCATAGGGATCTTACCAATCTCTTTGCCAGCATCTTTACTGGTAAGCGTTATTTCTAAAAGGTTAGATATTAATACAGCGTCCTCAAAAAAACATTCAAAAAAATCTCCTAATCTATAAAGTAATAACCTATCTTTATTTTCTTCTTTTAGAGTTACATAATGCTTCATTACAGGAGTTAATTTCAGTTTTGAAACTGTTTTATAGCTGTAGGATTCTTCATTGATGCAAACATTTTTGTTATTTGAAATTAAATCAGTCTTGAATTTATTTATTAAATTAGTTGAATTTTTTCTTTTTCTAGGTCTTTTTTGCGATTCTTTTTTTAAACCTTCAAAAGATAAATCTTCTGGAATTTTTGTTATTTCTTCTTGTTCATTATTATCATTACCATTCGCAAATAAATTCTTTTGAATTATCGTATCTTCTTGCATACTTTTTTAATTTCTAAATAGATATTAGGTAGAATTTTTTTTTTTGCATTTAAAGTGGCTAAAGTATGTAAATTTTCTCTAAAAATTATCATTTTCATGAGATTATAGTATTTATAATATTCGAAACCTAAGACTGAATTATGCAGGCTGTTAACTTTTTCTTCGTAAATGCTCTATTATTTGCTTCTTTAATTGCGGTAGTTGGAGTACCCGTTTTATATGTGACTCAGCCTTCTTCTGAAGAAGGACAGCGTGAAAGTAGGAGAAAAATTTATTCTATTGCTGCTGTTTGGGTTGTTTTGGTTTTTGTTACAGGGATAGTTTCTTCATTAGTTTGAACTTAATACCTTTTCGTGAGAGTCTATTAATATAACTAAGTAAAATTTAATGGCTATTTTTGAGGGTTCTTTTACTAATGCCTCTACTTTAAAAGTTGGGATTGTAATAGCAAGATTTAATGATTTAATTACAAATAAAATTCTATCTGGTTGTCTTGATTGTTTAAAAAGACATGGTTTAGATACTTCTGAATTGAGCAATCAAGTAGATATAGTTTGGGTTCCTGGTTCATTCGAATTACCAATCGCAGCCAAAACCCTCATGAAAAAAAAGAGTTATGACGTTGTAATTGCTCTTGGGGCTGTGATCCGTGGTGAAACTTCCCACTATGATGTAGTTATATCTGAGGCGAGCAAAGGTATTTCGCAAGTTTCATATGAAAATAATGTTCCAATTATTTTTGGAGTTTTAACTACTGATACTATGCAGCAGGCTTTAGAAAGAGCAGGGATTAAAAATAATCTTGGTTGGAATTATGCTTTACAAGCAATTGAGATGGGCTCCTTAATTAAAAATTTAAATTAATAAAAAAAATTTAATTATTTTTATCATTGATCCCTTCTTTGAGATAAAATAAAAAAGTTATGCGGATGTAGCTCAGTGGTAGAGCATCTCCTTGCCAAGGAGAATGTCGAGAGTTCGAATCTCTTCATCCGCTTTTAATGTTTGTATCTTTTAATATATTCTTAATAAAAATTTCGTAATGAAAAGAGTAATTTCTGTTGAGGATTTAAAAGGATTATTTAATAAACCTTATGGTACAGATGCGCCAACAAAACAAAAATGGGCTGAATATTATAATGAGAATGTTATTTTTACAGACCCAACTCAGGAAACAGAGGGCTTAGATTCTTATGTTAAAGCTCAAGAAAAGCTAGTTAAAAGATGTGATGATGTTTTTTTAGAAACTCATGCAATTTCCATAACTGGGGATTGTGGATTTGTTGAATGGACAATGGGTTTAAAAATTATGGGTAAAGAATTTATTTATCCTGGAACTACTCGTTTATTATTTGGTGAAAATGGATTAATCAAAGAGCACAGAGATTACTTTGATTTTTGCGGACCAACTTTTGGACCAGTTCCTATTTTAGGACCTTTTATAAGATGGCTTTATAGTAAATTTGTATCTTGATTTTGTTTCTCTAGAAACAAAGTGCTTTATATTTCACGAATCAATAAATTTTGAGAAGTAACTTCTTTAAAATCAAATTGAGAATAAAATAATTTTTTATTTGTTGTCATTAAATACAATTTTTTTGTATTTTTAATTTTTTTAGAAGATAAAAGATTGTTTACAATTAATGTGCCAAAACCTTTGCCTTGATGATTTTGATCTATAACAATATCCCAAAGTACTCCGCGGTAAATCCCATCGGTTAAAGCTCTACCAAAACCAACTATTTCCTTACCAACCCAAAGACTTATTACGACATCACTGTTTGCGAGACATTTTTTTAGATCATTAATTGTCCTATTTTTTGCCCAGAAAGTATGGGTATCTAGTAATTTTTGTAGCTTAATTAATCCATTTGTTGGTTTAAGATTAGGACCTAATCCAAAAATCCGTAACCCCAAAGCTCCTTTGCCATGTTTGATTAGAGATATTTCTTTCATTTATAAAAAAGATTTTTGAAAATTGATGTCAGCTAGGTTATTTTTGTGACTTCAATCTAAATACCTTAATCGATCGTTTCTATAAAATAAAGAGATAATAGTTTTCTTCATTCTGTTGTAACGCACTAATTTATAATGTTTGTAATAAGATGAATTTTTTAAGGACTTTGACTTATGCTAAAACTTTTGTTGGGAGATCCGAATACACGAAAGTTAAAGCGCTATCAACCAATAGTGGAAGAGATAAATTTTTTAGAAGAAGAAATTTCTCAATTGACTGATGATGAGCTGAGAAAAGAAACTCAAAACCTTAAATCAAAAATTTCAGCAGAATTAGATTTTAAAAAACAAAAAGAACTTCTAGAAGAATTTCTTCCTAAAGCCTTTGCAATCGTAAGAGAAGCAGGTAAACGTGTCCTTGATATGAGACATTTTGATGTTCAGTTAATAGGCGGGATGGTTTTACATGAGTGTCAAATTGCTGAGATGAAGACTGGAGAGGGAAAAACTCTTGTTGCAACATTACCTTGTTACTTAAATGCTCTTACCGGAAAAGGTGTTCATGTTGTTACTGTAAATGATTATTTAGCTAGAAGAGATGCAGAGTGGATGGGACAAGTTCATCGTTTTTTAGGTTTATCCGTTGGTTTGATTCAACAAGATATGAGCCCAGTTGAGAGAAAGAAAAATTATGAATGTGATATCACTTATGCCACTAATTCCGAATTAGGATTTGATTATTTAAGGGATAATATGTCCACTGATATTAATGAAGTGGTACAAAGAAAATTTAATTATTGTGTGATTGATGAGGTTGATTCAATACTAATTGATGAAGCTAGAACACCTCTAATCATCTCTGGCCAAGTTGAGAGACCCCAAGAAAAATATCAAAAAGCTGCAGAATTAGCTTTGGCATTAGTCAAGGCTAAAGAATTGAGTAAAGATGGGATAGATCCTGAAGGGGATTATGAAGTTGATGAAAAGCAGAGGAGTTGTATATTAACTGATCAGGGTTTCGCTAAATGTGAAGAGTATTTAAGCGTTAGTGATTTATATAATCCTCAAGATCCATGGGCTCACTACATAACAAATGCTTTAAAAGCTAAAGAATTATTTATTAGAGATGTCAATTATATTATTAAAAATGATGAAGCAGTGATAGTAGATGAATTCACAGGCAGGGTAATGCCAGGAAGGAGGTGGAGTGACGGACAACATCAAGCTATAGAAGCAAAAGAGAGTCTTAAAATTCAGCCTGAAACTCAAACATTAGCATCCATTACTTATCAGAATTTTTTCCTTTTATATCCTGGTCTAGCAGGTATGACAGGAACTGCAAAAACTGAGGAGGTTGAATTTGAAAAAACTTATAAATTAGAATCAACAGTTATACCGACAAATCAAATTAGGAAAAGAAAAGATTGGTCTGATCAAGTATTCAAGACAGAGATAGGTAAATGGAATGCCGTTGCTAGAGAAACTGCACAAATACATAGAGATGGAAGACCTGTTTTAGTTGGTACAACAAGTGTTGAAAAAAGTGAGTTACTTAGTTCACTTTTAACTAAGGAAAAAATCCCACATAACTTATTAAATGCTAAGCCAGAGAATGTTGAACGTGAGGCGGAAATTGTTGCTCAGGCAGGTAGAGCAGGTGCTGTAACTATTGCAACGAATATGGCTGGAAGAGGAACAGATATAATTCTTGGCGGCAATAGTGACTATATGGCAAGACTCAAATTAAAAGAAATTCTAATTCCTTTGTTAGTAAGGCCTGATAATGAGCATAAGCCACCAATCCCTAAACAAAAAATTTCAAAAACTAAGGAGGGTTTTTCTTCAAAAAAAGGCTCAAATTTGAAAAAGAATATTTCAATCTCTTCAAATAATCTTTTCCCATGCAAACTAGATGAAGTAATTGAAAAGAAGCTTTATCATTTATCTAATAAGCTTGTTGAAAATTGGGGAGAAAGACAAATTTCTATCTTGGAGCTAGATGACAGGATAGCTACAGCTGCAGAGAAAGCACCTACTGAAGATAATATGATAAAGCTTTTGAGAGAATCATTATCGGATGTAAAAAAAGAATATGAAAGAGTTTTGATTCATGAAGAGCAAAAAGTAAGAGAAGCTGGGGGTTTACATGTTATAGGTACTGAGAGACATGAATCCAGAAGAGTGGATAATCAACTTAGAGGTAGAGCTGGAAGACAAGGTGATCTTGGAAGTACTAGATTCTTTTTGTCTTTGGAAGATAATTTATTAAGGATTTTTGGAGGAGATAGAGTTGCAAATTTAATGAATGCATTTAGGGTTGACGAAGATATGCCTATTGAGTCAGGAATGCTTACAAGGTCTTTAGAAAGTGCTCAAAAGAAAGTAGAGACATATTATTACGATATTAGGAAACAAGTTTTTGAATATGATGAGGTAATGAATAATCAAAGAAAAGCTGTATATAGCGAAAGACTAAGAGTTTTACAAGGAATTGATTTAAAGAGGCAAGTAATAGGGTATGGAGAAAGAACGATGAGTGAAATCGTAGAGGCTTATATTAATCCTGATCTTCCTCCAGAAGAATGGAATATAGATCAACTAATTTCTAAAGTTAAAGAATTTATATATCTTTTAGATGATCTTAAAGTTGAAGATATTAATTTACTTTCAATGGAAGAATTAAAAAACTATCTGCAAGAGCAGTTAAGAATAGCTTACGATTTAAAAGAAACACAAATAGAGAAAATTCGTCCAGGATTAATGAGAGAAGCTGAAAGATTTTTTATCCTACAGCAAATTGATAATTTATGGCGAGAACATCTTCAATCCATGGATTCTTTAAGGGAATCAGTAGGACTGAGAGGTTATGGTCAAAAAGATCCTTTAATAGAATATAAAAATGAAGGATATGATATGTTTCTAGAAATGATGACTAATATGAGGCGAAATGTTATTTATTCAATGTTTATGTTTCAACCTAAAACCGAAACGGAAGATAAAAAATAAATTAAAACTTAGTCATCTCCAAGAAATTCTATAATTTCTTTGTCTTTAAGATTTTGGGCATTTCCTAGTTTAGAAATATCAATAGATTCTGAGTTAACTAGACATTGCAGAGTTTTTTGTAACTTAAGAATATCATTTTCAAGTAAGTCAATTCTATCCATTAAATTTTTTATGACATTAGCTTCAGCATCTGGTAAGGCAGAGTGAGCCAATGGATTCACTTTTACACCGCTTTGATGCACTACTCTGCCTGGAACTCCGACCACAGTACTGTTACCCTCTACGTTGCGAACAACTACTGAACCAGCACCGATACGAGTATTAGATCCTACTATGATAGATCCCAGAACTTTTGCACCTGCCCCAACTACAACATTTTCCATTAGGGTTGGGTGTCTTTTGCCATGACTTTTTCCTGTACCTCCTAATGTCACTCCCTGATAAAGAAGACAATTATTTCCTATCTCGGCTGTTTCACCAATTACAACTCCCATTCCATGATCTATAAAAACCCGTTTACCAATTTTTGCCCCAGGATGTATTTCAATTCCTGTAACTAACCTATTTAGATGACTTAATAAGCGTGGTATTAAAGGGATTTTTAATTGCCATAATTTATGCGTAAATCTATGCATAACTATTGATTGAAAGCCTGGGTAGCATAGAAAAATCTCTAATATTCCTCTAGCGGCAGGATCTCTTTCCTTGATAATTTCAATATCTGATTTAAAAGTTCTTAGCATTATGATTTAATTAACAACTCCAATTTCTTTTTTTAACTGATTTATAGTTTCTGTACTTAAATAGTTTTTAGCGCATATTATTTGAGGTAATCTCATAAGCTGAGATCGATTTTTTAATAATGTGTTTTCTACAACCGATAAACTAGGTCCATCACATACTATATGGCTTGAAGTTTTTAAAAGGGATAGTAATCTACTATTGTTATCTGAAATTGCTGTCATAAGCATTAATTCACTACCTCGCATGCTGTGTATGATAACCTCTGCTGCCCTCAATAAACCAGGACTAATACTTACAATGCCTACACAACTACCTGCAATTAATTCGTTTAAAAGTTTTAATTCTTTTTGAAAGTCACTCAAGTCAACAGCTATAGCTCGAACTCCATATTGTTTCGCAACTTTTTCAAGAGGCTGTAAAAAATATCTGCTTGTGACAATAGTCCCATTATTTGAACTACTCAAAACTTTTTCTAATTCTTCCATAGGAACAACTTCTACAGGAACATTTATTTTCGGAGAAAGATCTTCTGCTATTAGCATAGATGCACCTATATCCTCTCTAGGGGTGCTGACTATAATTTTTGCTCCGCACTTAATACGCCAATCAATTTCATTAGTTAGTATTTCTCTCGTTTCTTGTAATGTACAGCCTAGATTAATAAAATTATCAATAGCTTTTTTTGCCTCTTGATCTGGTGGGCTACTGATTTTGCCTTTTGAATAAATTGTTTTTTTAAAGTCTTTTTTTGTTAAATTATCCCTTACATAGATGCCAGATCCAGCCATCGCTTCTACAACTCCATCTATTTCAAGTTGTCTGTAGACCTTGCTAATAGTATTTCGATGAAGTCCAGTCTGCATTGCTAGTTGCCTTGTGCTTGGAAGCCTGTGACCTGGTGGATAATGTCTTGCTGCTATTGCAAAGCAAATTTGATTATATAATTGTGTAGATGCAGGAATATCACTATCTTGCTGAATATGAAATCTCACTTTAAAAAAATCCCGATTAATAATTTTTTATATATAGTGACACTTTAACATTCGGCATAGTTTTATATAACAATCTTTCACTCTTCATTTTTTTTAATAAGAGGAGTTTTTCTAGGGCTTAAAAACATAATCATGTTTCTTCCTTCTCTTTTTGGTTTTTGTTGTACTTCGGATTGCGCCTCTAAGTCATTAGCCATTTTTAAAAGAAGTGTTTCAGCTAAATTTGAGTGTTGAATTTCTCTGCCTCTAAAAATTACAGTGCATTTTACTTTGTCTCCAGATTTTAAAAATTTAGTAGCTTGACCTATTCGTACATCATAGTCATGTTTATCGATTTTATACCTCATTTTTACTTCTTTAACTTCAGTTTGATGAGATTTTTTTCTTGCTTCTTTTGCTTTCTTTTCTTGCTCGAATTTATATTTTCCATAGTCCATTATCCTACAAACAGGAGGATTTGCTTTCTCACTTACTAAAACTAAATCAAGTTCTCTTTGAGAGGCTATTTCTAGTGCTTTCGATCTATCAATGACACCTAATTGTTTACCATCTGAATCAACGACTCTTAATTGAGGGTATTTTATTCTCTCATTAATGTTTGGAAGCTCTCTAACAGGAGCGCGGCGGTCAAAGCGTGGGCGTGGTGGCATTCAGTTTAATTAATAAATTGATTTGATGTTCAAGAAAAATTCAGTATTTATAAAGTTAGCCTAAAAAAGACTCTATTCTAATTATTGCATCTTTTAGCAGGTTTTTGTTATTAAGCCAAATAGGATTATTCTTATTACGAAACCATGTTTTTTGTCTTTTGGCAAATTGGATTGTTTTTGTAGTAGTTAAATCTATAGCTTGATCTATTGTTAAATGATTTTTTATTACGTTTTTTGCTTCACCGTATCCAATAGTTTTTAATATTGGCAAATCAGATCCATATTGCGAAATTAGGTGTTTTGTCTCTTCAATAATTCCAGAGGAGAACATGGTTTTTGTTCTTTTTAAAATTCTTTCCTTTAAGTTAACTCTATCTAATCCAAGCTCTAGAATTCTCCATTCAGGTGGTTTTTGAACTATTTGAGTTGATAAAGGTCTACCTGTTACATAAAAGACTTCTAAGGCTCTTATTGTTCTAATATGATCAGCAAAATTGATCTTTTTTGTCGATACTGGATCACATTGTTTTAAAAGTTCCCAACATTCTCTCTGACCAAGTTCTTCTAATTGTCCTCTCAAATTATTTTGCGGAGGGATATCTGGTACAAAAAAACCTTTAATGATTGAGTTCATATATAATCCACTCCCCCCAACAAGAAAAGGTAAGTAATTTTGTTTGATTTCACTGTTTATTGATTTTTGAGCAATTTCTTGAAATTGTTTTACATTAATTAGCTTAATAGGCTCTTCAATATCTATTAAAAAATGTTTTATTTGTTTTTGCTGATCCTTAGAAGGTTTAGCTGTTCCAATATCCATAGACTTATAAATTTGTCGCGAATCGATATTATGTATACGGGTTTTAAAGTAGTCTGCGATCTGAATAGCTAATTCTGTTTTGCCACTTGCTGTAGGACCAATTAAAACTATTACATGAGGTTGAAAGGAAGACATATAAATTTATGAAGAAAAATCTATTAGCTATATAATTAAAGTGATTAAATTTTTCATTGACTTCGAGCCTTTCTCTTATTGCGGTGGTAAGTTTAATGAAAGACCTTTTAAAAATAACATTTTAAAAGTGTAATGTTTTTTTTTTATATTAAATGAGTGAGGACAAAAGATCTAATAAAATCTCAAATGACTATGGTGCCGAACAGATTCAGGTTTTAGAGGGTTTAGAGCCTGTTCGTAAACGTCCCGGGATGTATATAGGTTCTACAGGTCCTAGAGGTTTGCATCATCTTGTATATGAAGTAGTGGATAATTCAGTGGACGAAGCACTAGCAGGACATTGTGATCACATAGAAATAGTTCTTCTAGCTGATGGGTCAGCTTTAATCTCTGATAATGGACGTGGTATTCCAACAGATATTCATCCAAGGACGGGCAAAAGTGCATTAGAAACTGTACTGACTGTTCTACACGCAGGAGGTAAATTTGGAAGTGGTGGATATAAAGTTTCAGGTGGCTTACATGGTGTAGGAATATCTGTGGTTAATGCTTTAAGTGAATGGGTTAATGTTACTGTTTATAGGGATAGTAATGAATTTAATCAAAGATTTGAAAAAGGTTTAGCAAAGGGCGAATTGCAAACAAAAAAGCAGTCTGTTAAACCTTTTAAAAAAGGAACTACAATTTGTTTTAAACCTGATAAAACAATTTTTTCTGGAGGAATTGAATTTGAATATTCTCTTCTTTCATCTAGGTTAAGAGAACTAGCCTACCTTAATGGTGGTGTAAAAATTGTTTTTAGAGATGAAAGAAATAAATTATCAGATGGTTCTTTTAAG
>QCQK01000030.1 GCA_003209565.1 Prochlorococcus sp. AG-449-J16 | reverse complement strand
TGTCCAATCAAAAAATCACTTTGTAATTTAATTCTCCCAAACAAAAATCCACATAAAATTAAACCTGGAATTTGAGTAAAATCACTATCTAAAGTTACAGAATCTAAAATTAGACCTAAAAAAAAACCAAATATTAGTCCATTAATTGACCCATTAATCATTGACCATGGTAGTAACCAAAATAATGGCCAATATGGCTGAACACCTAAAATTCCAAGCCAATTAGGATGCCATAAAAAAATAATTGGGACAAAAATAAAAAAAATTATTGGTAATTTTTTTTTAAAAAATTTATTCATTTAATTTTAACTTTTAAAATTTGCACCCAATCAATTGCATGAGGTTTTGCCAAAAGTGATATTTTAGCCGTTTTTTTTGTTTTAAATGGCTCTTCTATAGATTGGACAATTCCGATAGGAATATTTGGAGGTAATAAAGTACTTGCAGGAGAAGATGATACAAAATCTCCAACTTTTAAATCAACATCTTTTGAATACAATATCAAGCTAGGAAAATCATCTCCCAAACCGACAAGTAATCCATTAATTTGAAGTCTTTCGACCCATACGCCTAACTTACTTTCCGGTGAGGTTATTAACGTTACCGACGAAGTAAATAAAGAAGTATTGTTTACTCTTCCTAATAACCCACCTGGACCAATAACAATATTACCAATTTCCACTCCATCTTTTGAACCTTTGTTTAAAATTATTTGTCTCCACCAACCACCTGTCTTTCTTGAAATAACTGCAGCTGAAATATTATCTTCCTTTGATGATTCTTGTAGAGATAATAATTCCCGTAATCGTATATTATCCTTATTGAGTAGATTTAGTTTTATTAAATATTCTTTATTTACGCTATTGAGGATAATTTCTTTCTGAAAATCTCCTGGCCAAAAAGGCCTTGAAATAAAATAATAAAAGTCCTTATAAATAGATCCTTTTGATATTCTTACAAAAAATAAAAATAAAAAAACTCCAAAAAATATCCAACTTTTCTTTTTATGCCACCAACGACTAGTAGAGACTCGTCGGATATCTAACATACTATTAATCTCTTATCGCGTTTCTTATAAAGTCTGGAGTATCAACAACCCTTTTAAGTTTCTTGAAATCATCCAAAACCTCCCCACAACCATTAACTACACAAAGCAATGGATTTTCAGCAATGTGAGTAAAAATTCCCGTTTCATCACTCAACAAATCATTAATGCCTCTTACTAAAGCTCCACCTCCAGCAAGCATAATTCCTCTATCAACAATATCTGCGGCAAGTTCAGGTGGAGTACGCTCTAAAGTTCTTTTTACAGCTTCAACTATTTTATTTAGTGTATCAGCCATAGCTTCTCTAATTTCACCTGATGTCAAAGTGACTGACCTAGGGAGACCAGATAAAAGATGTAAGCCTCTCACCTCAAGAGTAGTTTTATCAAAATCATCATCTGGAAATGCAGATCCAATTTTGATCTTAATATCCTCTGCAGTTCTCTCTCCAACTACTAAATTGTGAACTTTTTTAAGATAAAGAGCAATTGATTCATTGATTTCGTCGCCAGCTATTCGAACAGATTCACTTAATACAGTTCCACCTAAACTTAAGACAGCAACTTCAGTTGTACCACCACCAATATCAACAATCATAGTTCCAATTGGCTCAGTTACTGGCAATGATGCTCCTATTGCGGCTGCTACAGGTTCATCAATTAAGTGAACTTCTCTAGCTCCGGCCAATCCAGCTTCTCTTACTGCTCTTCGTTCCACACTAGTCACTCCACTTGGTATACCAATAACTATTCTTGGAGCTACTATGCCCTTGCCTTCGTTACATTTTTGAATAAATGTTTTAATCATTTGCTCTGCCGCATCAAAATCGGCAATAACCCCATCTCTTAATGGTCTCACGGCTCTTATATTGCCAGGCGTTCTTCCAAGCATTAACTTTGCTTCTTTACCAACGGCTAAAGGAATGCCTTCTTCTAAATCCATCGCTACTACAGAAGGCTCTTGTAAAACAACCCCCTTTCCTGATACGTGTATAAGAGTATTGGCCGTTCCCAAATCTATGCCAATGTCTCTAGAAAATTTAAATCTGTTAAAAATCACAATAAGAATTCTTTTTATAAATAATATATCTATTTTTTATTAAGCTCTCACAATTCTTGCGTTTAGTTATGAATAGCACGCAAAACTTTGAGCAGAAACCAAAAATATGAGTAGTATAAAAAAAAAAATTTATGGAAATTAACACTATTAACCTCGTTGGCAGAGCTGGTAGAGAGCCAGATGTCAGATATTTTGAATCTGGCAGCATCGTAGCAAATTTCACTCTTGCAGTGAACAGAAGAAGCAGAGATGAAGAGCCGGACTGGTTTAATTTAGAAATATGGGGCAAACAAGCTCAAATAGCAGCAGATTACGTCAAAAAAGGTTCTTTAATAGGAATTACAGGAAGCTTTAAAATCGATAGTTGGAAAGATAAAAATACTGGGGAAGATAGATTCAAACCAATTGTTAGGGTAGATAGATTAAACTTGCTAAGCTCACGCAAAGAGTCTGAAAATAACCAATATTCTAACAACAGCAACTCAAGTGAGATTCCCTTCTAACCCTCTTTTTTTTTTATAAATCTAATGAATACTCTTATTAGGAAATAAAACAAAATCAAGATTAAAATTGGCTTCACAACATATTTGATTTTATCTAAATAAGTTTCAATGATTGTATAATTTTCACCAAATAAATATCCTGCATAAGTAAGTAGTACGACCCAAATAAAGCTACCTAATGAAGTCCAAATCAAAAATTTTCTTAATGGCATAAGTTCTATTCCAGCAGGAACTGAAATTAAAGTTCTTATACCAGGAACTAATCGTCCCCAAAAAACTAAAGAAACTCCATATTTATCAAACCACCTTTTACTTTTTCTTAAATCATGAGAAGAAATTCCTAAATATTTTCCTTTTTTATCAAGAAAATTTGAGAGTCTTTGTTCATTTACTAATCTGCCTAAGTAATACCAAGGCAATGATCCAAGAATTGTTCCAAATAAGCCCCAAAAAACTAAAATATAAAAATTTAATTTTTGTTGAAAAACGAAAAAGCCTCCCAAGGGCATTATTATTTCAGATGGGATTGGTGGAATTATATTTTCTAAAAACATCGCCAAACAGATAGTAAGGTATGCAATTGTTGAGTTCTTTTCTACAGCCAAACTAATATAGTCAGGAATAGAAGTAAGAAAATCTACAAAAATTAAATTCAAATTTAGTATCTATAAAGTTCTGGTTTATAAGGTCCATCAACAGAAACGTTGATGTAATCAGCCTGTTTTTGAGTTAATTTTGTTAATTTTGCACCAATTTTATCTAAATGTAATCTGGCTACCATTTCATCAAGATGTTTTGGTAAAACATAAACCTCTTTAGCATATTGCTCTGACTTATTAAAAAGTTCAATTTGAGCTAATACCTGATTAGTAAAAGAATTACTCATAACAAAACTTGGATGTCCAGTGGCACAACCTAAGTTTACTAATCTACCTTCAGCTAAAAGAATAATTTTATTTCCACTTGGTAAAGTTATATGATCAACCTGAGGCTTAATATTTTCCCATGGATAATTTTTTAAAGAAGCCACATCAATCTCATTATCGAAATGACCAATATTACAAACAATGGCTTCATCTTTCATTTTTAAGAGATTTTGATGGGTTATAACCTGATAGTTACCAGTTGCTGTAACAAATATATCTATATCTGAAACAACGTCGTCAAGGGTAACCACGCTATAACCTTCCATTGCTGCTTGAAGAGCACAAATTGGGTCGACTTCAGCAACTTTTACGATGGCACCAAGACCTCTTAATGACTGTGCTGAACCCTTACCTACATCACCAAAACCCATTACTAGAGCAACCTTACCAGCAATCATCACATCTGTTGCACGTTTAATGCTATCGACCAAAGATTCTCGGCAGCCGTATAAATTATCAAATTTGCTTTTTGTTACTGAATCATTAACGTTAATAGCAGGGAAAGGTAAAGCATTTTGCTTTTGCAGTTGATAAAGTCTTGCAACTCCCGTTGTGGTTTCTTCAGTTACACCAATGATATTACTCTTAATTCTAGAATAGAAGTTACTATCATTCTCCAACTTAGACTTAATAGAATTGAATAAAGCAATTTCTTCTTCATTACCGGGGTTATCTAAAACAGATATATCTTTTTCTGCTTTACTACCGAGTATCAATAAGCCAGTTGCATCTCCCCCATCATCAAGAATCATATTTGCAGAGTCTGAACCCCAATCAAGGATATAGTGGGTATATTGCCAATATTCATCTAGAGTCTCACCCTTTTTTGCAAACACAGGAATTCCTTGATCAGCGATAGCTGCAGCCGCATGATCTTGAGTTGAAAAAATATTGCATGAAGCCCATTTCACCTCTGCGCCAAGTTCAACAAGAGTTTCTATTAAGACTGCAGTCTGAATAGTCATATGAAGACTACCAGCTATTTTTGCACCTTTAAGTGGCTTTTCAGATTGATATTTATCTCTAAGTGCCATTAATCCAGGCATTTCCGTTTCGGCAATTTTAATTTCTTTACGACCAAAATCTGATAAGGAAATATCAGCAATTACGTAATTAGGTGTAGAGGTTTTAACTGAATTTGCGATAACCATATCTAGTAAATACTTTTTATATTAAACTATAAGTGATTTTTGCATAATTTTGTGTTTGTTGAAAATTTAAAAGATACTTTAAATTTAGGGAAAAAACTCTCACACAAATTAAATCCCCAGTCAATTGTTTTATTACAGGGTCCAATTGGAGCTGGGAAAACTTCATTTGTTCAAGGGATTGCTAACGGCTTATCAATCTCCGAGGACATTACAAGCCCCACATTTGCTTTATCGCATCATTATCACTCGGGAAAAATTCCACTAATTCATCTTGATTTATACAGGCTAGAAAATGTTTCTTCAGCAAAAGAAGTTTTTTTTTCAGAAGAAGAAGAGGCAATACAAAGACAAGCCATTTTAGTTATTGAATGGCCAGAATTAATAGAACCAATTATTGATAATTTCTGGAAAATAGAAATTAGTTACGCAAAAAATTATGGAAGACACTACGAAATAAGAGATCCCAAAAATTTATTAACTTTCTCATAATATGGCTGTTGCTCAATGGCGCCTTCACCAAGACAAGTTAATAATCCACAAACACCAGCGAACTTAATGCAATCTTCTATTTCTATTTTATTTAAAGGGTACCCAGAAGAAATAAATTTTGAAATTAAGCCAGCTAGAAAAGCATCGCCTGCGCCAGTTGTATCAACAATTTTTTGTGAAGTAGGTGTTTCGGTAACTCCCTGCAATCCATTGACGTACCATGAAACTGGATTTTTCCCATCAGTTATTATTACATCTGGTCTATTAGACAATTGTTGAGATATTAGCAAGGGATTTACATCCTCAAAAAACAAAGTTGCTTCTTCCTTAGCAAGTTTTAAAACATTTGAATGATTTAAAAATTTTTTGATTAAATTAACTCTCGCGGCTTTACCAATTTCTAATGAAAAACTTGCATAATCCCAAAATACCTCTCTCCAATTCAAATCAATAACTATTTTGACTTCAAATTTTTTAGCCTGTTCAACAAGAAAAGAAATAGTCTCTGCTGATATTGGAGATGATAATAAGATCGTTCCTGTAATCAAATAACTTGTTTCTAGGAAAGATTTTTCCAAATTCAAAATTTCTTTTTCGATTAATTGCTTACTAAGAACTTCGTCTGCATAACATGAATGAGAACTTATCTCAAAGCCTGAAAAAAAACGATCTCCAAATTGATCTCTATCTACATTAACCACACGAGTAGATGCATCATTATCTAATTGCAAGAAATCTAAATTAACCCCCAATTCATTGAATTGCTTAATAAATTTTTTTCCATAATTATCACTTCCCAAACTTCCTATAAATGTTGAATCTATTTTTAATTTTCTTAATGCACAAGCAACATTTGCTGGCGCACCGCCCAAAAAATCTGTAAATCCTTGATTTGACTTATTTCTGATTCTATCTATTAAAGCCTCTCCAATACATATGACCTTTTGTTTTTTCATAAAATGAACGCTTTTTCTTAAATAAGAATAATTTATTAAAAACGAATAATTTTTTTTTGAATTAAAGTTTAATTAAAAGCATATTCATGGTGTCTTTAAATAAATCTAAAACTTGGAAGTGGAAAAATTGGGATATTTCTTGGTCTTTATCAAAAGATTCTACTTCTGAAAAAAAAATTAAAATTTTATTAGTACATGGATTTGGTGCATCAAAAAACCACTGGAGACATAACCAAGATTTTCTTGGTAAATTTTCTAACTGCTACGCAATTGACTTATTAGGATTTGGGAAAAGCAGTCAGCCTAGTGCTCTATTAAATTTCGAACCTCATAAAGAAAACTCTATTAAATATTCTTTTGACTTATGGGGTAATCAAATATCAACATTTTGTGCAGAGGTAATAAAATCTCCTGTTTACTTGGTGGGAAATTCAATTGGTGCTGTAATTGCATTAAAAGCTGCTGAAATCCTCAAAAATAATTGCAAAGGTCTAATTTTGATAGATTGTGCTCAAAGAACTATGGATGATAAACGTTTAAAAAAAAGTGATATTTTAATGAATTTACTGAGACCCGTTCTTAAAACGATTGTCAGACAAAGAGTAATTAGTAATACACTATTTACAAGAGCTGCCAATCCTAAAGTTATAAAGAAAATACTTGAACAAGCTTACCCATCAGGAAAAAATATCGATAAAGAATTGATTGAAATACTGTATAAACCTTCTCAAAGGAAAAACTCTAAAGAAGCATTTCGTGGTTTTATAAACTTATTTGATGACTATCTTGCTACGGACCTCTTCGATAAGGTTGAGGCCCCAATCCAATTGATCTGGGGAGAAAAAGATCCTTGGGAATCTTTAAATGAAGCAAAAGAGTGGAATAATCAATTCAGGAATATCAAAAGATTAGATATTATTAATGGGGCTGGTCATTGTCCTCATGATGAAGAACCTGAAAAAACAAATAAGTTAATAAGTGAATTTATTCAAGACACGAAGTAGGCTTCCACATTATCACTAAGTCTCCTTAAACCTCTTAAACCGTCTCTTTCTAAATTTCTAACTCGATCTCTACTTATTCCTAGTACCCTCCCTATACCTGTTAGAGACATTGGTTCATCTCCATCCATTCCGTATCTCATCCTTAAAACTCTACATTGTAAATCTGGTAATTGATGAAGAAGTGAGTGAAGATCGCCTCTCATACAATCCATCTCTATTTGTTCGTCTGGTAAATCTTCACCACCAGCTAGTAGATCTAATAAAACGGTATCTTCACCATCACCAACTTTTGTTTCAAGACTTACTGGCTGGCCAGCTTTGCACATTAAATCTTTAACATCATCTTCAGGAAGTTCAACGTATTTAGCAAGTTCACTTACTGTTGGGGTTCTCGACATTTCTTGACTCAATTCTCTTTGACCTTTTTTCAACTTATTCAACATTTCAGTAATATGAATCGGTAGCCTTATTGCTCTACTTTTTTCAGCTATCGCTCTGGTAATACCTTGTCTAATCCACCAATATGCATATGTCGAAAACTTATAGCCTCTAGCTGGATCAAATTTTTCGACTCCCCTTACCAGTCCTATCGTTCCCTCTTGAATTAAATCTAATAATTCCATATTTCTTTTAGTATATTTTTTGGCTACGCTGACTACCAATCTCAAATTAGCTGCAACCATTCTTTCCTTAGCCCTCTGACCAGCTCTCAATCTTTTTTTAATGATAGAAGTAGATAAATTTAGCTTATTCGATAATTCTTCAATACTTGGCTTATCTCCAGTTAATTCATGAATTTCCAGTTCAGCTCTTTCAACTTGCATATATTCTTGTACTTGTCTGCCAAGGGTAATTTCTTGCTCATGAGATAATAGTGGTACTCTTCCAATATCCCTCAAGTAAGATCTAACTAGATCTACGTCATTACTAGCTTTTAAACTTGATATAGTCGCTAATTTATTCTCACTTAATGTTTCAGAAGACATGATAATTAATATCGTTTTGTAAACAATACCATTAAGAAATGTAAAGTTAAACAAAAAAATCCACAATTTTAAAAAAATGAGAATAAATACCTAGTTAATTTAAGTTTATGAAGAGCTTAAAAGCCATTTAGCAGTACTTAAATAAATAAATACCCCTGCTATATCAGTGACAGTTGTTATGAAAGGGGAAGACATCAAGGCTGGATCCAATCTCATCCTGTCAAACAATAAAGGTAAAATAGCACCTGTTGTTGCAGCTAAAGTCGTTATGGAAATTAAACTTATGCCTACAGCTGATGCAATTAAAGGCCCTTGTCCTTGCCACCAAGCGAATGGGAATACTACTAGCATCATCAAAACACCTAAGAGAGCTCCAGTTATTGCCTCCTTTAATACTGCTTTAATGGCACCAAGAGACTTTATTTTTTGAGTACTTAAACCTCTTATAACAACAGTTGAACTTTGTGCTCCAACATTTCCTCCAGTACCTATAAGTAATGGAATGAATGCAGCGAGCAAAACTATTTCTTTTAATATTTGATCATTCATCGCAATTACTTTAGTCGTCAAACCATTAGCCAAAACCAAGATTAACAACCACAAAATTCTTCGTCGGGCTATTGTAAACAAACTACTTTGAAAATAATCATCTTCATCTCCAGGCTGAACTGCTCCTGCTGCATAAATATCTCTTGTTGCTTCTTGCTCTATAACGTCAATTAAATCGTCGACAGTCACTATACCAACGAGTCTTTTTTCTTTATCTACAACAGGGAGAGCTAAAAAATCATATCTTTGTATTGCTCTTGCAACATCTTCTTGATTTGTATTCGTAGAAATATTTACTACATCTTTTGTCATAACATCTCCAATTGGCTTTGATGGATCAGCAGTTACGAGATCTCTTAAAGAGAGAATACCTGTTAGATGTCTTTCCTTATCCGTCACGTACAAACTATAAATAGTTTCTGTAAATGGAGCTCTTTTTCTTACTAAAGAAAGAGCCTCAGCTGCTGTTTGCATCTCTTTAAGATCTATGAATTCAGTCGTCATTAATCTACCAGCAGTTTCGGGCTCATATCCAAGTAATTCAGCCGTTACTTTCCTTTCACCGGGACTAAGAGCAGATAAAAATTTGCGTACAACTTTTGCAGGTAACTCGTCAAAGAGTTGAACCCTATCATCTGGAGACATTTTCTCAACAATTTCTAGAACTTCTCCTGAACGCAGTCTGTCTAATAAAGTTTGTTGAACTATTGGATCAAGATATTCATAAACTTCAATTGCCTCATTTTTCTTTAACAATCGAAATGCTAATGCCTGTAATATTAATGGAAGGCTGCCGATAGCATCTGCGATATCAACAGGTTGGGAAGGTTCCAAAAGTAACTTTGCCTCATCATAATTTCCTGCGACAAGTAATTCTTCTAGTTGGATAGTGATATTTTCTCGGGTACTTAAATCTGGAGATAAAGATGTAACTGTTTCAAGATTATTTTCATTCATAAATATCAATCTTTTCAAAGTAACAATACTATTATAAGAATTTTAAGTAATTTTTCTACTTATCCAGAATCCGAAATACATTGTGAATAGATTTAAAATGGTAATAAAATTAAACCAAAAAATAAATTTGATAAAACCTTCTTGACTAAAAATTTGATACAAAAATAATATAAATCCACTAAATGATGTAAAGCAAGAAAAAAAACCACTAAATATAATTTTTTCTTTCGAATAACTTAATTTTTTTGCAACAACAAAACCATAAAGTAATGATCCAATTAAAGAAACAATAAAATTATTATTTATAAATACCCTAAAAAAAGTAGCGACAAAACAAGCTAAAAGAATTAAAGTTAAACTTTTTATATTCACTTAATAATTCGCATCATATAATAGCCTGAATAAAAGCAAAGGAAAGATATTAATATTACTTCTATATAGTGAAAAAACAACCTTATATATTTTTTCTTCTGGATTAAAATAAATAGTCCAAATATAAAAGAAGAAAATGTACTAAAAGATCCTAAAAAACCGGTATAAAATAACAACTTACTGTTGTTATTAATAGAATTTAATGATACTAAAATACCCAAAAAAAATGATGCTATAAAATTCACTATTGAAGTGTGATGAATATTAAATCCTATATTTATCCTTAAATTATTTTGTATAAAAATCCTTAGTATTAATCCAAAAGTACTTCCAATTAAAAGAATAATTATTGATGCAATATCCAAAATTTACATTTTTATCCAACCTCTTATGATCCTATTAGGATGGTCAAAAATTTTATTTGAAGCCAATTCAACTCTAAGCCATATTTCGCTTTCGCTGACTTTCCAATTACGTAAAACAAATAAATTTGTACCTACGTCAAGAGCTAATAATTCTTTAGAATGAATTTCAGGAGAAGAATAAAGAGAAGTATTGGAACTTAATATGATTTCTTTTATTTTATTTGGAAATGTATTTTGATTTAAACTTTTTTGAATTCCGCCAGCAGGTAATGTAATTGGAGCAATTAATGCAAAAGTGATTAAGCAAAAATTCTTAAGAAGATTGTTTATCATATATCTAAAGCTGCCATATCAAGTTTGCTGCTATGAGTCTCAATAAATTCTCTTCTTGGTGCAACTTTATCTCCCATTAATATATTGAATATTCTGTCCGCTTCAAGTGCATCTTCAATTTCAACCCTTTTCATCATTCTAGTCTGAGGATTCATAGTTGTATCCCACAATTGTTTTGGCATCATCTCACCTAACCCTTTAAATCTTTGGATATTATAATTTGCATTTTCTCCAAAACCTGCAATTGTATCCTTTAATTGATTCTCGTTATAACAGTATTTGTGATTTTTACCTCTCTCCACTTTATAAAGGGGAGGACAGGCAATGTATATAAAACCCTTCTCAACAAGTTCTCTTTGATATCTATAAAAAAATGTTAGTAATAAAGTTCTTATATGAGCACCGTCAACATCAGCATCTGTCATGATTACAACCCTATGATATCTCAAAGAGCTCACGTCGAACTCTTCACCTTTTATTCCTAACCCAAGAGCTGTAATAAGTGACTGAATTTCTGTATTTTTATATATTTTAGTATCATCAGTTTTTTCGATATTAAGAATTTTTCCTCTTAAAGGCAAAATAGCCTGAAAATTTCTATCTCTTCCTTGTTTTGCAGAACCTCCCGCAGAATCACCCTCAACGATATAAATTTCCGACTCAGAAGGATCTCTAGAACTACAATCTGCCAATTTACCTGGAAGAGTTGAACTTTCAAGAACACTTTTTCGTCTTACTAATTCTCTAGCCCTTCTTGCGGCTTCTGCAGCATTAAATGATTGAATTGCTTTTTCAAGAATTAGGTCCAATATTCCAGGATTAAATTCCATAAATTTTGTAAGAGCTTCACCAATTAGGGAATCCACAATTCCTCTTACTTCAGTATTTCCCAATTTCGTTTTAGTTTGTCCTTCAAATTCAGGGTCTGGAACTTTTACCGATAAAACTACAGTTAATCCCTCTCTGATATTTTCTCCAGCTAAATTTTTCTCAATATCTTTTCTTTTGCCTCTCTTTTTAGCAAGATTATTAAAAGTTCTTGTCAAAACTGTTTTTAATCCCTCTATATGAGTACCG
>QCQK01000029.1 GCA_003209565.1 Prochlorococcus sp. AG-449-J16 | reverse complement strand
GTTTTTTCTGAATCATTAAAACTACTTTCAAGGAAATTTCCTATCCTCCCTCCAGAGCATGATTGCAAGAAAATTAAAAAAATCAATAAAAAAAATTCACTTTTTTTTAAAATCATATTTTTTCTAGCTTTTCTTTTTGCTTGTAGATCTTTTATTACTTATTTTTGTTTTTTTTAAAATAGAGCCTTTTTTATCTTTTAGTTTTTCTTCCAAAAGAGATACAGCGTCATATACGGTGAATTTTTCTAAGTCAGTGTCTTTGGCAATTGAAACATTAGTCTTACCACATTTCAAATAGACCCCATATCTTCCATTTAATATTTGGATTTTTTCTTTAAATTCTTTCGGTTTCCCAAAATCTTTAATTACCTCTTGACCTCCTCTACCCATTTTTGGCAATGCAAGAATTTCTAATGCTCGTTTTATATCAATTGTAAAAACATCATCATCTTTCTTTAATGATCTGTTTTCAGATTCATTTTCATTTTTAATCCATTTGATATAGGGTCCAAATCTTCCTCTATCAGCCTCAACAACACCTCCTTCAGGATGAACTCCTAACAATCTAGGCAAACTTAAAAGTACAAGAGCCTCATCTAGAGTTAGATCATCAGTTTTCAACTCTTTGGGCAATGAAGCTCTTCTTGGTTTAGCTTTATCTTTATCATTATTTCCTAATTGTACGTAAGGTCCATAAGGGCCAAATCTTAAAAATACTTTTTCCCCAGTCTTTGGATCAGTTCCAAGATCTGAGGGACCACTTAAAATTTGATCAACTTGCTTTATGTCTAAATCCCCAGGAGTTATATCCATTGGAAGATTACCTTTCGCCTGAATTTCATTACCAGATTCATCAATTTTTGTTCCCTCGAGCCAAGGACCGTTAGAGCCTATTCTGACTACGCAAGGCAGGTCTTCAAAATCAACTTGTCTATAAGCTTTCCCATCAATATCACCCTCTGTTTTCTGAACTTTTACCTCAAGACCATTTTTACCTTTATAGAAAGTTTCAAGGTATGGTAACCACTCAAGATTGCCTGAAGATATTTCATCCAATGAAGACTCCATTTTTGCAGTAAAAGTAGTGTCAACCAGATCAGGAAAATGTTCTTCTAACAGAGCGGTAACAGCAAAAGCTGTAAACGTTGGAGCCAAATTATTGGAGGATAAATTTGCATAACCTCTATCAATAATTGTCCCAATGATGCTTGCATAGGTAGAAGGTCTTCCAATACCTTCTTTTTCAAGAACTTTAACTAATGCAGCCTCTGTATATCTTGCCGGCGGTTTGGTTTCATGAAAAGTAGATTCCTTATTAGTAACTTCAAGACTTGTTCCAGTTATTAGGTTTGGGAGAATGATTTCTTGTTGTTCAAGAGATAAAGTTGGGTCATCACTTCCCTCGACGTAAGCTCTGAAGAATCCTGCGAAATCGATACTTTTCCCACTCGATTTAAATAATCCATCCCCCACACTAATTTCAGCATTAATCATTGTTAACCTAGCCTCCGCCATTTGACTAGCTACAGTTCTTTTCCATATTAAATCGTAAAGAGATAAGTCTCTACCAGTCAGATTAGTTTCTTTTGGTGTCTTAAATACCTCACCTGCCGGCCTGATAGCTTCGTGTGCTTCTTGAGCATTTCTTGCAATGGAATTAAATTTTCTTGGTGAATTAGATAAATATTCTTTTCCATACATAGAACTGACACAGTCTCTAGCAGCTCTTGTGGCTTGCTCGGAAAGATGAACTGAATCCGTCCTCATATATGTAATGAAACCTCTCTCATATAACCCTTGTGCACATCTCATAGTTTCTCTGGCAGACAAACGAAGCTTTCTGTTTGCTTCTTGTTGCAATGTGCTTGTTGTAAATGGAGGAACTGGCTTACGAGTGGATGGTTTTTTTTCGATTTTTGAGACTAACCAATCCTCGGAAGAAAAAGTCTTCAATAGGTCATTTACTTTATCTTGTCCAATTATTAAAGATTTATTTCCTTGTTTTAATAAACCGGTCTGTTCATCGAAATCGGAACCATTAGAAATTCTTTGACCTTTGAAACTAAATAATTTAGTTTCAAAGGTAATATTATCTTGTACTAGGGAAGCTTTAATCCCCCAGTAACTAGCTTTTTTAAAGGATCTTCTTTCTCTCTCTCTTTTAACAAGAAGTCTTACAGAAACTGATTGAACACGACCAGCAGATAATCTGGGGGCTACCTTCTTCCAAAGTAAAGGAGATAATTCATATCCAAAAAGCCTATCCAAGATTCTTCTGGTTTCTTGAGCCTGAACAAGTTCCATATCAATTTCTCTTGTTTGATCTAAAGCTTTATTAATTGCCTTTTTTGTGATTTCATGAAAGACCATTCTCTTAGTTGGTATTTTGGGCTTCAATATTTGCAAAAGATGCCAGCTAATACTCTCTCCCTCTCTATCTTCATCAGTGGCCAGCAAAAGTTGGGTAGCGCCTTTCAATGCATCTTTAAGCTCTTTTACAACCTTTTTTTTATCTTTTGGAATTATATAAAGTGGTTCAAAATCTTCTGTTGTGTTAACTCCTATCCTTGACCATTTTTCCTTTTTGACAGCAGCAGGGATTTCAGCAGCCCCTTTTGGAAGATCTCTTACGTGTCCCATTGAAGCAAGAACTTCAAAATTAGAAGGCAAAAACTTCCTTATAGTTTTTGCTTTGGTGGGGCTTTCAACAATAACTAGTGTGTGATCCAAGGTTTATTTCAAAAATTGGTGTTTTTGTTCAGTTAGGGCATATTATGATTATTTGAAACTTTTTCAAGTAATTTCTCTTGAAAATTTCAAAAATCATACCCACAAATTATAATCAAGTTAAGATTAACTCTTTGACCATTACAATCAATCATCTAATTTAATCCTATTTAATAAAGTGCCCGACGAAATCTTTACAATTAATTTAAATGCTCAAGCCATTATTCCAGAGGCTTTTATCTTAGTAGGTATTGTTGGAACTCTTCTTGTAGATTTAGCAGGGGAAAAAACCGCATCAAAGTGGGCTCCAATAATTTGCTATTTATCAATAGGCAGCTCTCTTATAAGTTTAGCTTTTCAATGGACTCATCCAGTAAATATCGCATTTCTTGGTTCCTTTAATTCAGATAATTTAGCGATCGCATTTAGGGCAATAATAGCTTTATCAACTTTAGTTTCTTTACTCATAAGCTGGCGTTACACAGAACAAAGTGGAAGCCCTATTGGGGAGTTCGCAGCGATTGTTCTTTCGGCAACTCTTGGAGCAATGCTTTTGTGTGGATCCACTGACCTTATAAGTGTATTTATATCTCTTGAAACTCTGTCTGTAGCGAGCTACTTACTTTCTGGTTATCTCAAGAGAGATCCAAGAAGTTCAGAAGCAGCTTTAAAATACTTGCTTGTTGGTTCTGCTGCTGCTGCTGTTTATTTGTATGGCTCCTCTTTTCTTTACGGATTAAGTGGTTCAACGAACCTAGCAACAATTGGGTTAGAAATTCTCAATAAGCCATCATTTATTACTTCTCTAGCTCTTGTATTCGTTTTATCAACTGTTGCATTTAAAATAGCTGCAGTTCCTTTTCATCAATGGACTCCTGATGTATACGAGGGATCACCTACACCCGTAGTAGCTTTTTTATCTGTTGGTTCTAAAACAGCCGGGTTTGCATTCGCAATAAGAATATTAAGCACTACTTTCTCTTCTTTCGATGAGGAATGGAAACTTTTATTTACTATTTTGGCCATCTTGAGCATGGCTCTAGGGAATGTAGTAGCTCTTGCTCAAACCTCAATGAAAAGGATGTTAGCTTACAGCTCTATTGGACAAGCCGGATTTGTAATGATTGGAATAGTATCTGGTACACAAGATGGTTTATCAGCTGCTGTTTTATATTTGGCTGCATATTTGTTTATGAATTTAGGCGCATTCTCATGCGTAATACTTTTCTCACTTAGAACTGGTTCTGACAGAATTCTTGATTATTCAGGACTTTACCAAAAAGATCCTCTTATTACATTAGGATTAAGTCTTTGTCTTCTATCACTTGGAGGTTTACCCCCAATGTTAGGATTTTTTGGAAAGATATATTTGTTCTTCGCAGGTTGGGCGAATCATCAATATCTACTAGTAATTGTTGGTTTAGTAACTTCAGTTATATCTATTTATTACTACATTTCAGTGATAAAAATGATGGTAGTTAAAGAACCACAGGAAGCTTCTGAAATAGTCAAATCATATCCTGAAATTAATTGGGGAATTGTAGGATTACCTCCTTTGAGAATTGCGCTTTATACTTGCGTGGCTGTAACTGCTCTTGGGGGAATCTTATCTAATCCTCTTTTTAAATTAGCTAATATAGCAGTCTCAGAAAGTCCATTCTTACAAGATGTTATTGCTACCGCTAACAATATTTCATAGAAGAATTATTCAATAAATGTTTAAAAAAGTCGCAAGTTTAGAAAGCATATCTAAAACATATGGGAAAGATGATCTAACTGTTAAAGCCTTAGATAGCATAAATTTGGAAATTTACGAAGGTGATTATTTAGCTGTTATGGGAGCTAGTGGCTCAGGTAAAAGTACCGCTATGAATATTATTGGATGTCTAGATAGGCCATCAAAAGGAGTATATAAATTAAATGGCATCCCCGTTGAGAAATTATCTGATGATGAGCTTGCGGAGATACGTAACCAAAAATTAGGTTTCGTTTTTCAACAATTTCATCTTCTTTCAGATGCAACTGCACTTGAAAACGTAACTTTACCGATGATTTATGCTGGTATTGAGCCTGAGCAAAGATTAGAACGAGGTATGAATGCCTTAAAGAAAGTTGGCCTTTCTGAGAGAATGAATAATCGCCCTAACCAATTATCAGGAGGTCAACAACAACGAGTGGCTATTGCTAGAGCTATCATCAATAACCCTGCAATATTATTAGCAGACGAACCCACTGGAGCATTAGATTCAAAAACAACTGAGGATGTACTAGATCTTTTTGACAAACTGCATGAATCTGGAATCACTATAGTTTTAGTTACGCACGAAGATGAAGTTGCAAATCGCGCAAAAAAAATAGCCAAATTTAAGGATGGAAAAATAGTTGAATTAAAAGTTAATTAAATTTAGAACCTTCTAATTACCTTCAGTTGAGTTTCATTTTCAATTCTTAAATTCCCATTCGAATCAATATCCTTAATTTTCCATGTATGAGGGCAAAAACCACTAGGTAAAAATTTTTTATTGAGGAACTTATTTGCCGATTTGATCACATATTCTTTTTTGTTATTGCATTCAACTGAATCATGAAAGGCTTTAAGAACTTTGGCTGTCCAATAATATTGATCAATATTTTTAGTTTGAAGTATTTTTGATAATGAAATACCTTCTGATGGAGTGTAATTTAGAACATTCATGCCGAGACCTATTCTTACATAAATAATTTCATTGCCTCTTGTTATAACCCTTGGTAAAAAACCAATTAATTTTTTTGAATCAAAGAAAATATCATTTGGCCATTTCAAACAAACATTTATTTTTTCTTGTCTAAACATTTCACATAACTTAATTCCTAAAGACAAATTAAAAATTTGACTTGTGAATTCTTTTGAAAATATTGGGTACGCTGCACTTAACCAAATCCCTCCTTTTGGAGAAACCCAAGTTTTTGAATTTTGGCCAAAACCCGAGAACTGTTCTCTTGCTATTATCGCTACTGGCTGATTTCTATTTATTTCAGAATATCCAAGCCAGTTTGTAAGCTCATTTTCAGTACTTTCACATTTTATTTTGTAATGAAGTCTCCAACTTGGATATTGACCCTGATTTTTTTTTAAATAAAAACCTGTCTTAGCTGCGGATCCAATAACTTTCACAAATTCTTTATTAAAACAACGAGCATCTTTTTGAAGAATAGATTAACTTTAATCTTAATAAGTAAATTTTACAAATTGGACAAAAAGTATTTGCCAATAATGAATAGAAGAAATCCACATCCATTAAAAAATTGTCTTGATAATTTCAAAAAATCATGTGGGGAATTAGATAAACTTTCCAAAATCAACGAAAACTGGAATGACTTAATCGGTTTGGAACTATTTCATGAATGCAAGCCATTAAATATTGAAAAAAATATACTCACTATTGCTGTAAATCATCCACAGTGGCGCCAAGCTTTAATATACAACAAGCATAAATTAAAACAGAGAATAGAAAAAATTGGAATAACTTTGAATGAAATAAAAATAATACAAAATTATGAAATTAAAAATAGAAATATTAAAGCTTCTAATGCAAAGATAATTTGGGAAAAGCATCCAAGCAGAATAAATCAAAATAATATGTGCCTTTGTACTCTCTGTAATTCCCCAACTCCTCAGGGCGAAATCAAAAGATGGGGAAAGTGTTCTTTTTGTTGGAGAAAAATAAAAAATTAAATTCTTTATTTAGCTAAAATTAGTATTCCCATTTGCCCCCCCAAAATAGTTCTATATTCAGCTTTATTAAATCCAACTTCTTTAGCTATTTTGATTAGCTCATTTTTCTTTGGAAAATTTCTAATACTTTTTTCAATATATGCGTACTCTGAACTTAAATTAAAAAGCCGCGAAATGTTTACCACGATAAGCCTCAAATATAATTTCTGGAATATATTAGATAAAGAATTTTTTTTTGAGTGATTAAAATCTAGAAATCCTGCCCTTCCTTTATCCTTCAGAAGATAAAAAACTTTTTTTAATCCTTCTTCAACATTATTCAAGTTTCTAAGTCCATATGACATGCAAATCCCATCAAAATTTTTTGAATAATCATTAATTTCTAATACATCTTTAATTTCCCACTTAATAAATTTATTTTTTTTAAGCTCTGATGTTTTTTTTGCAATATTTAAGATGTCCTCTGCACTGTCAATCCCAGTAATTGAACCCCTTGGACTAACTCTCTCAGAAATTAAGAATGCTAGATCTCCAGTTCCACAGCATAAATCGGCCCAATCTTCACCATTTAAAGGTTCCAATAAATCAACTAATTTCCTTTTCCATAATCTGTGCAGCCCAAAACTTAATAGATTATTTAAAAAGTCATATTTATAAGATATTTTATTAAATATATTTTTGACTTCAATAGTTTTTGTGAATTTCATTTTTAAAGTTTTAACTTATTACTTTTTGGTATTAAATTAAATTTTTTATTCATATGGTCTAATTGGAAGTTTTTTTTCGAGAAGGAAAGTCTTTATTTCTCTTAAAGAAAGTTTCTTATCATGAAGTAATGATGCTAAAAGTGCGGCAGATGCTTTGCCTTCATTAAAAACATCATAGATATCTTCTAAACAACCTGCTCCTCCAGAAGCAATCACTGGGATATTTACTGTATTGGCAACAGATTCAGTCAAGCTTAAATCATAACCATTCTGCGTGCCATCGCCATCCATTGAAGTAAGCAAAATTTCCCCTGCGCCTAACTCCTCAACTTTCTTTGCCCAACTTAATACATCTATTCCAGTATTTTCTCTCCCGCCTTTTACATATACCTCCCATTTATCAGTTTGCTTAACTTTTCTTTTAGCATCAATTGCTATCACTATACATTGATTACCAAATATTCTAGAACTTTTATAAATTAAATCTGGATTTCTAACAGCAGAAGAATTCAAACTCACTTTGTCTGCTCCAGCTCTTAAAAGATCATTAATTGAAGAAACAGAATCTATTCCTCCACCTACTGTAAATGGGATTTTTACTGATTTTGCGGTCCTAGAGACGAGGTCAACTAATGTATTTCTATTTTCTACACTAGCTCTAATATCTAGGAATACTAATTCATCTGCGCCCTCATCTGAATACCTACAAGCCAATTCAACAGGATCGCCTGAGTCTCTCAAGTTTAGAAAATTTACACCTTTAACCACTCTGCCATGGGCGACATCTAAACATGGAATTAAACGAAGAGCTACCATTTTAGTAAAAATTGTCCAAATGCTGTTAATCTTGCATAATAGCTTCCATTTTACCTCTTATGGCTGAAACAAAATTATTACCCAAAATCGGTAGTAAAATCAAAATTAACATTAACAAAGTAAAAGATAGACTACCAGCTAAATTAATCGATCAAATATCCTCGAATCCTAAAGCCGTAATAACAGGCTATAAAATGACAGACGGCAGAAGTATTGGAATCACCGCAAAATTTCAGAATGGTGAGCAAAATTGGTTTTTCCCAGAAGAAATTGAGAAAGGTTAAAGAGTAAAGTGAATGATCCAAAACAACTATTAGGAATTAAGGGTGCCTCTGAAACATCAAGTATATGGAAACTCCGTATACAGTTAATGAAACCCATAACGTGGATCCCTTTGATATGGGGAGTTATTTGTGGAGCAGCTGCAAGTGGGAATTTTGAATGGACATTTAGTAATGTTCTAGCTTCATTAGCATGTATGTTAATGAGTGGACCACTTCTGGCTGGTTATACCCAAACCATAAATGATTTTTTTGATAAAGAAATTGATGCAATTAATGAACCAAATAGACCAATACCTTCTGGGAAAATTTCAATTAAAGATGTAAAAATACAAATCTGGGTATTACTTATAGCGGGTTTAATAGTTGCTTTTCTATTAGATTTATATGCTAAGCACAGCTTCCCCTCCGTCTTACTTTTGGCATTAGGAGGTTCCTTTGTTAGTTATATATATTCTGCTCCACCACTCAAATTAAAACAGAATGGTTGGCTTGGAAATTATGCATTAGGAGCATCTTATATAGCTTTACCTTGGTGGGCGGGACAAGCCTTGTTTGGGAAATTAACTATCGTGACGGCGATACTAACACTTGCTTATAGTCTCTCAGGACTTGGAATTGCTGTTATTAATGATTTCAAAAGTGTTGAAGGAGACTCAAAGCTAGGCTTAAATTCTCTACCAGTAGTATTTGGAATTAAAAATGCAAGTAGAATAAGTGCAGGACTGATTGACATTTTTCAATTAGCAATGGTTATAGTGTTAATCATTATTGGTCAACATTTAGCCTCTGTAATTTTGGTTTTATTGGTAATCCCGCAAATTACATTTCAAGATATGTGGTTACTAAGAGATCCTCTAAAGTTTGATGTCAAATATCAAGCAAGCGCCCAACCTTTCCTTATTACTGGAATGTTAGTTACAGCTTTAGCGATAGGACATAGTTTTTTAGTTGCTTAAGGTGCAAAAGATTAAATTCAAATCTTTTGTTCTAATAATTCCAATATTAATTTTTTCTGGAATATCTTTTTATTTTTTTAGTCTAATATTTAATACTTTAAAATTTGACATATCTAAAAATAAAAAGTTTCGGGGAACCAAATATTCTTATGTAATATCATCTTCTGATAATAAGATACTAAGCAAATTAAGCCGCAAATTTGAAATAAATAATAGTTATCATAAAATTCCATTTTTTATTAAACATTCTTTTATATCTTCTGAGGATAAAAGATTTAGTAACCATAATGGAATAGATTTAAAAAGTATTTCACGCGCCCTTTTTCAAAATATTAGAAGTGGTTATGTTAAAGAGGGAGGAAGTACGATTACACAACAAGTTGCTAGATTACTTTTTCTAAATAATGATTTAAGTTTTCAAAGAAAAATCAAAGAAATATTTATATCACTAATACTTGAATTTAGATATGACAAAAATCAAATTTTAAAATTATATTTAAATAATATTTATCTAGGATCAGGAGCATACGGGGTAAATGAGGCTGCACAAGTTTATTTTGGAAAATTTATAGAAGAATTGACATTATCAGAGATCGCATTAATTACAGGATTAGCTCCAGCTCCATCAATTTATTCACCTTATCAAAATTTAGAATTAGCTATTAAAAATAGAAATAAAGTTCTTGAATCAATGTATGTTGATGGATATATTTCTCTTGCAAATAAGAATAAGGCAATTAAAGAAAAAATAAAATTAAATTATCAAACAGCTGATAATTTTTTATATGATAAATTGCTAATAAACTTTATTCTTCAGGAAACAGATAAAAGAATTGGAAGTAAAAACGATTATAAGTTTTTAAGAATTAAATCTTCTATCAACAAAGATTGGCAAGAAAAAGGTCAAAAAATATCAAGATATGCTGGGCCTAAAGATATTGAATTTGCTCTGTTATCTATCGAATCAAACACAGGACTAATCAGGACAATGATAACAAGCAAAAATCCATCAATTAATGAATACAATAGAGTGATTTCATCCGTTAGACCTTTAGGTTCTACTTTTAAAATAATTCCTTATGCTGCTGCATTAATAGAAGGAATAAAATTAAGCGATACATTTGAAGACTTACCAATATGCTGGGAAAGTTATTGCCCAAAAAATTTTTCAGAAGAATATAGAGGTTCAATATCTTTGATTGAATCATTTAAAAGTTCATCAAATATCATTCCAATATCAATAACAAAAAAGATCGGCTTAAAAAATATTATTAATTTAGCGAATTTATTTGGACTAGGTTATAAGCAAGAATTTGAGGAATTCCCATCATTAGCTATCGGCTCCTACGGAGATAATCTTTTAAACATCACAAATGCATATTCTGCAATAAACAATAATGGAATAATTAATAGCCCAAGCATAATAGAAAAAATAGAATCATTTAATAATCAAAATATTTGGGGAAACAAATTTATTTCCAAAAAAATATTAGATGCAAAAGTAAACAAAAAAGTAAATAAACTTCTTGAAAAATCTGTAAAAGAAGGTACTTCAAAAGCAGCCTCTATAAAAGGAAAGAAAATTTATGGGAAAACAGGAACATCTGATGGTAATAAAGATCTCTGGTTTATTGGTTCCATTGATAACCTTACAACTGGCATCTGGATAGGTTACGACGATAATAAGGAATCTGAATTATCTAGTGGAAATGCAGCTTATTTATGGAAGAAGTTCATATCTGAAATTTATAAAATTCCAATTAAAAAATAAATTATATTTTTAAGCTTTACAAGCAATTACTGCAGAATAAAATCCATCACCAGGATAATCTAAGCTAGGTAAAATTTGCTTTTGGCTCACCAATTTTAAAGTATTGTTTTTTTCAATAAATTTATCAATTAATAGATTATTTTCATCAGGACAGATAGTACAAGTTGAATAAACTAAAGTTCCATCTTTTTTCAATAGAGGAATAATACTCTCTAATAATTTTTCTTGCAATAAAGTTAAGGACTTTATTTTTTCTTTACTTAAAGACCATCTAGAGTCTGGATTCCTAGAGAGAGTTCCAATCCCAGAACATGGAGCATCTAACAAAATCTTATCAAAATAAGAAATAAACTCAGGATTCAATTCAATCAAACTCGTTGCATCAGCCCTCAATGTATTTACAGATTTTAAATTTAACCTTTCTAGATTTGATTGAAGTATTTTCAATCTTTTTGCTGATCTATCTACAGCCAGTATTTCAGCACTATCATTTGTCAATTCTGCTAGATGGGTAGACTTACTTCCTGGGGCTGCACAAGCATCTAAAATTTTTTCACCTTCTTTTGGATTTAATAGAGGTGCTACCCACTGAGAAGATCTATCTTGAATTGTCCAAAGTCCATCGCTATAACCTGGTAAGTTTTTAATAGATCTTGGATTAGATTTTAAAGTAATTCCGTTATTTAAATCATTAATAATTTCAGCATCAATTTTATTTTCATGAAGTACTTTCAAAAATTTATCTGAATCAGTTTTTAATTGGTTTATTCTCAAATCAATTGATGGTTTTTTATTAAATGCCTTAATGATATTTTCGCCCTCGCTATTACCGA
>QCQK01000028.1 GCA_003209565.1 Prochlorococcus sp. AG-449-J16 | reverse complement strand
ATTGGAAAAACTATTTTTATCAGATAATTTCAGTTATTTAGAACTCCTAAATTTGTTCGAGATTAATATAACTACCATTGAGAATTTATTTGATACTGAAAAGGGTGTCCTAGTAATGACAGAAGACCTAAAAATAAGAAATAATAGGCTTAATTTACTCAGTTTAATTAGAAATTATTCTTTAATGATTGCTGACTTTACACTTTTGAACTCTTAACTTTAATGCCACCCTTTATTGAATAGTTTTCTAGCATTTTTTCAACATCTTTATTTTCCCTAACAGCACTATCAACAGGTTCATATTTTAGGGGGGCAAGGGCTTTCCCTCTTAGAATCGAACCAAGTGTAAGCATTGTGATTTTAAGTTGCTGCAAAGGTTTCATGGAGACAACTCTTTTGTATAAGTAACTATCAAAAGTAAGTCTTTGTACATCCATGTCATCACACATCTCAACAAAGGCTTCTCTTGCAGAATCGTTTCTATAAAAAATATTTTGAAGGATTTCTAGAACCTTATAAGTTGTGCCATATTTTTTATCCCATTTTTTAAGATAGTTTTTTAAATCTTTTTCTGTTGGAATTACTTGTCCGTTTTTTGAGGCCTCAACAATTTCTTCAGCACACATTCTCCCGCTCTTTGCAGCAAAATAAATACCCTCTCCAGAACTTTTTGTAACGTAACCTGCTGCATCTCCAACCAACGCCATTCTCCCAACGACCCTTCTTGGTCTTGGATGCTCTGGAATCGGATGTGCTTCTACCTTTATTACCTCACCATTAACAAGTCTTTTCTTTGCTCTATTTCTAACGCCCTCTTGAAGTCCTTTAATTAATGACTGATTCTTTTGCATGGTTCCAGTGCCTACAGCAACATGATCATATTTGGGAAATACCCAACCATAAAAATCAGGAGAAACATCGGTTCCTACGTACATTTCGGCAAGATCTTCGTAGTAACTCATTACTCTTGCATTTAAAGATGCATAAATAGTTGGGACTGATACCCCAAGTTCTAAAGCGCTTACAACAGTCCATAACCCAGTACCTTTCTGGCCAGCTTTGTCTAATATTTTCTCCACTACATCATCTCCAGTTATCTCATCTTTTGTATTTAGACAAATCTCTGTTATCTCAACAAGATAAGAAGCTAATTCATCAGTATTGTTCCAAATACCAAATACCTCAGACATCTCCTGGCCATTCATACCTTTTACTCTCTTCATAAGGTCATAAGCTTCTGCAAGTATTTGTTCAATTCCATATTCAATTCCGTTATGAACAGTTTTTACAAAATGACCTGAGCCGCCTGGACCAACATATGCAACACATGGTCCGTCTTCAACTTTGGCAGCCATTTTTGTTAATAAGCTTTCTATTGCATCATATGAAGCCTTTGTACCTCCAGGCATCATACTTGGCCCTTCTAGAGCCCCTTTAGCACCTCCTGAGACTCCCATTCCAATGTATCCAAAACTTTTACTTTCAAGAGTATTTACTCTTCTTTCTGTATCTTTAAATTGAGAATTCCCACCGTCTATTAATAAATCTCCTTCCTCGAGATATCCAGAAATATTATCTATAACAGCATCAGTTGCGGCTCCAGCTTTTACCATCATTAGAATTCTTCTAGGTCTCTCTAGCTTGTTTACAAATTCTTGAAGAGTTTCAGCTCCCTCTATGTTCTTGCCAAGGCCCCTACCTTGTAAAAATTCTTCAGTTTTTGAGAAGGTTCTATTAAAAACTACACTAGAAAATCCATTTCTCTCTGCGTTAAGAACTAAATTTTCGCCCATAACACCAAGACCTATTAAACCAAAATGTGCCTTGGACATAAAAAATTAAAAAACTCAATAAATATAGTCTGCCCTCAACTCAACAAAATTGCTCAAAAAAAATACTAATGTCAGCGAAAAATGATCGAAAAGATTTAAATAACAGTTCCGTTTGCAATAGTTGCATTTTTTACTACTACAACAATTCCATTTCTTATATAAAAGCCTAATTCTGGCTTATCTGCTTCTTCTACTCGATCTTTATTAATGATCACGACATTATCACCAATTCTTGTATTTTTATCAAGAATTGCTCTTTTTACAGTAGTTCCTTCACCTACTCCAAGAGGCGTTCCGCCTCCTTTTCTTAATTCAATCCTCTCTTCAGGCGATTCAAAGAAATCGGCACCCATAACAAGAGTATCCTCAAGAACCGAATCGCTTTCAATCCTACTTCTTACACCTAAAACACAATGCAAAATACTGCACGACTTCAAGATTGTACCTTCACAGACTATTGAATCAGTAATTTGTGCATCAACAAGTTTAGAAGGGGGGAGAAATCTAGGTCTCGTGTAAATTGGAAATTTTTCATCATAAAAACTAAATGGAGGTTTTGGTTGCTCAGTCAATGCAAGGTTTGACTCAAAGAATGCTCCAATAGTTCCAATATCTTCCCAATAATCATCGAATACATAACTTTTGAGAGTATCGCCCCTATTAAGAGCTTCAGGAATTATATCCTTTCCAAAATCGGTATAACTAGGGAATTTATTAAGAAGATCAAAAAGAGTATTTCTGCTAAAAACGTAAATACCCATTGAGGCTAGATATGGTTTTTCGGCAGCTGATTCCTTACTTAATCCAAATTTTGAAGTATCTACTGCCATTGCCTTCAACTTCTCTCCAGTAGGCTTTTCACTGAATTCTTTTATATTTCCCACATCATCTGTTCTCATAAGGCCAAAACCTTCTGCTTGAGCTTCATCAACAGGCAAAGCTGCAACAGTTAAATCAGAACCGTTATCTCTATGATGTTGTACAAATAAGCTGTAATCCATTCTGTAGAGTTGATCACCTGATAATATTAAATATTCATCAACATCCCATTCTTGAAATAACCATTGATATTTCCTTACAGCATCAGCAGTGCCTTCAAACCACTTTGGACTATCAGGAGTCTGTTGCGCGGCCAAAACCTCCACAAATCCTTGACCAAAAGGTCCATTTAGATTATAAGTTCTTCCTATGTGCCTATTCAGAGATGCACTATTGAATTGAGTCAATACGTACATTTTTTCAATACCTGAGTTAATACAATTACTAATTGGGATATCAATTAATCGATACTTTCCTGCCAGTGGAACAGCAGGTTTCGCCCTCATTTTTGTCAAGGGGTATAGTCTAGAACCTTTTCCTCCTCCGAGGATGATTGCCAACACACGCTTCATTCAATCTAATGGAGGTAGATACAACTATTTAAAGTAACTGATTATGGGCAGGTTTAGAAATAGGAATGGTCAGTTTATGAAGGTATTTCGATAAATTACTTGAAAAACTTAATATAAGTTCGAAAAATTTAGATACTTTTATCCTCGTCTATTAAAGAAAATAATTTTTCAACAATTTTTAAGGAAGCTTGTCTTTCTTCTCTTGATTGAGGACTTCTTAACTTGGTAACAGGTGTGTGAAGAATTTTATTAATAATTCCTTTAGTAAGGGCTTCCACAACTTTTCTTTCTCTAGCAGAAAAATCAGGGCCCATTCTACTAAGTGCTTTTTGTAATTCTTCTTTTCTAATTAACTCCAAATCTGATCTAAGTTTATTAATTACAGGAACTGCTTCTAAACTCGCCCACCACTCCAGAAAAATAATTCTTTCTTCTTCTACTAAAGACTCAGCTTCCTTTGCAATTTTCTGTCTAAATTCTTGATTTCTTGAAACGACCTCTTGTAAATCATCTACATCAAATGATTCTACGAATTGATGTTGTTTAACATCATTAGATATATTTCTCGGGACGCCAATGTCAATAAATTTAAGTCTATTACTCAAATTTAATTTTTCAATTTTAGCAAGATCAATTATTGGATCTTCAGAAGCTGTACTTGTGAAAACAAGAGAAGATGTTGATATGTTTTCATCTAATTCATTTAACCCCTTACAAACAATCTCTAAATCAGGAAAATCTACCGCAAGATTTAATGCTCTATCAATATTTCTATTAACAAGCATAAGTTTATGGCATCCTTTTGATCTTAAATGAGTTATTAAAAGCCTGCTCATTCGTCCAGCGCCAACAACGAGAACTTTCTCTGACTCCAGACTTACAAGGGCATCTACCCCTTGTTCCTGTCCAATTTTTAATTGAGCAAGTTCTACCGCTGCTGAACTTATTGATACCGCTCCAGTTCCTAAATTTGTTTCTGATCTAACTTTTTTACCTGTACTAACTGATTGAGTCAATAATCTATTGAGAATAGGACCAGTAGATTGATTCTCTTGTCCTAATCTCATCATTTTTTTTACCTGTGAGAGAATTTGCCCTTCCCCTAAAACAAGGCTATCAAGCCCTGCAGAAACCTTCATCAAGTGCAATACTGCATCTTCTTGCCTAAAGCAAAAAAGATGCGGATTTAAATCCTCAAAGACAATTCCAGAATAGTCTGAAATAAATTCTTTGATAGATGAAATCCCAGTATTTTTATCCTTTACAAGCGCATATATTTCTAGCCTATTACAAGTACTTAAAATTGAAACCTCCAACACATCAGAGAAAGTTTTTAATGCTTTCAATGATTCAGATATGGATTGGTCAGGAATACTTAACTTCTCGCGCACTTCAACAGGTGCCGTGCGATGACTTAGTCCGACGACAACAATATGCATAAAACCAAAAGTGAATTTTTAAAGGCTGATACTCTTTGCACCATCTTTTATGTGGACTGTATTTGTGAATCTCGCAGTACTATCTAATGTGCTAATTACTAGACTGCTAGTTCTGACACAATCTCTTTCAAATTTAACTCCGTCAAATAATAATCCATCAGTTATTCCACTTCCAGCGAAAACAACGTTTTCACCTGACGCCAGTTCGTTAGCCTCATAGATTTTGTCTATATCGGTTATCCCCATTTCATTCAGACGTTTTATATTTCCTTCTTTTGTGTAATCAGCCCATTCAGAAGTTTGAGCAATTGCTGGATCATAAACTAGTTGTCCTTGAAAGTGACCACCTAGTGCTCTCATTGCTGCTGCTGAAATAACACCTTCTGGTGCTGCTCCTATACCCATCAAGCAATGTGTTCCAGTGCCTGCAAAACCACACGCAATCGCAGCTTGAACATCACCGTCAGAAATCGGTTGTACTTTTGCACCACATCCTCGAATCTCTTTAATCAAATCTTTATGCCTAGTTCTATCCATTACAACAACAGTTAGTTCATCAATAGAAAGATCCAAGCAGTCACTAAGAATCTTCAAGTTTTCAGTAGCTGAATTTCTAATATCTACTTTCCCTTTTGCTGCAGGAGGAGCTGCTAATTTGTTCATATAAAAATCAGGGGCATTAAAAAGACCTCCTGTATCAGAAGCAGCCAAAACCGCCATAGAACCTCTTTGGTTATTCGCACAAAGATTTGTACCTTCGCAAGGATCTACAGCAAAATCAACCCCCGGTCCACTTCCACTGCCTACCTCTTCACCTATATAAAGCATAGGTGCTTCATCTCTTTCACCTTCTCCAATAACAATTTTTCCTTTCATTTCAATTTGGCCCATTCGCAATCTCATTGCTTCGACAGCTGCAGCATCAGCTTCATCTTTTTGACCAAGGCCTGTAAGTTTTGCTGAGGCAATTGCTGCTTGCTCAACAACTTCGAGTATTTCTTGAATTAAAGTTTGATTCACAATTAAATTTGAGGATTTTCTAAAAGGTTTGGAGTATATTCTCATAAAAAATGTAATTTTTTATGAGAATTATTATGCTAATAAGCTTTTTTAACTCTTTACAGGTGTTACTTTATCAGGCCGTGACTTGAAATTAGGAATAAACAACTAAATATAGTATCTTTATTAAATATTTTAAAAATTAAATGAACGAGTCAAATCAAACAAATTTAGCTGGTGTTAATAGACCAATTCAAATAATTCCTTCTGTTTTACCAGCAGACTGGGCAAATATGGGAGCATGTGTGAAAGAGCTTGAGGAGGCTGGTGTAGATAGAATTCAATTTGATGTAATGGATGGCAATTTCGTGCCAAATCTAACTTTCGGTCCTGAAATGATTGCAGCATGCAGAAAATATTGTAATGTCCCTTTTGAAACTCAACTAATGGTGAGCCAATACAACTGTGAAACAATGCTTGAATCTTATGTAAACGCTTCAAAAGGTGCAAATGGAGAACCAGGAGTAGTTATAGCTCATGCAGAAGCAAATATTCATTTACATAGAGTTCTTGGAAGAATAAGAGACCTAGGAGGGTCTCCTTCAGTAGCATTAAACCCTCACACTCCATTTGAAATGATTGAAAATATTATGGATATGGTTGATCATGTTTTAGTTATGACAGTTAATCCAGGCTTTGGTGGACAAGCTTACATACCAACAATGCTTAATAAAATCAGAAAAATAAGAAACTTTATTATAGAAAAAAACTTAAATGTCGATATTGAAGTTGATGGAGGCATAAAAGCAAATTGGACAATTTCACAATGTGCTAATGCTGGTGCTAATTGTTTTATTGCGGGTAGTGGAATGTTTGCTTACCCAACACTAAAAGAGGGCTGCGATGACTTGAGAAAAGTTGCTCAAGAAGCACAAAATGGGAAGGTACTTTCTGAACCTCAATAGATATTCTGGAAGATTCACAAATCAACCAAATATCCAACCATAACTATGTAAACCTATACCTAAAAAATTCACTCCCAAATAGCATACTAAAATCACTAAAAATCCTGTAGAAGCTAATAATGCTGGTCTTCTTCCTTGCCAACCTTTACTTATTCGCATATGCAGATAAGCTGCATAAAACAACCATGATACAAATGCCCAAGTTTCTTTAGGATCCCAACTCCACCATGTTCCCCAAGCCTCATTAGCCCAAACTGCACCCGAGATTAATCCGAGAGTCAAAAGAACAAAACCGATCAATATAGAGCGATAACTTAATGTATCAAGTTCTTCAGAGTGAGAAAATTCAATAGGATCGACATAATCGCTAAAAAAATAATCATTAGAAATCTTGAACCCTCCTATACCTGTAGAACTACTTCTAATTTGAAGTGGTTTATTTTTATTAACAAACAAAACAGAAGCCGAAAGTAAAGAACCTATTATTAAAGCCGCATAACTTAGCATTACGACACTAACATGCATTATTAACCAACTTGATCTTAAGGCAGGAACCAAATTGGATGATAATTTCAAATCTTCGGGCAGAACAAAACAAGCAAAAGCTACAGTTAGTAACTCAGTAGGTATTGCTATTGAGGGTATTATTGGAGATTGGTATTCTCTTTCAATAAGTAGTTGTCCAATCGTGATCCCCCAAGTAAGAAAATAAAGAGATTCATACAAATTGCTAATTGGAAAATGTCCAGAAATTGACCACCTTAATGTTAATTGTATTGCTATAAAGAAATTGACTAAAATCGTTAGAACTTTCGAAATAGGTGAAGATTTCTTCGTAAAAAATGTAGATAAAGATATTGGTAAATTAACTAATAAAAGATAAAAAACTAAAAGACCTAAAACTGAAACCGGATCATATATTAAATTTTTCAAAAAGTTATCTAGTATCATTTAAAGAAATTTATCCAGTTTTAATATTCGATATATTCCAAATAATAATTTAAATCACTCTAAATATGAGAAATTTTTAATAATTAATTTTTAATTTGTTTTACAAAATGGTTTCAAAGTTTGAAATTATCTCCAAGATAATACTTTTTGACTATTGGATTATTTGCCAATTCACTTGATGATCCGTAAGCTAAAATTTTTCCTTCACTTAATACATATGACTTATTGGTAATTAAAAGTGTTTCTCTCACATTATGATCTGTAATAAGAATTCCTACACCATCATCTCTTAACTTAAGAATTAGTTTCTTTAAATCATTAACAGCTAAAGGATCTATTCCAGCGAAAGGTTCGTCTAATAATAAATATTTGGGCCCTTTTTTACCAACAGTTAGAGCTCTTGCTATCTCACACCTTCTTCTTTCTCCACCTGAGAGTTGATAACCATAATTATCTACAAAATTATTCAAATTAAATTCATTAATTAATTGTTCTCTCCTATTTCTAATTACCGCTCGACTATTAGATGAAATCTGCAAAGCCAAATCTATATTATCTTTGACCGTAAGATCTCTAAATATGCTTGGCTCTTGAGTTAGATAACCTAACCCAAGTCTCGATCTAAACGGGAGTGCAAGATTAGTTATATTTTTACCATTCATGAAAACTTCACCTTTATCAGGTTTTATATTCCCAACTGCAATGTTAAAAGTAGTGGTTTTACCTGCACCATTTGGCCCCATTAAACCCACAACTTCACCTGGATTTACAGTTATTGAAACATTCTTAACGATTAATCTTCCCTTAATTGATAAAGTTACGTCGCTTATTTTTAAGTACATCATCCTTTGTATCTACTATTTATTATTTTCTTAAAAAAAGAAGTAAAAAACAAAAGCTTATTTAAATCAAAAGAGTTAATCATTTCCATTAAAGAAGTTTCAAAAAAGGCTTATCATTCTCATTTAAAATTTCTTTATATTGCAATTTTCTCAATAAATCTTCCAAACATTGGCAGAAGTTTTCAAGATCAATACCTAAATTTATTTTGGTTCTTGGTTTTATTCTACCTAAACCTTCCCCAAGCAAAATCGTAGCTCCATTAAAATTACCTTTACTCAAGTGAAACTGAGAGACTGACACTTGTAAAATTCCCTGGATGACTTGTCTTTCGTCACCATCAACAGAATTCCAAATTTCTTCGAAAGCATCATGAGCTTCATACCATTCATGATTATTAAAAAGTTTTAAAGCAATAAAAAAAGATTCTTTAAAATTTTTTGTGCTTTCTTCCTTCATAAAAATAATTTTTAAAATTTTTTCTTTTTATTTAGTTTTCTCATTCTTATTGAATCAGGTGTTACCTCAAGCATTTCATCAGGACCAATATATTCGAGTGCTCTTTCTAGAGTAATTTCAACAGGCGATTGCAAAGTATCGAGCTCTTCTGCCCCTGCAGATCTCATATTAGTTAACTGCTTTGTTTTACATATATTTAACTCAAGATCTTGAGGTCGATTATTTTCTCCAATTATCATTCCCTTGTAAACTTTTACTCCAGGTTTAATAAAATAAACTCCCCTATCTTCAGCGTTCTTTAAAGCATAAAAGGTTGCCACACCTTCCTCAAAAGCTATAAGCACTCCATTTCTCCTTGTTTCAAAATCTCCTGTTTTAGGTTTATATTCATAAAATGAGTGACTCATGATACCTTCACCTCTCGTTATCCGAACAAATTCGCCACGAAATCCAATTAATCCTCTTGAAGGAACAAGAAATTCTAATTGAGTTCTTCCATCGGAACTAGTCTGCATATTTTTCATCTCTGCTTTTCTCGATCCAAGTTTCTCTATACATGAACCAACAGACACTTCAGGTACATCTAAAACCAAAGTCTCTATAGGTTCACATTCAACATTATCAATATCTCTAAATATTACTTGAGGTTGTGAGATTTGAAATTCAAAGCCTTCTCTTCTCATGGTTTCAATCAAAATCCCAAGATGTAATTCTCCTCTTCCTGAAACCGAGAACCTATCGGGGGAATCAGTTTCTTCGACCCTAAGTGCAACATTTGTCAAAAGTTCTCTCTCCAATCTATTTTTTAGTTGTCTACTAGTAACAAATTTTCCTTCTTTACCAGCAAATGGGGAATCATTAACAACAAAAGTCATATTCAAGGTAGGCTCATCAACTTTGATTAATGGAAGAGGATGAGGAGAATCAGGACATGCTATGGTCTCTCCAATATTTACATCATCGAAACCAGAGACAGCAACAATATCACCTGCAAATGCCTCATTTATATCAATTCTTTGTAATCCCTCGAATCCTAACAATTTACTAACCTTACCTTTAATAGTTTTCCCATTTTCTTTAATTAAACTTGCTTGTTGGCCATTTTTTATAGTTCCATTATGAATTTTTCCAATTACAATTCTGCCTAAGAAATCAGAATAGTCTAAGGTAGTTATTTGTAGCTGAAGTGGTTTATTTGAGTCGCCTACTGGAGGTGGAACATGTCTGATAATAGCTTCAAAAAGAGGCATCATATTTTCACTACTAAATTCCATCTCTTCTTTTGCGAAACCAGATAGACCGCTTCCAAAAAGATAAGGAAAATCACATTGATCATCATCTGCTCCTAATTCTAAAAACAAATCGAGAACCTTATCAATTGCTATTTCTGGCACTACTCTTGGTCTATCAATTTTGTTTACAAAGACTATAGGCCTAAGTCCTTTTTCTAATGCTTTTTTTAAAACAAATCTTGTTTGAGGCATCGGCCCCTCATTTGCATCAACTATTAGCAAACAACCATCAACCATTCCCAAAACCCTCTCGACTTCTCCTCCAAAATCTGCGTGGCCCGGTGTATCTATAATATTTATTCTGGTGTCTTTATAGTTAACTGCAGTATTTTTTGAAAGTATAGTTATTCCTCTTTCTCTTTCAAGATCATTTGAATCCATTACACATGTAGGGATCACCTCATTATCTCTAAATATTCCTGATTGTGATAACAATGCATCCACAAGAGTTGTCTTCCCATGATCCACGTGGGCGATAATTGCGACATTCCTAATTTCTTTTTTTGAAGATGACATTTATAAATTTATATAAATATTAGATTAACTTTATTAAGGCTAACTCAAAGGATGCTTATTATGAAAATTTTGTCTTTAAGACTTTGAAAATACAATCATATTGAAAATTAAATTTATGATCCTCTATTTGAAGTTTCAAAAACTTTTAAAGCTTCAATTGAGCCCTCATATCTCCAATGCCAAGGTTCGTAATCTATGTATTTGTTATTTTTGTTGAAAGATAGCTTGAAGTGAAACTTAGCTGCATTTTTTTTTAACCATCTAAAGACGTCTGTATTTTCGAATTCTTTCTCAAAATCTGTTTCTCTTTGAGTAGCATCACCAATATCAATTGCAAAACCAGTACTATGCTCAGAGTATCCTGGAGGAGCTGACACTCTAGCTCTTTCTGCTGCTTCTTGATTTCTAACAGATTTTAAAGAATAAAAAATATCTTTTTGCAAATTAATTGATCTATAACCACTCAAGAAGACCATATTTACACCATCCTTTATCGCTTCTTGTCGCATTTTCAAAAGTGAATCTTTCATGTCAACATGCACTGAAATATTGGGCTCAATAAAAACTAACTTCTCCTTAGAAATTTCGTTATAGGGTAAATGCCCTAAAATTCTATCGTCGTAATTCCTCTCAACCTGAGAATTGAGATTTAAAAGAGGGCCTGATTCTAGATTTCTAATCAATCGCAATGTCGCGATAGAAAAAATAAGTAAAAATAATGGTGAGTATATTAATAATCTTTTTAATAAAATACCATTAGTGTTTTTTAAGTAAGTTCTTTTGGCGAGAGGTATATCGAATTCATTTATATCTTTGTTTTGTTCCAATATTTAAAGGTGAATTTGGAAAACATATTTCGATATTAACTATTATTTTAAGAAATGCACTTTTCTAAGCAAAAAAGATGTAGTTTTTATATACAGTATTAATTTTTTTCATATGTTGAGGGTAGCTGTTATTGGAGGAGGTCCAAGTGGTTCATGTGCTGCAGAAATACTTGCTAAAGCCGGAATAAAAACTTGGCTCTTCGAAAGAAAATTAGATAATGCAAAACCATGCGGAGGTGCTATTCCCCTTTGCATGGTAGAGGAATTTGATTTACCTGAGTCAATTATTGATAGAAAAGTAAGGCATATGAGGATGATATCTCCATCAAATAGAGAGGTAGATATTAGCTTAGACAAAGTCTATGGGAAAAGCGATAATGAGTTTATAGGAATGTGCAGAAGGGAAGTAATGGATGCTTTTATGCGCAATAGAGCATCAGATCTTGGTGCCACACTAATAAATGGATTAGTTACTTCTATTGATACTGGCGATAATAATCAAGGGCCTTATAAACTTTCCTATTCAGATTTTACGAATGGAGATAAAAAGGGAGAACTCAAGGAGCTTACTGTTGACCTTTTAATCGGAGCCGATGGGGCTAATAGTAGAGTGGCAAAAGCAATGGATGCAGGAGATTACAAAGTTGCCATTGCATTTCAGGAAAGGATTAAATTACCTAAAGAAGAAATGAGTTACTACGAAGATCTTGCCGAAATGTACGTAGGAACCGATGTTTCTCCTGATTTTTATGGTTGGGTATTTCCCAAATATGATCATGTTGCTGTAGGCACTGGAACCATGCAAAAGAATCAGTCATTAATTAAAGGACTTCAAGAGGGCGTTAGAAATAGAGCAAAGAAAAGACTTGTTAATGGTGAGGTAATAAAGGTAGAAGCACATCCGATTCCAGAGCATCCAAGACCAAGAAGGGTCGTTGGGAGAATGGCGTTGGTTGGAGATGCAGCAGGTTACGTTACAAAAAGTTCTGGAGAGGGTATTTATTTTGCTGCAAAGAGCGGGAGAATGTGTGCTGAAGAAATTGTTGAGGCCTCAAAAAACGGACAAGTAATTCCAACAGAAAAAGATTTAAAAAACTATCTTAAAAAATGGGATAAAAAATATGGCACAACTTATAAGGTTCTAGAAATCCTTCAAAATATTTTTTATAGAAACGATTCTGCAAGAGAAGCCTTTGTTGAGATGTGTGATGACATGGATGTACAAAGACTTACTTTTGATAGTTACTTATACAAAAGAGTTGTCTCCATGAAACCTTTGCAGCAACTTAAAATCACAATGCTTACACTTGGTTCGATTCTAAGAGGGAAAGCCCTTGCCCCCCTAAAATATGAACCTGTTGATAGTGCTGTTAGGGAAAATAAAGATGTTGAAAAAATGCTAGAAAACTATTCAATAAAGGGTGGCATTAAAGTTAAGAGTTCAAAAGTGTAAAGTCAGCAATCATTAAAGAATAATTTCTAATTAAACTGAGTAAATTAAGCCTATTATTTCTTATTTTTAGGTCTTCTGTCATTACTAGGACACCCTTTTCAGTATCAAATAAATTCTCAATGGTAGTTATATTAATCTCGAACAAATTTAGGAGTTCTAAATAACTGAAATTATCTGATAAAAATAGTTTTTCCAAT
>QCQK01000027.1 GCA_003209565.1 Prochlorococcus sp. AG-449-J16 | reverse complement strand
ATAGAAATCGTATTGTTGAGGCATATGATCTAAGAGGTAATACAAAAATATTCTTAAGTAGGTATCGAGATGCGATTATTGATTACAACAAAGCAATTGAAATAGATCCTCATAATGCTTATTTATTTTTTTGGAGAGGTTTTGCATATGAAGTTATGAAAGAATATCAAAAAGCAACTAAAGATTTATCAATCTCTCTACAATTAGATCCAGATTTCTCCTTAGCGAAAAGTTTGCTTAATCATATTGAAAATAAATAAAATAGTCTAATTCAACTATCAAGAATATTGATGCGATAATATTTTATTAAGTTAGTGAAGTAATTTTCCTACCACTTTCCTACCATTTTAAGGCATTTGAAGTACAACAATCGTTACTCTAAACTTCAGTTCTTGGATAAGTTTATAGCGAAATATGTTGTAAGAACAATGAAGGCGGCACCCAGATTCGAACTGGGGATAAAGGATTTGCAATCCTCTGCCTTACCACTTGGCCATGCCGCCGAAAAAGATTCGATTGAATCTTTTAATGATCTTAACAGTAAGGCGTCTCATTCTCTATTATTTATATGCAATGGTCATGGCGAAGATGTAATAGCATCAGAGATAATAAAAAGATTACTAAAAAACATAAAAAATAAAAATATTGAAGTTTTGCCGTTAGTAGGTAAAGGAGATGTATTTAATTCCATAAAATCAAAAAATTTTCGTAAAATAGGATATTTAAAAGAGCTACCTAGTGGAGGTTTTAGTAATCAAAGTCTGAAGGGATTTGTGCTTGATTTGTTTGCAGGATTTTTAATTGATAATTTAAGAAATTTTCTTCTTGTAAAACAGAAGTCAAAACATAATTGCAAAATTATTGCAGTAGGCGATTTCTTACCATTACTTTACGCTTGGAGTTCAGAATGCGAATTTAGTTTCATTGGAACTCCCAAAAGTGATCATACTTGGAGTAGTGGGCCAGGTTGGAATTTAAGCGATTTTTATCATAAGTTGAAAGGTTCTGAATGGGATCCATGGGAAATGTTTTTAATGAAATCTCCAAGATGTAAAAATTTAATTATGAGGGATAAAATTACAGCTAATAATTTGAATAAAAAAAATATTGATGCTAAATACTTTGGTAATCCAATGATGGATTTTGTTAATGCATCAAACCAGAAGATATCAAATATTATTTCTTTTAAAAGGATTATTTTATTAGTTGGAAGTAGATATCCTGAAGCTCTTAAGAATCTTGATAATTTTCTAAATTGTTTGCAGGATTTTGATTTATCAAAGGATTTAGTAATACTTTTACCTTTGAGCATTAATGCGAATGTGATTCAAATTCAAAATTATTTAAATAAATATGGTTTTATAAAACAGAATAAAGTTAAATTTCTAATTGATGAAGAGTCAGTATGGAAAAAGAAAGATCAATATGTAGTGATTGGTAAAGGCAAATTCAATTCATGGGCCAATATGGCAGAAGTTGGCTTATCTAATGCAGGAACTGCTACAGAGCAAATTGCTGGCCTTGGAATTCCATCTCTCTCTCTACCAGGTCCTGGACCACAATTTACAAAATCATTTGCAAAAAGGCAATCAAGATTATTGGGAGGTAGTGTTTTAGTTTGCAAGAACAAAAAAATTCTTTTAAAACGTTTAAGTTTACTGTTGAAAGGAAAAGTTAATAGGTTAGAACAAGCAAAAATTGGAAAAAAAAGAATGGGGGAATCCGGAGCAAGTAAGAAAATCGTAGATGCCATAAACCTTCATTTGTTATCTTAGTAAATGGCACTAGCTTATTAATTATTAATTCTTTTATGTATCCAATTAATGATCGGCAATATCTAAAAATTTGTGCAGAGATTGCTAAATTTATGAGTATAAGCTTATCTTCTGCTAAAAAGAAAGTAGAAATTCAAATTGCTAAAGAAGGCTCGAAAACTATTAAAGAAAAAATACAAGTTGCGCAAAATGTTTTAAAAATTTGTGAAAAAAATGATGGAGATAAATTAAGTTCTTCAAGAATACTTGATAAGCTTATGGAAACTCTTGATGGTGAAGATAATTTTTTAACTGAAGATTGACTCTTAATGTTCAAATATATTTGTGAATTTTAGTATGTCTAAATCAGCATGTACAGAAACTGTTTCGAAACATTTTTGAGCTAATTCATATCTATTCTCTCTTTCTAAGATAACTTTTAATTTATGCATAGCTTCAATTAAATATCTAACATCATTTGCTGCATAATCTAATTGATCTTTTGTTAAATCTTCTTTGCTACCCCAATCACTACTTTGAGAACTTTTGTCCAATTCTACACCTAATAATTCATTAATTAAATCCTTTAAACCGTGTTTGTTTGTATAAGTTCTTGCCAACTTACTAGCAATTTTTGTACAAAAAATATTTTTTGTATTAATTTCGAGATTACATTTGAGAGCTGCTACATCAAATCTCGCATAATGAAATACTTTAGTAATTTTTTCATCTTCAAGAAGTGCTTTTAAATGAGGTGAAGAAGATGTATTAAGTTCGATTTTTATACAGGATGTTCTTTTTAATTCATTGCATATTTGTACTAAACAGAGTCTATCTCTTCCATGAATAAGACCCATTGCTTCTGTGTCAATAGCTAGGTAAGACGATTTTTTATAAAAATTGTATAAATCTATTGTTAAATCGCTATAAAGAAGATCAATATTTTTATTTTCAATAGTCATTTTTAATAAGTATTTAAGATAATTTAAGATTTAGAATATTACTTAAGATTTTATTTAATTAAGAATTTTTATCTAATAGGAATATTTTACAGAATAATTCTAAAAAATTATAATATGATGTAACTTTAATTTTTATTCTCGAGTTACTAGAAAAAAATTTATTTAATGTCATATTCCCTAAATTCAACATTATTGCTGACAATTCTCTTGGCCATAGGATTATTTTTCTTTCTTAGGGCTTCCAGTAAAGATAGAACAACCATAGTTGAGATTTCATCTTCTCAGCAGCCAATTAAGGTTTTAAATGGTTTATGTGAATGGCTTAATTTGAGGGGATGGAAGCAAACAGGAGGAGATTTTGAACAAAGAATTTTAATATTCAAGGGTCAAGTTGTTTCTAGTAAATTTTTAGCAATTTTTTTAGGTTTTCTTGGCGGTTTTGGTTCTTGTGCTTTGGGATTAGTAATTATTCAAATATATCCTGAATTAGGTTGGTGGCCTATTCTTTTGGGATTAATTGGCGGCCCTTTGTCTGGAATTGTTTATTTTAAAAAATCAGCAAGAGAGGAGAAATTTGAATTAAGGTTGATCAACGACAATGAAAATGATGCAACTTTTATGAGACTTAGAGCGCATAGGGATGAATTAATCTCTTTAGAAAATGAACTCGGAGAAAAACTGCAATTGAAAAGTGATGGTTCCTTATTTAAAACACCTATTTAAGATACTTTAAAAGTTTATTCGATAATTTTTAATCAAAAATATTGTTCTCTATGCAGAATTTCTCTAACTCTTTATCATTTAACCAATCTTGGGGTTTTGTAAAAATTGATGTGAGAAATTCCTCTTGAGAACCCTTTTTAGCTTTATATCCATATTCCCATCTAGCTAAAGGAGGTAAGGACATTAATATTGATTCAGTTCTGCCATTTGTTTGTAGTCCAAATATTGTCCCTCTATCCCACACTAAATTGAATTCGACATATCTACCTCTTCGATATAGCTGGAATTCTCTTTCCTTCAATGAATATGTTTGAGAAGCTCTTTTCTCAATAATGGGCAAATATGAAGGGAGGAATGCCTGCCCACAGTTTTCCGCTAAAGAAAATAAATTATCCCAATTTAAATTTAATCTGCCAATATTTTGTGAAGCTTTTGATGCTTCTCCATTTTGATTATTTCCTCTATAAATATTGCCTGAACCATCTTGATAATCATAAAAAATACCTCCTATGCCTCTAGATTCATTTCTATGCTTCAAGAAGAAATATTCATCACACCATGGTTTGAAAACTTTATGCAAATCTTGATTAATTTTCTCGCAAGCTTTTTTATGCTCATTATGAAAATTCCTTACATCAGAAAGATAAGGATAAAAAGGGGTTAAGTCTGCACCTCCCCCGAACCACCAAACAGGACCAGCTTCGAAATATCGATAATTCAGATGAACTGTAGGAATATAGGGATTCTTAGGATGCAAAACCATAGAAGTTCCCGTAGCAAACCATTCATGACCTTTTGCTTCGGGCCTTTGAGAGATAATAGATTGAGGTAATTCTTTTCCCTGTACTTCAGAGAAATTTACGCCTGCTTGCTCAAAAATAGAACCATTTTTCAATACTCTTGATCTTCCACCGCCACCTTCGTCCCTTAGCCAGGATTCTTCTGTAAATTTCCCTTTGCTATCTACATTTTCAAGTTCTGAACAAATCTTGTCTTGTAGAGTTAATAAGAGATTTTTAGTTTTTTCTCTCGAGTTTTTAGGAGGTTCTTTCAACATGTATTTAGTAAATCTTGAAGAAAAAAATTTTTTGGGTTAATTATAAGTTTCTCTTTATAATTTCTCTTAGGGGGTCCTTATTGCCTATTATTTGATAGTTCGACATAGTTCTTAATCTTTTAAACAGTCGACTACCTTTGTTAAAATATTTAAAAATTTAATGACCACAATAGAAGATGCGAATTTTGCTTTACAAAAAGTTCTAGATGCTGGATCACAGAAAAATGTAATTGAATTAGCTTGGATTAAAAATGTAAGAGTAACTATACCGAGAGTAATCGTAACATTATCATTACCGTCGTTTGCAAATTCTCAGAGAGATAGAATTGTACAAGAGGTTAGAAGCGTATTACTGGATTTTAAAGATATTGATGATGTTCAAATAGAGATAGATAATAATCCTTCCAAAACAGAATCTCAAAATCAAAGTAATGCTCCTGAGTTGCAGAAGATTGAAGGGATTCGACATATCATAGCTGTTAGTAGTGGTAAAGGTGGAGTTGGGAAAAGTACCATTGCAGTTAATCTCGCTTGTTCTCTAGCTAAATTAGGCTTAAAAACTGGTTTGCTGGATGCGGACATATATGGACCTAATACTCCCTCAATGATGGGAGTTGCCGAACAGAATCCAAAGGTTACAGAAGGTAGTGGCAGTGATCAAAGGTTAATACCAATAAATAAATATGGAATTTCATTGGTATCAATGGGTTTCCTAATAGAAGAAGGTCAGCCAGTTATATGGAGAGGACCAATGCTTAATAGTATTATCAGACAATTTTTGTACCAAGTTGAATGGAATAATCTTGACTTTTTGGTTATTGATTTGCCTCCAGGAACAGGAGACGCTCAAATATCCCTTTCTCAATCTGTCCCTATTTCTGGAGCTATAGTTGTCACTACTCCTCAACAAGTATCTCTGCAAGATGCAAGGAGGGGATTAGCAATGTTTAAACAACTCGGAGTACCTTTACTGGGAATTGTAGAAAATATGTCAGTATTTATTCCGCCAGATATGCCAGGTAAAAAATATGAAATTTTTGGTAAAGGTGGTGGACAAACATTAGCTAACGAAAATGACTTGCCATTATTAGCTCAAATTCCTATTGAAATCCCTCTCGTTGATGATAGTAATAAAGGTGTACCAATCTCAATAAGCCAGCCCAATAAAGAAAGTTCTGTTGTATTTGGTAATTTAGCTCAATTAATTAAGAATCAATTTGTTAATACTTAATTAATGTTTAAGAGAATTTCATTATTAAATAACAGAGGATTTTTCCAAAAAAAAGACAACTTTAATAGAGGTTTTTTATTTTCTCCGCTACTTATAATTCCCCTGTTTTTAGTTATTATTTCGGGTTTATTGATAAAAAGTATTCAGGGTGATTTTTTAGTATCGAACTATTTAGGTCATATCCTAACTGGTTTTTTAGGTTATTTTTTAGCATTTTTTATTTCTTATATACCTTTAGAGAGAATTAGAAAGTATGTGGTTCTATTTTATTTGTGTACTTTAATATTCTTATTATTAATTTATTTTTTTGGGATTTCAGTTTCTGGAGCGCAAAGATGGCTAAACTTGGGCATCTTTTCTTTTCAGCCTTCAGAGGTAGCTAAACTTAGTACTGTATTAACTCTTGCTTTAGTTCTCGATAAAAAAATAATTCTAACAATAAGAGATTTAGTATTGCCCTTATTAGTAGTAATTATTCCTTGGTTATTAATTTTCTTTCAACCAGACTTAGGAACCTCTTTAGTTTTAATTGTTTTGACAGGTGTGATGCTCTATTGGTCGCAAATGCCAATAGAGTGGATTTTGATATTAGTGTTTTGTATTATCACTTCTACATTATACCTAACTTTACCAACTCTTCTTATTTTCTGGATTCCAGTTATAGGATATCTTGCTTATAGATCTTCAAAAAAGAAAATTATTTTTTCTGCTATCACTATTTCTTTTCATTTATTAGTGGCAAAATTTACACCAATTTTGTGGCAATATGGCTTAAAAGAATATCAAAAAGATAGATTAGTTTTATTTTTAGATCCAAATAGAGATCCACTAGGTGGCGGATATCATTTGATACAAAGTCAAATTGCAATTGGTTCTGGAGGAATATTTGGGACTGGTTTGCTACAAGGTAAGCTGACTAATTTGCAATTTATACCTGAACAACATACTGATTTTATATTCAGTGCTTTAGGGGAAGAATTAGGTTTTATGGGGTGTAGTGTAGTTTTATTTTTGTTCTTTTTTTTGATTAAAAAACTTATTAATACTGCAATAATTGCTAGGACTAACTTTGAATCTCTAATTGTTATTGGAATAGCGTCAACTTTTTTATTTCAAATAATTATTAACTTATTTATGACTATTGGATTAGGACCAGTTACTGGGATTCCCCTTCCTTTTATGAGTTATGGTCGAACGTCATTGGTGATTAATTTTATATCTATTGGATTTGTTTTATCTATATTGAAACGTTCTAGATCACTAAGAAGTTGATGAAATCAAAAATAACTATAAAAAAAATTCAAGAACTTTTAATTAAAGGAGTTCAAACTATGTATGTTGATGATGATACATCCAGGAGAATGTGGTGGGCCTCTTTAGAAGTTATTCAAAAAGATTTCCTTTCCCAGAATTATAAACAGGGGGGGATGTGGGTTGCCTCGCCTTTGCCAGCTTTTAATGATAAGAAATTTTTAAATCAACTTCATGGATGGCTTTGGTCTCCTGAGGGGTTTCCATACTTTCAAAATGAGAATGCAGGTTTTTTACCAGTCAATAATTCAGAAAAGATAAAAAAAGATTTTGATTTAGTTACTAATTATAAAGTCTTAAATCTTTGTCAAGAAGATGGCTATGAACCTTTTTTGATGATAATCACTCAAAATTTTCAATGCGTATTATCAATTGTAGGAGAAAAAGATAAGAAAATTCTATTAATGAAGTGTGATGAAGAAAGCCTTAAACTTTCAATCGAATTAATGCATGCAAAATTAAATCAAGAAAATTATGAGGAAGGAGTAAAATTTCGTAATGCAATAAATAATTTAGGTAACCTTAATATTAATGATCAATTTGAAAAATTATTTTGGCCAATATTATCGGCAAAATTAGCAAGTATCACACCAAATCATAATATACAAAATTCTTTGAAAAATGATGAAAAAAATGTGCAAATAACTGAAGCAAAATTATTACGTGCAATTTCTCACGAAGTAAGAACTCCTTTGGCAACAATAAGAACCCTAATAAGTTCTACTTTAAAAAAATATAAAATGGATGAATCAATGAGAAATCGTTTAATTCAAATAGATAATGAATGTAATGAACAAATTGATAGGTTTGGTTTAATCTTTAATGCAGCAGAATTAGTTGGTAATGAAGTGCCATCATTGAATAACTTGGCGAAAATTAATTTAGCTGAAATTTTCAAAAAGCTTGCTCCATTGTGGAATAAACAATTAAACCGACGTGGTATTTCTTTGAAGATAGATATCCCCAAACAACTTCCACAAATTTTGAGTGATTCTGAAAAATTAGAATTAATGTTAAGAGGATTAATCGATAAAAATACTAGAGGATTAAAAGAAGGTAGTACATTGATTTTAGAATTAAGACCAGCTGGTCAAAAACTCAAACTTCAACTCAAAGTACAAAAATTAGATAACAATCAAAAAGAAATTCTAAAAAAAGATAACGGTTCTGATATTGGTCCTGTTTTAAATTGGAACCCTCAAACTGGAAGTTTACAACTTAGTCAAAATGCAACTCAAAAGTTGTTAGCTAGTTTAGGAGGGCATGTCACACAAAGACGTGATACAGGTTTGACAGTATTTTTTCCGATTTCAGATGCAAAATAAAATAACGATTAAATTATACATATATTAAATAATGTAGAAAATTTCCTATTAATTTTGAATTTTGCAAAATATGAATGCTAATTTCTTATTAGAAATAACTCAAAATCTAGGATGACTGAAACTTTAGTTGGTCAATTTCCAAAGCATATAGGAAGTACTGGGGGTTTATTAAACTCAGCAGAAACCGAAGAAAAATATGCAATTGTATGGAAAAGTTCAAAGGAACAAGCATTTGAATTGCCCACCGGTGGAGCAGCTATTATGCATGAAGGTGATAATTTAATGTACTTTGCAAGAAAAGAACAATGTCTTGCATTAGGTACACAATTAAGAGCCTTTAAACCAAGAATTGAAGATTTTAAAATTTACCGTATTTTCCCTGGTGGCGATATTGAATTTTTACACCCAAAGGATGGTGTTTTCCCTGAAAAAGTAAATGAAGGCAGAGAGAAAGTTGGTCATAATCCTAGAAGAATAGGTGAGAATCCTAATCCAGCTGGTTTGAAATTTACAACTAAGAATACTTTTGATTAACTTCCTTAAAGTTGATATAAAAGAAGAAAATAATTATAATTTGGGCTGACATTATTAATATGATCAGCTCACAGAAAGATAGTTTTTTAAAGGCTTACAAAGAAGGTAAAAATTTTATACCTATCGTTGAATCTTGGCCAGCGGATTTAGAGACTCCTTTATCAACTTGGTTAAAATTATCTTCTAAAGATTCCCATGGTGTTTTTCTTGAATCTGTTGAAGGTGGGGAGACTTTGGGTAGGTGGAGTATTGTTGCTACAAAACCTCTTTGGGAAGCCGTTTGTTATGGAGAAGAGATAGTTAAAACTTGGAATAATGGTAAAACTGAAACTCATCAAGGTGATCCTTTTGATATTTTAAAAAGTTGGACAAAGGAATATAAGTCCACCATGCTTGAAGAACTACCATCAATTGGACAGTTATATGGCTCTTGGGGTTATGAATTAATAAATCGAATAGAGCCAAGCGTTCCAATAAATGAAATACCAGAAAACAACATCCCGTATGGTTCCTGGATGTTTTTTGATCAATTAGTTGTTTTTGATCAAATAAAAAGATGTATTACTGCAGTGGTTTATGCAGATACAACCTCTTCTAAAGATTCTTCGATTGAAGAGTTATATCTAAACTCAATTTCTAAAATTCAGGAAACAAGAAATTTAATGAGAGTTCCTCTAAAAGAAAATGAGTTTTTAGATTGGAATGAAAATGATAATTTGAAGTTAGATCTAGAAAGTAATTGGAAGAAAAAAGATTTTGAGGATGCAGTTCTCGCTGCAAAAGAATACATAAGAAAGGGAGATATCTTCCAAATAGTTATAAGTCAGAGATTTCAAACTCAAGTCAATAATGATCCCTTTAGTTTATATAGAAGTTTGAGGATGGTTAATCCATCTCCATACATGTCATTTTTTGATTTTGGCTCATGGTATCTGATAGGTTCGAGTCCTGAAGTAATGGTTAAAGCTGAAAAAAATAAAAATAGTAAGATTGTTGCAAGCTTAAGACCAATAGCTGGCACAAGACCTAGAGGTATTGATAATCAACAAGACTTGGAATTAGAAAAGGATTTATTAAAAGATCCAAAAGAGATAGCAGAGCATGTAATGCTAATTGATCTTGGGAGAAATGATCTTGGGAGAGTTTGTGAAATTGGTACTGTGAAGGTTAAGGATTTAATGGTTATTGAGAAATATTCACATGTCATGCATATAGTTAGTGAGGTTGAAGGAATCCTAAAAAACAATGCTGATGTGTGGGATTTGCTGAAAGCATCTTTTCCCGCTGGGACAGTAACTGGTGCGCCAAAAATAAGAGCAATGCAATTGATTAAGCACTTAGAAAAAGATGCTAGAGGACCTTATGCGGGTGTTTACGGGTCTATTGATATTAATGGTGCACTAAATACTGCAATTACTATAAGAACGATGATAGTAAAACCCTCAAAAGATGGGAAATATGATGTTTCAGTGCAAGCAGGAGCTGGAATAGTTGCTGATTCTTTTCCTGAAAATGAGTACCAAGAGACGATAAATAAAGCAAAGGGAATACTAAAAGCATTAGCCTGTTTAGATAAATAAATGAGTCAAAATAATCTTTTTAAGGGTTTTGAGGTGGAACTTTTTACAGGTTCTTTAAATTCTCATATTGGTGTTTCGGCAGAAATTGAGAAAAAATTTCATGATTTTGTCAAAGAGCCAGATAACAGAAATGTTGAATATATAACAACTCCTGAAAAAGATTACAGTTTTTTATATGAGAAATTAATAACTCCAAGAAAAAAGTTAAGACGATGGCTAAACAAAAAAGATTTAACAATCATTCCTTCATCCACGCTTTGTTTTAAACATGATATTCAATTACAAAGATCTGATATTAACAATGTTTATCATCAATTTATACAAGATAATTATGGAACCTCTATTGCAACATCAAGTGTCCACATAAATATAGGAATAGATGACTTAGAAAAGCTTTTTGCTGCTATAAGGCTAATAAGATCTGAAGCTGCTTTGTATCTGTCTATAAGTGCTAGCTCACCTTTTTTAAATAATAAAATTACAAAAAATCACTCTCAGAGATGGATACAGTTTCCTAAAACACCAAGTAAAGTTCCTTTTTTTGCAAACCATAAATCCTATATTGATTGGATCGAGGAAAATATAGCTAATAACAATATGCAAAATATCAGGCATTTTTGGTCTTCAATCCGACCAAATGGCCCCAAAAGGCCACAAATTCTTGATCGTTTGGAATTAAGAATTTGTGACTTCGTTCATGATGTTAATTTGCTTTTGGGGATAACTGCCATGATAGAACTAAGAATTTTGAATCTTTTTGAAAATTTAAACACTTTAGATCCTTTGACTTCAAGTATTTTTTCCATTGATGAGTTATCTGAAATATGTGACCAGAATGAAATTAATGCTGCTAAAGATAGTCTGAATTCAGATTTAATTCGTTGGCAAGATGGCAAAAAAGTTATTTGTAGAGAATGGATCCAAAACTTATTATCAGATTTATCATCAACCGCAGACAAATTTAATATGAAACATCTCTTGAAACCTATCTATAAAGTACTTGAAGAAGGTAATCAATCTATGAAATGGATAAATCAATATGAACAGGGTCTTTCGATTGAGCAAATAATGAAAATTACTATCGATGATATGATCAACTATGAAGATGAGAGTATTTGATTATTCAAACAAAAATTTGATCTGAACATTTTCAATTGTGACATAATAATTATATGGAATCTATTCAACAGAATGAAAATAACAACGTGGACCTTATAAGTAATAATGATCCACTAGATAAAAATCGTCTATTAATAGAGGATCTTTGGGAATCTGTGCTCAGAGAAGAATGTCCAGAAAATCAAGCAGAGAGATTGATACAGCTTAAAGAATTAAGTTATTCAAAACAAATTGATGGTGATAGTTCAAAAACTTTTAAAAATGAGATAGTTGATATTATAAATTCAATGGATTTAGCAGAATCTATTGCAGCAGCAAGAGCTTTTTCATTATATTTTCAACTAGTGAATATTTTAGAACAGAGAGTTGAGGAAGATAGATATATACAAAGCTTTACTAATAAGAATGTTCAAAAATCGCCCGATAATCTTGATCCTTTTGCCCCGGCACTGGCTAGGCAAAATGCTCCAGTAACTTTTAGAGAATTGTTTTATAGGTTGAGAAAATTAAATGTACCGCCTGGAAAATTAGAAGAGTTATTGCAGGAAATGGATATTCGTTTAGTTTTTACTGCACATCCAACTGAGATAGTAAGACATACAATTAGGCATAAGCAAACTAGAGTCGCTAATTTGTTAAAAAGGGTACAGATTGAAAAATTTTTAACAAAAGAGGAAACAAATTCTCTAAAAACGCAACTAAAAGAGGAAGTAAGACTTTGGTGGAGAACAGATGAATTGCATCAATTTAAACCTTCAGTTTTAGACGAAGTAGATTATGCTCTGCATTATTTTCAACAAGTTTTATTCAATGCAATGCCTCAACTGAGAGACAGAATTGCTGAAGCACTTGTAGAAAACTATCCAGATGTTCAGATGCCTTCTGAATCTTTTTGTAACTTCGGTTCTTGGGTTGGTTCTGATAGAGACGGTAATCCATCTGTAACGCCTGATATAACTTGGAGAACTGCCTGCTATCAAAGGCAGTTGATGTTGGAGAGATATATTATTGCAACATCAAATCTTAGAGATCAATTAAGTGTCTCAATGCAATGGAGTCAAGTAAGTTCGTCTTTATTAGAATCTCTAGAAACAGATAGAGTTAAGTTCCCTGAAATTTATGAAGCTAGGGCGACAAGATACAGATCAGAACCTTATAGATTGAAATTAAGCTATATTTTAGAAAAATTAAGGTTAACCCAAGAAAGGAACAATTTATTAGCTGAAAGCGGATGGAAATTTGACTTAGAAGCAGATGCTGATAATGAAAATCTAGATAAAGTTGAAAATTTATATTATAAATCGGTGAATGAATTTACTTATGATCTTGAACTGATTAAAAATAGCTTGATTAGCACGGATTTAACTTGTGAGGCAGTAAACACTTTACTTACTCAGGTTCATATTTTTGGATTTTCCTTAGCAAGTTTAGATATTCGTCAAGAAAGCACAAGGCATAGTGATGCTATACAAGAACTTACAAATTATCTTGATTTATCTATTCCCTATGACCAAATGTCTGAGGAAGAAAAAATTAAATGGCTCATTGAGGAATTAACTACAAAAAGGCCCTTAATTCCTTCAGGTGTTACTTGGACAAAAACTACAGAAGAAACTTTTTCAGTTTTTACAATGGTTAAAAGACTGCAGCAAGAATTTGGAAGTCGTATTTGTCATTCATATGTAA
>QCQK01000026.1 GCA_003209565.1 Prochlorococcus sp. AG-449-J16 | reverse complement strand
CGAAATAAATACTTTCATCAAATATAGACCCCGTGAACGTGCAATGCTTTACAGACTTGCTATTACAGCCCCAGTTAAGACCCTTAATAAGGGACAATCTATTGACTGTAGATTTTCCTCTGAAAAAGAAAAAGAATTAGAGAATTTAGTTAAAAATCAGGATAATTCTGTGAGATTAAGGTTTAAAGATAAAGATGATTTTTGGATCAACGATTTTATAATCCCTCTTGGATCAAGAGCCGCTGAAAACTTCAGTACAACTTCTATCGATGCTACTAGCAGGGATGATTGTGATAAAAAGAATAAGTTGGTCTTTCATGGAACAAAAAATGTTTCTTTCCCTGGTTTTAGTTTGGTAAAAGATGGGAAACTATTATTTAAAGGAGTAAAATTAACCGACCCTGATAATTCTAAGTAAGAGAAAATTTATTTTTAAAATTTCCAATTAGGGTTTGCCAATAAGAAATTTTTATTAACTACTGTCTTGTCCACTCGCATTGATGTGAATATTTTTTATAAATTTTTCCATGACCATTCTCCACTATCATTTCTTGAATATTTAATCCGTTTTTAAATAATTCACCAACTGTTCTTCCATATCTATCCTTAGTAATTCTTTTTAGCGAAATTTGTTTGTTAGCTACTAAGTTATTTAAGAAATCTTTGGATTCTTTGGCTTCAAGAGGTTTGGCTTTAGGTCCTTTTAATTCAGGCGTATCTATACAAGCCAATCTAATCTTTTCTCCTTTGGTTGTTGTGCAAGTATCACCGTCATAGCAATTTTTGATGATAACTTTAGGTAGTGTTGATGAGTAAGCTTGATTTAAAGAAAATATTGAGAGTATAAGAAAGACAATTCTTGCCATTATTCGTAAATAATTTATAACAATAATATCTTTCTTTTTGTTATTAACCTAAAAATAAAATGTCACCAATTTTTAAATGTTTAATATGTAGGAAGGATATAGAGAGATCTACAAAAACTTTTTGGAAAAAAAAGGGTCATTTATTATGTTCTACTTGTTTAGATAATATTGAAAAAAAATCGGACTAGTAGATTTGTAAATTCTCAACAAAATTTGTAATTTTTGCAAAAAAAAACCCTTTTGAGGGTTTAGAGAGTTAGGGCATTAATAAAAATTGAGTAAATGTTTTTATTGACTATTTCCATAGAATCAAATGGACATTTACACAATAATTATTAACTATAAATTTTAGGTATTAAATTTAGAACCAACCAGGGATTATTTGTCCTGTAGTTACGTATGCACCAACAGCTGCTACGAAACCTAACATAGCCGCCCAACCATTAAAACGTTCTGCTTCTGGAGTCATGATAATAAGAGTAATTTATGTTAATGATTGTAACAGTATTCATGAAGCTTTGTAAAGTATTTTTCAAATATAATTCAAAAAGTCGAATTTCCATTTGATTAATTACTAAAAAAAAACGAAAATGTTACATATCTGTGTTAAATATTAGCTTACATTTATTAATCTTCAGAGAATTCAATTTCAACCTATCCTTAATCTTGAGATCAGTTACGGTTGTGATTAAGTAGATTTCTCTTCAAATATTTAAATGGACCCAGACTCTTCAGGGTTGAGGCATAAAAGTTGATTTTTCCAGAAATGTTTTTAGGCATATGAATAGTAAACTTATTTCAGGTTTCTTAAATGAAAAATATAAAAATTATTTGTACGCAATATATAAAATCTTAATTGACTGATACGTTTTTTTTAATACTGAACTCAATTATATAAATGTGGGTCGCCTGAGATTCGAACTCAGGACCAGCCGGTTAAAAGCCGGATGCTCTACCACTGAGCTAGCGACCCATTCTGTAAAATTGAGTACATATGAAATTATCCCTTTTTAAGGCCAAAAAAACAACATATTATTTTAACTTGCACAATAGAAATACAAATCTTAACTTATGAAAAAAAAATTTAATGATTCTCTCTTTATTTCCAGTTGAAAGCTAAGATGATATATGAATTATTAATTTACTGAAATGTTAAGGACAATTGTAGTTTTCGCACCAATTATCGCTGCTCTTGCATGGGTTATATTCAATATACAAAAACCAGCTAGAGAACAATTTAATAGAGATTTTTTGGGTAAGGATTAATTTAACTTGATAGACAAACAAGTAATAGTTATTGGTGCAGGTCTTGCTGGCTGTGAAGCGGCATGGCAAATAGCAAATTTAGGAATTGCTGTTAAATTATTTGAGATGAGGCCGCTTTCTACAACTCCGGCCCACCACACAAGTGATTTTGGAGAGCTTGTATGTAGCAATAGTTTTGGAGCTTTGAGTCCAGATAGAGCCGCGGGTCTTTTGCAAGAAGAATTAAGAACATTTGACTCTTTTATTATTAAAACAGCAGATCAATTCTCTGTTCCTGCTGGAGGAGCTTTAGCTGTAGATAGAACAAAATTCAGTGCATATTTGACAGAGGAATTATCAAACAATCCTCTTATTGAAATAAAGAGAATTGAGCAGTTAGATATTCCTCCGGAAGATACTGTAACTGTGCTTGCTACTGGTCCATTAACATCACAAAGCTTGGCAAGTAAGATTAGAAATTTCACAGGTTTGGATTCTTGCCATTTTTTTGATGCAGCAAGCCCAATTATCTATGGAGACACTATTGATAACGAAATAGTCTTTAAAGCAAGTAGATACGACAAAGGCGATCCAGCCTATTTAAATTGTCCAATGAATGAGAATGAATATGTAAATTTTAGGAATGAACTTGTTGAAGGTCAGCAGGCCTCTTTGAAAGATTTTGAGAAAGAATCTGCAAATTTTTTTGAAGCTTGTTTACCCATTGAAGAAATAGCTAGAAGGGGTATTGATACAATGCGATATGGTCCTTTGAAATCTATTGGTTTATGGAATCCTGAATGGGGCGATTTATACGATAGAGAAAATAGATTAAAAAAAAGACCTCATGCAATTGTTCAATTAAGGAAAGAAGATTTACAAGGTAAATTATTAAATTTGGTGGGCTTTCAAACCAATCTCAAATGGTCGGAACAAAAAAGAATATTTAGAATGATCCCTGGTTTAAAAAAAGCTGAGTTTGTTCGTTTTGGTGTAATGCATAGAAATACATTTTTAGAATCTCCAAAACTACTCTTGCCAACACTTCAATTTATAAAAAGAGATAGACTCCTAGCAGCTGGCCAAATAACAGGGACTGAGGGATATGCCGCTGCGGCTGCAGGAGGTTTATTGGCTGGTATTAATGCTTCTTTACTGACATTGAATAAAAATCCTATTACTTTCCCTAGGGAATCAATGATAGGCTCCTTAATGAACTTTATAAGTAATAAAAATGCAATAATGTCTAGTCAGAAAAAAAATAAATTTCAACCAATGCCTCCATCATTTGGTTTGGTACCAGAATTAAGCAATAAAATAAAGAACAAAAAAATAAGGTACAAAGCTTACCAAGAGAGATCTCTAAAGACCTTGAAAGGTTTTAAAAAAAATTTAGATTTATGTTTTGTAAAAGATCAATTACTTGTTTAGATTAATTAGAATGAATTTTTCAGTAATTTAAAAATGAAAGGAAATAAAGAAAATTTTGACGCAGTTATTATCGGTTCTGGAATTGGAGGGCTGGTTACAGCTTCCCAATTAGCCGCAAAGGGTGCGAAGGTTTTAGTTCTTGAAAAATATATTATTCCTGGGGGTAGTGGAGGATCTTTTAAGAGAAAAGGTTATACCTTTGACGTTGGAGCTTCAATGATTTTTGGATTTGGAGAAAAAGGTTATACAAATCTATTAACTAGAGCTCTAAAAGACGTAAACGAAAAATGTGAAACTATTCCAGATCCTGTTCAATTAGAGTATCACCTCCCAAATAATTTTAGTATTTCGGTCGATAGGGAATATGAAGAATATATTGGCAAATTATCAGATCGCTTCCCTCAAGAGAAAGAAGGTATTAGGAAATTTTATGGAACCTGTACACAAGTATTTAAATGTCTTGATTCTATGCCTCTTTTGTCAATTGAGGATCCTGCTTATCTTTTAAAAGTCTTTTTTAAAGCACCATTATCTTGTCTAGGTCTTGCGAGATGGCTCCCAATTAACGCAGGAGATGTTGCAAGGAAATTTATCAAAGATCCAGAACTTCTAAAGTTTATTGATATTGAATGTTTTTGCTGGTCAGTTATGCCTGCCCTTAAAACTCCGATGATCAATGCAGGAATGGTTTTTACAGACAGACATGCTGGAGGTATTAATTATCCCAAAGGGGGGGTAGGAGTGATTGCAGAGAAATTAGTAAATGGTATTGAAAAATTAGGGAGCAAAATACGTTATAAAGCTAACGTTACTGAAATACTTTTAAAAGATAAAAAAGCTGTAGGAGTAAAGCTATCTAACGGAGAGGAAATTCAATCTAAAATTATTGTTTCTAATTCCACAAGATGGGATACTTTCGGACTTAATAATAATGATAAAGGATTAGTAGCTAAAGAATTCGTTCCAAAAAATGAACATAAGTGGTCAAAAACTTACAAGCCCTCTCCTTCTTTTGTTTCAATACATCTAGGCGTGGAAGGAGAATTGATTAATAAAAATTTTAATTGTCATCATATTATTGTCGAGGATTGGGAAAAACTAGAGAATGAAAAAGGAGTAATTTTTATTTCAATTCCCACCCTTCTAGATTCATCTTTAGCTCCAGATGGAAAACACATTATTCACGCATTTACACCTTCTTCTTTAAGTGAATGGGACAATCTTTCAAGAGAAGAATATATTGCAAAAAAAGAAAATTATTATTCATTTTTAATAGAAAAAATTTCTAAGATAATCCCAAAATTAGATAAATATATTGACCATAAAGAAATTGGTACGCCTAGAACTCATAGAAAGTTTCTTGGAAGATTTGAAGGAAGTTATGGTCCTATTCCTAGTAAAAAGTTACTTGGTCTTCTCCCAATGCCCTTTAATTCAACAAATATTGAAAATCTTTATTGTGTAGGGGATTCATGTTTCCCAGGACAGGGTTTAAATGCAGTAGCTTTTAGTGGTTATGCTTGCGCACATAAAATTGGATCAAAATTAAAAATTAATGATTTTAAGTTGCCTAACTAAATAAAAAATTAATCTTATGATAGAAAAATATAAAACACTTTTCCCTGTAAAGAGTTCCCTAATTTCTTTATATATCGCTCTTACAATTCCTCTTCCATTTATTTCAAGTGAACAATTAAAAATAACTTCATTATTTTTATTCATTTTTGGTCTTTTATTCGTTATCAGTATTACGAGTGATTATGTAGAAACTTGCGAGAAGAAAATATCTTATAAAGTAAGTTTTATTTCTAGAGCATTTGGCAAAAAAAATTGGGAAATTTTTTGGGAAGAAATTAAGTCTATAAAATCTTCACCAACAAGCCAAGGTAGCAAAGTTTTTTATTTTGTTGATGAAAAAGGTAAAAGTCTTTTGTTACCCCAAAGAATTGAAAATTTTGATATTTTTCTTGATAAAGTTTATACAAAGACTTCGATCAATACAGAGGAAATATGTTATGTATCACCACTATGGACTTATAAATTGCTAACCATAATATCTATTATCATGATCTTTGGAGAAATTATCTCATTTTTGTACTAGATGGTATCAAGACTAAATCTGTATCCTTGTTGCCTTACTGTTGTTATCCCCCCACCTTCACCTAGGCCTGCTTGTTCTAATTTTCTCCGCAATGTTAAGACTTGAGTGTCTACCGACCTTGGGCCTCCACTAAATGGAGGCCAGGCCATCCTCAAGAGCTCTTGTCGACTTCTAACCATACCAGGAGGCATTAGTAAGGCACAAAGCAATGCAAACTCTCTAGGGCTTAATTCAACGGGTTTCTCACTTAGAGTTACTTGCCTTAGGAGAAGATGTACTTCTAAAGGTCCAACTTCAACTTTTTCTTGTAATCCAATTCTCCCTCTTTTCAGAAGTGTTCTACATCTTGCTGCTAATTCTTCAAGGCCAAATGGTTTTCTGAGAACATCATCTGCTCCTTCATCTAATAAATTTACAAGTGCTTCAACTCCTGATCTGGCGGTTAGAACAATTACTGAACATCCCAACTGTTGGGCTAACCTCATTGCTGTGTTCTGCTCGAGAATCTCAGCACTAACCAATAGGTCTGGTGATTGTTCTCTGCAGAGGTCCACAGCTTCAGCCGCAGATCCTACTGCAGCAGCTAGGTGGCCATCTTGGCGAAGTCTTTGTACAAGGACCGTTCTAAGTGTGGGGTGAGGTTCAACAACAAGAACTCTCGAGGGTGTCTGAGAGTTCGTTGGCAATTGTGTACTGCCAGGAGTTGAAGCTAAGATTTGCTCAGTTGATTGCATTCTTAATTACTGTTTGACCAGGCAATTTATTAACATCCTTAATAAGGTATAACAAATGCTAAATAAAAATCAGAATCTATCAAATTATGACATCATTTGAAAATCCCAGGGCAATTCGTCATTTTCAATCAATTTGCGATAGTTGCCAAGACTTAGTCAGTCGTTTTCATACACCTTCAGATCTCAAATTATATTGTGATGGTTATCTGCAAGCCTTGAGGAATTGCAGTAGTTTAGAGCAGAGAGACCAAGATAAATTAGAGATATTAATAGAAAGATGGATTTTAGATCCATCCAGTTTTATTGAACCAGGTGGGGATGAAAATAAAGGTTTTTTTGACAAAAAAAGAGTTTAAAATATTAATTTTTATTAACTAATATCAGTATTTATACTTATGAATTGTTTTAGGATGCTAATTCAATTTCAATTTTTTCTTTTAATGTTCCTGAATTGTACATTTCGATAAGAATGTCTGATCCTCCTAGGAATTCACCTTTTAAATAAACTTGAGGGATGGTAGGCCAATCTGAATATTCTTTTATACCCTCTCTTATATCAAAATCTGCAAGAACATCAAAAGTACTAAATTCAACTCCTAAAGAGTTAAGAATTTGGACGACATTGTTCGAGAACCCGCATTGAGGCATTAATTTAGTACCTTTCATAAAAACCATAATTGGATTGGATTTTATAAGGTCTTTTATTTTATCTTCAGTTAGTTTTTCCATAGTTTACATTGGGGTTTCTGTTTTTAAAGCAAGTGCATGAATAGCCTCTGAAGCTAATTCCTCTTTTAAAGCAGAATACACCAGCTGATGTTGTTTAACTAATGATAAACCATTGAACTTAGATGAAATCACGGTAACTTGTAAATGATCATTTCCCTTTAGATTTTCAACTTTTACTACAGCATCTGGTAGCTGAGTAGTAATTAAATTTATAACCTTCGATTTAGTAACCATAATAATATTTAGAAACCCTTATATGTTGTGTCAACGAAACCAAGTTGTAATAGGTTTTCGTATGCCTCCTTGCCTTCAGGACTATTTGGAGTCATTAACCTAATTATTTCAACAAGTAACGGTACTGCCACCTCAGGTTGTTTTTTCCTTTTGTAAAGAGAGGCTAATCTAGCGTTTGATTGCGCCCAAATTCTTATAGATTTTCTTCCTTTTTTATCCATCTCAAGTGGGATTCTAGCATCTAAGCCTTTGAATGAACCATTGAGATCTCTATAGAATCCAGCAAGTTGTCTTGCTAAATTCCTTGCTTTATCATAGGTTTCCTTCGCTTTTTCAAAATCACCATCTTTTACCAGGTTGTCTCCTTTTGTTAAGTAATCTTGGACATCAGATATTGATAGTTTTTTGTTAGTGCTTGAAAGAACCTTATATTCATTTGGATTTTTGCTTTCTGCGTAAGATAGATTCATATAAGGTGAAAACCCAAGAAAAACAAAAATCATTGGGATTATTTTTAAGAATTTCATATTCTCATAATTTCTTAAATCTAATATTACCTGATAACGGAGTTATCGACCCACATTTTCTAAAGCGATTTTTTCTGCATTTAGCATTCTTATGTTCAATGTTTCATTAAAATCTTTAATTGATAAATTGGAGTTTTTATCTACTTGTAAAGGCTCTCCAAAGCACAAGGTGACTTTCCCTCTAAATTTTGGCGATACTTGGCTATATGCAATTCCAATTGGGACTATAAATACTAAGTTCGTTTTTTTAGCTGCCAATAGTGACAGTCTATATAAACCCTCTCTGAGCAAAAGTTTCTTACCATATTTATTAATTTTACCCTCTGGGAAAACAACTAGTTGTTCTCCTTTTTCTATAAGCTCAATCGCATATCTTAACGCTGAAAGGGAAGGTGATAATTGATTTATTGAAAAACATCCAAGTCTTTTCAAAAACCAACCTTGTATTCCTCTCATTTCGGATTGAGTCACCATAAATCTACAATCCTTATTAGTTACCCTTCTACCCATTGCCATAGTCAGAATTAGGCCATCCCACCTTGATCTATGGGTTGGAGCTAAAATAATCGAGGAATTTGTGGGGATCGAAAAATTATTAATTATTTTCTTTTTACTAAAAAAATACTTCAAAACGATGTCTTGAGTAATGAACATTGCTAAAAACCCTAAAATTGGGTTAATTTTGTGCCCTATATCAATGTAGTTCTTCTTCAAATTCAATTAACTATATATTAATAATTTAAGACTTTGTAATTTTTTATTAGCTATTATTGGGCGGTTACCAGATTGTCTAGAAACTAAGATTTTGAAATCATGACCACTCTTGGAGTAAACATAGACCATATTGCAAATGTAAGGCAAGCACGGAAAACTGTAGAGCCAGATCCAGTTCAATATGCTTTCTTAGCTGAACTAGGAGGAGCAGATTCAATCACTGTTCATCTAAGAGAGGATAGAAGACACATACAAGATAGAGATGTATTCCTTCTGAAAGAAACTATAAAGACAAAACTTAATTTAGAAATGGCTGCTACAGAAGAAATGTTAGAAATTGCTAAAAAGCTTCTTCCAGATTATGTAACACTCGTCCCAGAGAAAAGAGAAGAAGTTACTACTGAAGGTGGGTTGGATTTAAAAAGTAACGTGAAAAATCTCAAGAAATATGTTGAGGATTTAAAGAAATCTAATATCGAAGTAAGTGCATTTATAGACCCCCTTGGAGAGCAGATCAACTATTCTAAGGAAATAGGTTTCAACTTCATAGAACTACATACTGGAAAATACGCTGAACTATCAGGTTCTGATCAGTATAAAGAGCTCCAAAGGATTATAGAGTCTACACATTTAGCGAACGATCTTGGATTAGTTGTTAATGCTGGTCATGGCCTTAACTATAATAATGTTAAAAAAATTGCATCAATTAAAAATATGAACGAGTTAAACATTGGTCATAGTATTGTTGCAAGGGCTTTAGCGGTTGGATTAGAAAAGTCTGTACGTGAAATGAAGTCCCTTATTAAATCAAATTAAATTCCAAAATGACAACATACTTTTTCGTCGCAGCAAGTGAAAAGTTTTTAACTGTTGAAGAACCAATTGAGGAGATTTTGAAAGAGAGGATGAGGAACTATAAAGAAAATAATAAAGAAATAGATTTTTGGCTTTTAAAAAATCCATCATTTTTGCAAGCCAGCCAATTTGTCGATCTACAAGCAAAGATTCCATCACCCTCAGCAGCTATTTTATCGACGGATAAAAAATTTATAACTTTCTTAAAGCTGCGTTTAGAATTTGTTGCTGTTGGGGAATTCGAATTTCCTAATGCAGAAATAACTGATCCATTTAAAGTTGAGTAATATAACCAACCAATAAATTGCTCAATCTATATAAGTCAAACAAAATTGAAGTAATTAGTGAGCTGTTAGCAGAGGAATTAAAAATATGTCCTCCGCCTATAAATGAGAAATTAGAAATAGTAGTGCCCAATTACTTTTTGGGGAATTGGTTACGTGAACAAATAACTATAAAAAACAAAATAAGTGCTCTTTATGAATTAAAGACAATATCAACGTATACCGAATCTTTATTGACAAATTTTTTCCCTTCAATTGATATGAGCGCATGGAATTTTGAGTCAATTAAATGGAGCATTATTGATTCCTTGGAAGAATTAAATAGTTTTAAAGAATCATTTCCGCTTAGAAATTGGATTAATAAATATTTAGATAATAAAAAGACAATTGATGGAGACATATATAATCTGACAAAAAAGATTACGAATAATTTTATTGATTATCTGATTTTTAGACCTGAAATGATTGCTCAATGGAATAGATATGAAATTAATTCATCTAATCTATTTAAGAATTTAAATTCAGATCAATTTTGGCAACCTATTTTATATAAATTAGTAGAGGTAAAGATATCTGAAAAGCCATCATGTTTATACATGATTGAAGTAATAAAGAATTTAAGAAAAATTAAAAACGTTCAATTTCAAGTACCAAATCAAATTTATATTTTTTCGGATAATAACTTATCCAAACTACATATTAATTTTTATTCAGAACTTTCAAAATTTATTAAGGTAAATTTGTATTTATTATCTCCTGGAGAAGATTTATGGAATAGAATAAATTGTCTTGAAGGTGAGTTGGAATTTGATGATAAAGAAAGTAAATTGAATTTAAATAATACAAATATAGAGAAAATATTTGGTAAATTTGGAGCTAACTTTCAGAAATTAATTGATGAAAATATTTATAAAGAAGGTATAACTTTAAAAAATAATCTTATTTATCTCGATCCAACAATTAATTTTCATAATAAGAAAGATATTCCTCTTCTTAATCAAATACAAAAAAGACTAATTGATAATAATAGCTTTGATTTTCTAGTAAGTGAAAGGGATGATTCAATATTACTTTGTGAGCATTTTAATCAGAATAGTCAATTTGAATATTTAAGAAATAAAATTATAGAAATAATAAATTCTTCCAGGAATATTAAATATAGTGATATTGCTGTTTTATCTCCACAAACTAATTTAATTAAACCTTATCTAAGGTACATCTTTAATAATGAGTTAATTAATGGTGAAAAGATACCTTATTTTTTTATTGATGAGGATAATCATGACTCTTCAAGCATTTATGAATTTCTAATTGACATCACTGAAATAGCAAGTGAAAAAATTACTCTTGAAAAAATAGATTATATTCTTTCGAAAAAAGTAACTCAGAACATTTTTGATTTTAATATTACTGAGAAGGATGAAATTATTTTCTTACTTACCCAAGCAGGGTTTCATTGGGGATTAGATGATAAAGAAAGATTAGGTGAAGAGAAAAATACCCTAGATTGGTGTATAAATAGAATTACTTTAGGTTTAATTTATGACAAAGAAGTAAATTTAAGTACTTTTAATTTAAAACCATTTAGCTATAAAAATATAAGTTTGGATTTGAATAAATGGGTTAAAATATTAATTCATTTAAAAAAATATATTAATTTGATAAGGGGATCTTTTTCTTACTCAAATTGGGTTGAAAAGATAAAGTTTATATTAAAAAGTATTGCTGATTCTAATGTAAATTTTAATTTAGAAATAAGTGAAATAAATAGAATTCTTGATAATCACGCAATACCTTTAATACCTGATGATCTTATCTTGTTAAAAGTTTTTAGAGAAATATTAATTTCTTGCATAAATAAAGTTAAATATCAAAGCAAATCACGAGTCAACAAGATCCTAGTAAGTGATATTGAGAATTCAAGGCATATTCCACATAAGGTCATCTTTCTGATAGACATGAATAGTGTTAATTATCCAAAATTACCAAAGAGTGAAAACATTAATTTAATAAAAAATAAATATCATTTGGGTGATCCATCTGTTTTTGAAAGAGATAAGTATGCATTTTTGGAGTTGTTAATTGCCTGCAGAGATAAATTTATAGTTACTTGGGTAAAAAATGATAAAGACAATAAAAAATTAGATGTTTCTTTTCCTATAAAAGAGTTAATTTCTTTTTTTGATAGTTTCTTAAACCAAAGCCAAAGAGAGCTAATAATTAAAGATTCTGATTTAAATAAAAATGAAATAATTGATCTTGATAAATCTAAGATTGTTAAAAGTAATTATTCTTTAATAGAAGATATAAATTGGAATGAAAAAAAATCTGATATTAAAAATTATAAATTATCAGAATTGATATATTGGTTCAAGACTCCACAAAAATATTGGCTTAATAAAAAAAATATTTCTCCCAAGGAAATATTTATTCATCATCCGGACGAGGAGTATGTAAGCAATCTGCAAAAGTCGCAACTAATTACAAAAATAATCCAGCAAGTAGAGATTGATAATCATAATATTATTGATGATTTAAATGAATTAAATATTAATGATCAATTGGCTGAAAATGGGATTATTATGCCCAAAAATAGTATTTTTACTAAAGAAAAAGAAATCAAAGACTTATTAAGCAGTCTTTCTGCAAGTTTGAGTCAACATAATAAGATTAAAAAAATCTATGTTAAGTTAAATGCGAATAAAGAAGAATATTTAATCGCTGATGACACCGTAATTGAATTAATTAATGCGAAGTTAAGTTTAAGTCGTTTGACTGAGGCTTGGATAAAATTACTCTTTATTTCTTCTTTAAAAGGGAATATAAAAAGGACTAAAGTAATTTTTAGAACAGAAAATAATTATAAATCGCAAATTATTCAATCACCAGGAGCAACTGAATCAAATCTAATTCTGGAGGAGTACATAAATATTTTTAAAAATTATTCTGAAAAATGTTTTCCTCTTCCTCCAGAAAGTGCTTATAAATATGTAGAAGCAAAAATTAAATCAAAAAATGAAAGAAAAGCTTTTACCGATAGATGGATTGGTAATAAAAATTTTTCTAAAGGAGAAAGAGATAATATCGAAATGAAAATGTGTTTTGGTAATGAAAAAGAACCAGATTTCTTTCTTGGAAATAATAATTTTGATCAATTATCATACAGATTATATGGTCCTCTAATTAGAGCATTAAAGAAATAAAAAATGTCTAAAGTTCAGTTAAAAAATTTTTTTAAAGATGCTTATGATCTAATGCTTGTTTTTTTACAGTTTTTTATTATTAGTCTTCATTTTTTTCAATGGGAATTTCTTCCACAAAAACAAATAATTCAAGCAAGTGCTTTTTCTTATTTCCTGGGTATTTTAATTATCATAATCGCTTTCATTATAATGTTAGTTTCAATTAAAGACTTAGGTAGAAATTTATCCCCTTTCCCAAGACCTATAAACAATAGCAATCTAGTTACTACAGGTATTTATCGATTTACGCGTCATCCTATGTACTATTCTTTAATATTTATTTCTATTGGATTTTTTGTAATAAAATTATCTATTTATTATTTATTTTTGACAATAAGTTTAGCTTTAATAATTAAATTTAAGATTGCATTGGAAGAGAAATATTTAATGAATAAATTCAAGAATTACTTACTTTATAAAAATGAGGTCAAAGTTTAATTTAATAAAGATATGGATATTAATCAAATTAAATTAGATAATAAATTTAAATTAGTAGAAGCCAGTGCAGGAACTGGTAAAAGTTTTACTTTGGCTCACATAGTTTTAAGAAATGTTTTGGAGAAAAAAGTTAAACCAGATGAGATACTCTTACTAAGTTTTACAAAAAATACTTGTTCTGAATTAAGAGATAAAATAATCACGAGATTTCATAATTTAAAATTATATTTGCAAAGTCATAATGAAACTAAGATAGATAATACTCTTGAGGATTGGTATCTAAATTTTAAGGATAAAGATAAATCTAAGGAAAAAATAATTTCCGAAATTGATAATTTTATAAATCAATTCTATAAGTTAAAAGTAACTACGTTCCATGCTTTTTGTAGTAATATTATTGATGAATATAGTATTGAAATAGGTGTAACTCAAGATCCATATATTGAGAATAATATTGATAATTTGTATAAAGATGTAATAGATAATTTGTGGATTGATGATTTTTTGAATCTTAATCATGAGATTATTACAGCAGTCAACAAAAAAAAAATAAGTTCTAGATTTGGAAGTAGGATCAATAAGTCATTTTTTGTGGAAATTTTAAAAAATATAGATCAAGAAAATATCTGTAAATTTCAAATAAATAATAAATATAAGATCTTTCTGGAGGAAG
>QCQK01000025.1 GCA_003209565.1 Prochlorococcus sp. AG-449-J16 | reverse complement strand
AAAATCAGATGAACCAGAGGAAAGTGAAGTTAAAGAAGAAACGTTAGAGGCAGAAGTAAAATCAGATGAACCAGAGGAAAGTGAAGTTAAAGAAGAAATAGTAGAGACAAAAGTAAAATCAATTAAACCTAAAAAAAGAACTGTTAAAGATGAAATTATTGACGATGAAGTTGCAACTGATAATAAATAAGATTTTAAATTAAATTAAAGAATACTAGAAATACTTGAATACTAAAATAGGATATCAAATAATTATTTTTTTAAATTCAATATAAAAGGTCTTTATTTTTATTATTTTAATTTGAGTTATAAGAGGGTTGTTATGAATCTAAAGCTACCTCGATAGCTGCTATTAAGTTTTCGTCAAAAGGTTTAACACCTGGTTTGAATCTTGCAATTACTTTACTATCTTTTCCTATCAGAAACTTTTCGAAATTCCATTCAACATCTCCTTCAGGTTCAACTTTGTTAAGGGTTGTATATGGTTCTGTGGTATTGCCTTTGGCATGAACTTTTTCATAGATTTCAAACTTAACGCCATATTTTGTTGTGCAAAAATCTTTTATTTCTGAAAGAGAATCGGGTTCTTGTTTCCCAAAATCATTGCAAGGGAATGCAAGTATTCTTAGGCCTTTGCTTGAATATAAATCATGTAGCTTTTGAAGGTCCTCATACTGGGCAGTATTTCCGCAATAACTAGCTACATTTACAACTAAAATTACTTCCCCTGAATATTCACCTAGTTTTATGGATGATCCGTCCGCGGAAAGAACAGTAGTATTTTGTACGTCAACTTGCATGTCTAAAAAAATTCACCCTTTGAAGATAGCATTGTATAAACTTTATTGTGTTTAATTTATATGGTGGTTTTGGTTATTTCTTTTATAAGTTTTAATTTTTCATTTATTTAACCCTTTATAATTAATATTATTAATAAGTTTAAATTTGGACCCTTTAGACCCACTTACTGAAATTATTAATTCCGGTCAAGGTTTTTCACCTGCAATTGCTTTAGAAAGAATTATTTGGGCAATGATTGGAATCTTTTTTTTAGGAGCAATTTCAAGATCAATAACTAATAGCATGCGAAGTCAAACTTGGTTTGGTAGAAATTTTTTATTTAGTTATTCTAAAGATAGAAAAATTACAGATGATACATCTTCACAACCTTCTGGTGATGACGAATAAGTTTTATTTATATGAAAAAATCAATTTTTTCTAAAAAAAGAATATTATTGCTTGGTAGTGGCGAGCTTGGAAAAGAATTAGTAATAGAATCCAAAAGATTAGGATTAGAAGTTATTGCTATTGATCGATATGAAAAAGCACCTGCAATGCAAGTTGCTGATTATTCAAGAGTAATTGATATGGGAGATAAAAATATTTTAAAAAATGTTATAAAAGAATTTAAGCCTGACTATGTTGTCCCAGAAATAGAGGCACTTTCAATTGAAGCTCTAAAAGAACTAGAGGAGGAAGGATTCAATATTGTTCCCAACGCCAGAACTGTTGAAATTACTATGAATAGAGATAAAATTAGAGACTTAGCTTCTAAAGATTTAAAAATTAAAACTGCAAAGTTTGATTATATTTTTAAATTTGATGATTTAGAAAAAAAAGCAGATGATATTGGATTCCCACTTTTACTTAAGCCTTTAATGAGCTCTTCAGGAAAGGGACAGAGTTTGGTTGAAACAAAAAATGATTTACAAAATGCTTGGGAACAGTCACGAGCAAATTCAAGAGGAAAGGTTAAAGGTGTAATTATAGAAGAATTTATTAATTTTGATTTTGAGTTTACTCTTTTAACTGTAAGAAAAGAAAATGGTGAAAATATTTTTTGTTTACCAATTGGACATCTTCAATCTAATGGAGACTATCAATGTAGTTGGCAACCCATAGAGATCAAGGAGTCCTTAATTATTGAAGCTAAGAGAATGACAAGTAGAATATTAAATAACCTTAATGGAGCTGGATTATACGGAGTAGAGTTTTTTATAAAAGGAAGTGAGGTTATATTTTCAGAACTATCTCCAAGACCACACGACACTGGTATGGTTACATTAGTTAGTCAAAATATTAATGAATTTGAATTACATTTAAGGGCTTTTTTAAATTTACCAATACCGCATATAGATCTAATAGAACCCTCTGCAACCAGAGTTATTCTCTCTAATCAAGAGTATCTAAATCCTATTTATGAGGGTCTTAATGAAGCATTAGAATTTGAAAAGACTAAAGTGCTCATTTTTGGTAAACCAGTTTCCAGAAAAGGCAGAAGAATGGGTGTCGTTCTCTCATCAAATTCTGACATTAATTTGGCTAGAAAAAATGCAGATGCAGCTGCTCGCAAAATAAAAGTTAGTACTACATAAATATTAAATAAAAATAACGAAAAAAATACTTATTTCCTTTGTTTTTGTTCTATGTCTCTCTGGGTATTATTTGAGTATGTTCTTTACTTAACAATGATAGAAAATTATAAAGGTTGGGATATAACTTTAAATTGGAATAAAGATTATCTAGAGAGGGATACTACTAAAAGTAATTTTTTTAATCAAAAGGAAAAATGGATTGGTGTTCACTTAAATGGTGAAAAAATCTATGGTTCTTCGCTAAAAGAAATTAGACATATTATTGATTATCCTAGTTTGCATGCAAAGTAGGTTAAAAGATTTTTTTTAATTATCCTGATTATTTTCATTTTCTTCAATTAGTTCATTAGCGAGTTTTCTTAAATCTCCCTTAATTGAGACCCATGTAAAGGCGATTATAAAAATTGAAGCAGATATTGCAACGGTGATTTTTTCGATAGGTGACATTCCAAGTGCAATTGCAAACATTTCAAACCAAATAGTAATTTTTTATTATATTGAATTTTTTTAAATAGTTAGAATCAAATTTGTTTTTGCAATGATATTTAATTATTCAAAATATAGTAAATAAAATTTAAATTTCATATTTTATTTATTGTTTCTGATTTCAATTTTATTCAGTAAGATTAAATTATGGAAAAAAAAAAGTGCCCCCAATGTAAAAATTTAATTTTAATAACTTCCCCAACATGTTTATATTGTGGCAGACCTAATAAATTTATAACTAAGGAATACGTAAATAAAAAGTGGAATAAAGATAATAATAAAAATGTATTTGATTATATTTTTATTAATAAGTATCTTGTTTTTATTTTATTTTTAATTTTTACAATTGTTATTATTATATTTAATTAAATAACATCAATTAATTACTCTATTATTGCATCTAATACTTCTTTAGTATTTGTTGATAGTTTATTTTTTTTTATTCGCTTTATTGTTTCTACCATATTACTTTTGTAAGGGTCTGAATAATAATTGTATCTACTAAATACTTTCACAAAACGGGAAACTACGATTGGGTTTAATTTATCAAAATCAATTATCTTTTTTGCAATATATTTATAACCAGAACCATCCATTGCATGAAAAGTACTATTTCTTGTTACGAAAGAATTTAATATAGCTCTTAAAGTGTTCGGTGATTTTGAATCAAAAAACTTATTTTCAAATAATTTCTCAATGCTGCTTGTTTTTTCATCAATTTCTATAGATGCATTGAATGAGAACCAACTATCCAAAACGACACTATTATTTTTCCATCTATTGAAGAATATATTTGAAATAAGTTTTCGTTCAGGACAATTAATCCTACTGAATGAATTCAATGCAGCTTTTGCTAGCGTCATGGAATTACTATCGACATAATTAATTATTTTGCTTTTAATTTCCTCATCATGACTGTGTAAGAGTAGTTTCCAAATAGTTTCGATTAGTTTTCTTTCATTTTTACCTTCTGGCCACACTTTATCTAGATTTTTCTCTATTTCTTCAAGCTTAAAATATAATTCTTTTTTTAATTTAGTACCGAATAAATGATTTAATTCATCAATAGTTTTATATATCTTTAAAGGATCTATATTTTCAATCTCCGATTCAATTTCAGCAAATGTCGGGATACTTAGTAATTCTGATAAAAGGGATAAATTAATATCTTTATTTTTTAAAAATGATATTAAAGTGCTTATTAATTTTTTTTCAATTTTATGATCTGGTTTTTCATCTAATCTGCATAAAATAATTTTTTTATAAAGTACTTTTAGAGTATTAGATAGTGTAAAAAAATCTTTTTCATATTTTAAGATTAAAAATTTTTCATCCAAGGTAGTATCTGAATCCCACTCAACAGGTGAAGAGAATTCGCGAAAATAAGTTACTAAAGGGATTTGGAGGTGAGATCTTATATTCCTAAAAATAAATTCTTGTTTTTTGGTTTTTAAAACAACCGTTTTTTCTATCGTTTTATTATCACTGCAAAATATAGCCAGACTTATAGGAATTATTAGAGGTAAATCATTATATGAGTTCTTCCTTATTGGATTACTTTGAGATGCTTCAATTGTAAGCTTTTCGCTTTTTTGATCCCAGATTCTCTTAAATTTAATTTTTGGGGTCCCATTTTGTTTGTACCAGATTTTAAACTTTTCAGGATCGATTTCTTTATTTTGTTCTAAAATTTTATCGACAAATTGGTCTATTGTTGCAGCCTTTCCATCATATGTTGAGATGTAATTACTAAATCCTTTATAGAAATTTTCATCTTTTACAAGCTTATTAAGCATTCTAATTATTTCTGCTCCTTTCTCGTAAATCGTGGTCGTATAGAAATTGTCTATTTCTTGATATTTTTCAGGCATTACAGGATGTGATGTTGGACCAGAATCCTCTCTAAATTGATTTCTTCTAAGAAATTTCGCATCATCAAGTCTCTTGATTTCACGATTATGAACGTCTGCAGTGAATTGTTGATCTCTGAATACTGTTAAACCCTCTTTTAGAGATAGTTGAAACCAATCCCTACAAGTCACTCTATTCCCAGTCCAATTATGGAAGTATTCATGGGCGATCACGGCCTCTATTCTTTCTAATTCTTCATCAGTTGTTGTTTCAGAATTAGCGAGTATTAGTTTTGAGTTGAAAATATTGAGACTTTTATTTTCCATTGCTCCCATATTAAAGTGCCTGACTGCAACAATATTGAACAATGACAAATCGTATTCAAGGTTATATTTATCCTCATCCCACTTCATAGATTTCTGTAAGGAACTTATTGCATGTTGAACATATTTTTCATCGCCATACTCAATATAAATATTTATTTTTACTTTTTTATTCGATTTTGTTATGAAATTGTCTTTTACACAATTAAGTTTCCCTGCTACCAATGCAAATAAATATGAGGGTTTCGGATATGGGTCTTCCCAAATTATTTCATGTCGATTATTTGCAAGATTATTTTCTTTTACAACGTTACCATTTGAGAGTAAGACAGGATAATCATTCTTGTCTGCTTCAATTCTCACGGTGTATTTGCTTAGAATATCAGGCCTATCAGAGTGAAAACTTATTCTTCTAAATCCCTCTGCCTCGCATTGCGTAGTTATAATTCCATTGCTCTCATACATACCTAAAAGGGATATATTTTCCTTCGGTTTAATTACTCCTTCTATTTTTAATAAAAAATTATCTTTGTTTATATTTTTAATTTTTAAGTTATTTTTTTGTTGTTTGTAGTATTCCTTCTCTAGTAATGAGTCATCTATAAATATTTTTTTTATTAAAATATTCGTACCATCTAAAATAAGACTTTTGGTATTCTTATTTTTTTTTACCAATTTTAATTTCGTCGTAACATTAACAGCATTTTTCTTTATTACGAAGTCTAAAAAAATTTCTGGAATTTCATAATCAAAAACTTTGTAATCTTCAAGTTTTACATATTTTGAAATACCTTTTTGGTTTTTTGGTTTGTTCATCTTTATAAAGAACTTTAGAAGTTAAAAAATCTAGAATACTTATCCTGAAATTATAAGTTAGAAATTTATTCTTCTGATTGACAAAAATGTGTTTTAACTTCTCCAGAAGGAAGTAGTTCGAATAAAGAAGGATTATTAATATCAGGAGATCCGTCTTTATTTAATTGGTACCTCCAATCCCACTTTTTATCTGTAAAGGAAATATAATCTTTTCTTAAAGAGTATGGAAGCATAAGTTTTTTTTTGTTCCAATTAATATTTATAAATGCTCCTGGCTTTAACTCAGATATCTTTTCTACTAAGGAAAAGTCACCATTTATATTATTTCTCATCACAAGATCAAGCTTTGAATTCTCACATAAATAGGTACTATTTAAAGCTAATAAAAGTATTGAGCTAATAAGAAAAGAATGAATTTTTAAACTCCTTTTAAAGTAGATTTACTTTCAAGCTAAATGACTTAATTAAAGATCTTTTTGGATAGATTTAAATCATAATAGATTGCATACTCTTTAGATCTACAAGATTACAATTTAATGACTCTTCGTAATCCTTAACTGAAATAAAATTATTTAAAAAACCTGAATATTTTGCATCTCCGCCTATGGTGCTTGAAAGTATATATTTTGGATTGAATTTGTTAATCAATTTAGGAATTACATCAGCACCTTTTACAAAAGAACCAACTAGGGGTAGTTCTAAATTTTTTGTAGGAGTAATGACTGCATCAAGACTTTGCTTTTTCAAATTTTCGTCAAGATAGCCATGAGGTTCTATATAAAAACCATTATCTTGATCGTCTTTAACAATATATCCGTTTTCTATTTGTGGCACTGGAGCCCCAGCAGTTGCTTCAAAACTTAAATTAAAAAGATCTGTCTTTTCAGTTGGCTTAAGCATATTAATTGAACTAAAACCGATTCTTTTTAATGTTTCAACAGCACTATTAGGGCAAATTATAGGAATATCCTTTCTGAACATTTCTAATGTTGGAACATGACAGTGGTCAGGTAATCCTTGGGTTAACAAAACAATATCTATTTTTTTATCTATTGAAATTTCTTCTTCTAATGATCCTTTAAAAAACCACTCACCTGGAGGAAATATTAAATCTCCCTTGAGCCAAGGATCAATAATTAAGTTGGTTTTTTTAAATTTTATAAGCCAACCATTTGAACCAAGGTAGGTCGCTTCAAAAGTCATTATAAATTGTTTGTTTTATTAGACTATAAGGTAATTTTGGTTTTATCGAGAAATTACTAATTTGGATTAGTTAGCTTCATTTAAGATTTGAAATGACTTTCTTTTTAGATTAAATATTAAAACTTGATTATCTTTATAACTAATCTCAAAGTTTTCTTTTTCTAGGATTTGTATTGGTATTAAAGCTAATCCTCCTGTTCCTGAAAATATGATTGGCATGGTGCTATTTTTTGTCCCATTCATTTTTTGTAAGTCAATAGCTTGAGAAACTATTTTTCTGGCTTTATCAAATCCGTAGTCTTCTATTAATTCAGGCCATAAAAAGTTAACTAATTCATATTTCGAAAACTCAATTTGTACTGTTTTCATTAAAAAATAATAGATATATAGTGATTAATTACGATATTTACTTAGTTACTGTTTTTAAACCTATCCATGACTAGTTGCAACATATCTACTACATCACCATCAGTTAAATTTAAATCCTTCTTTAAATCATTGCAAGTTAAATTCATTTCAAGTGCCGCCTCAGCCATATGATTAACTTTTTGGTTATCACCGCCCAATGAAATAAAGGGATTGAAGTTTTCTATCATTTAATACTTGTGGATACCACCTAGTTCTAGCTAAGAAATAAATAATTATCATTTATTGATACATAAGCTTATAAATATGTTATTTAATATTTAGAAAGTTTTTATTTTTAAACTAGGGATATTGATATACCTTTTGATATTAATGCGAATCTTCTTGCTCTAACTAGTAAAGGAAATATCAAATTTGTTCGTTTATTTGATTTAAAAAGTCTTGAAAGTAACAAAAGTAAACTACTTGAGGGATTATTTATCTGTTTGCAAATAGTATTGATTGCATCTGCCCCATGAAAGATCTCTTCATCTTTGAGGAGAATCGCTCCTTTATCTAGGTCATAACCTTGATCTAGGAGGGATTTAATCAGAGTTAAGTTTTTACGACCATCAAGAATTTTAATATTATTTAACTTGCTTTTGATCTCAAGGAGCTCAGCAAAATGATTGCAGAATGGACATTCTCCATCATAAATAAAGGTATAGTTGGAAGTCATTAGAAAAAAAAGTTTTTATGGTCTTAAAGTGCGCCAACAAAATAGTATTGCCTCGATAATAAAACAAATAATAAAAATTTTGTGGATTTTTATAAAGAGATAGTAGTTAAGCGATCCTAATAATTACAAAGAAATGTCTCAATATAGGTATATTTTTCATAAAAATCTGTATGCTAACTCGAAGATATTATGTTTAAAATCATGAATTTATTAGCTTCTTTTGCTTTAGGTGGTTTCAACCCATGGGCAGCAGGCTTTGGAATTGGTTCTTTAGTCCTTTTTGGCCTTGTTGGTCTTGTTGCCGGTCCAAACCTAAAGAATTTTGACCCTGATGCATGATAAAAATCATCAAATTCAATAAAGGTTTTTAAAAAGACTCAAATGAGTCTTTTTTTTATGCGATTTTTTAATTTTATTTTTAGAATAAATTCAAATTAATTACTGCCAAAGAAATGTTGTTAAATCCTTTTTCTCCATTAACTTTTTTGAAAATTTCTTCACTAAAAGCCACGATTGTTTTTTTATCAATACTTTTAATCAAATCAAATTTGCTTAGATTAAAAGGAGGACTAATAGGCGGTCTTGTTGCCTTGATACTCATATCAGGAATTTTGGCCTCTAGTACTTTAGCTTTGGGATCTTTAGTTTATGCTTATCGATTAAAGAAGAAATCTAATAATGATAATAATCAAATGCAAGATTCAGCGACTGTAAATGTCTAATATATTTTTGTGAATTAAATTCGGTTAGATACTCTAAAATGGAGTTCCAGGGACAAAATGCAAGACTAAAAACCCAAAACCTGCAGCAAAAACTATTGATACTGCAATGATTAGAAGGCCTGAGGCCATTCCTCCTTCTTTAAAAGCCATTTGTTAAGTTACTTTAAAATAATAATATAGACCATATTCGATGCCAGTTAATAGTTCTAATTACTCATAAATCAACCAAATTTATTATTAATGGTGAATAAAAGTAAAAAGATGGAAGTTAATGAGATGATAAAACCAAATATTATTAATGGTTTAGATTTAACGTTTTTTTCTTCTTTGGGGCTATTTTTAGAAGATGCTAAGTTGCTATTTTTTTTTGAGAGAAGATTGGGAAAAGGTTTAATCACAATAGAATTTAGATTTAGGTTAATTACCCTAGAGTTTTAAACAAATCTTTATGGTAATCAACAATATTTTGACAACTTATTACAGGTGTAAATTCCATATGAATGCCAAATTTGGCTCTCCATGGGGCAAAATGCTCAAAGATTTCCTTATCACTATAAGCTTTGCATAAACATACTACTCTTCCTTCTCCTGGAGCATGTACTCTAAATAACATCTCAAATTTGTCTGTTTTATCTGATTTTGCAATTTCACCGTTTTCCCAGGCCTCTACAAATAATTGATAGGCTTTTACTTGATTCTCAATATCTGGGAATTGACAGTCAGCAAGAAATAATTGCATTTGAATATTATTAAGATTTGTTCTATTATCGCTCAAATAATTGTTTATTAATGTTCCTGTTTGAATTTGAAGATCAGAAGAAATGTTTTTCTAAATAAAGTGAGAAGAGAGAGTCTCAAGAAATTTGCCAATATCTTTTTTATATAAACTATCAGTAATTTTTAAAGAGAATAATTCATAATCATTTATATTTTCTTTTTTGCCAAAATTGATATTTTCCTTTATTGAAATATTTTTCATGATTGTATTGATTACTATTTAAAATTTATACACACATAAGCAAATGGCAAATTTCTTTACATTATGTTTTTTATGAAAGAAATTTCTTAAGCAATTAGATGATAATTAATTTAAAGAGTTAAATTATTCTCCTAAGAAGGTATAAAAATGCATTAGTCAAAGAAATAAGTACAGTTATTAGAGATGCAATAACGGGGAGTAAATTGAACCATAATTGCGCAGTTGTCATTTTTGAATCAATAGGAAGAAAATTGGTTCTTCTTTTAATTCTTATTTGTAACCAGAAAATTGATAATGGATAAATAATTCTTGAGAAAGTAATTAAAATAGAAGGTAAAATACCTTTGTTCAAATAAAGTATAAACCCTGAAAAAAAGTACAATATCCAAATTAGAACTCTTTGAATCAGAATTAATCCCTTGCTTTTGCCAGACATTATCAATTAATAAACTTTTATAATCTTAGTCATTTTATATCTTTCAAAATAAATGTTATTTATAATGACTTTTTCTTTACGTATAATTTCCCATTTGTTTTTAAGAAATAATTCATAACTTATTAAGCTTGCTTCAGTATAAAGCGAATCTAAACCTTCTTTCTTAGCTTCATCTTCTAATTTATGAAGTAACTTAGAGCCGCAGCCTTTTCTTTGGAATTTACCTTTACAGTAAAATAAAGCAATTCTATTGTTGGGATATCTTGTGGCAAAAGCAATAATAATTCCTTGTTTACTTATAAGCCATCCTTTTCCTTTAATTATTGACTTATCAAAATTTTGATTATTCCAAGCTTGGCTTGACCAGGCTCTTTTTTGTTCTTGACTATAAATTTTTGCGTCTAAAGATTGAATTGAATCAAAATAAACCTTCTTTAATTCCAGTTGATCTTTAATGGTAATTTGTCTTAAATTCATATACAAATCTTTTACTTAATATGCCTAATAAAAATATAGTCGCAATTGGAGGAGGAGGTTTTGGGCGTTCATTAGGCTCTCTTGAAATTGAAAAATATATAGTTTCTTTAAGTAATAAAAAAAGACCTAAAATTTGCTTTATTCCAACAGCATCTGGCGATAGTAGTTTGTACAAACTAAATTTTTATAGAGCATTTTCTAAGCTTGATTGTATATCAAGCCATATTGATTTCTTCTCAAGAACAGAAAACTTAGAAGAGAAAGTTTTAACTCAAGACATCATTTATGTTGGCGGAGGAAATACAAAAAGTATGTTAGCTGTCTGGAAAGAATGGAATTTACATAAAATTTTGCGAAATGCTTATGAAAAAGGAATTGTAATGAGTGGTGTAAGTGCTGGGGCTATTTGTTGGTTTGATAAAGGTATAACTGATTCTTATGCTAAAGAATTAGCCATAATTGATTGCTTAGGCATAGTTGAAGGTGTAGCTTGCCCTCATTTCGATGAGGAGCAAGAGAGAGAACCTTATGTTTATGATGTTATTCAAAGAGAAATTATTGATTCTTGTATTTGTATTGAGGGTAATTGTGCCTTGCATATCAAAAATGATTTTGAATATTCCTCAATAGATTTTGCCAATGGTAAAAATTGTTTTAAAGTCTCAAAGGAAAATAATAATTTAAAGAAAGAAATCTTTTGAATAGAAAATATCTTTAATCTATTTTAGATCTCTTCGTTTTTTGATATAGAGGTGAATTCAATACCTTTGTACTTTATAAATGATGCAGTCCATACTTCTTTAGACAGATTTCCAAGGTATTTTAAGAATTGTTGTGTATCTCCGTCTCTTATCCATTCAGATTTGATAAATGGCAGTTCTTTTTGCATCCTTTTGGGATGCATATGAACCAAAAGTAATCCTTTGTCTTCTGATGCCCTTTTTAACGCACCTTCATCACTCCTTTGAAAAACTCTAAGTAGAAGATTTAAAACAACTTCTTCTCCAAGTTTCTTGAAATTTTCTGGATCATCTAAATTATCTTTAACCTCTTTTCCACCTAGAGGCATTGCTCTAATGAGGTTTTGCTCTATTAATGCTACCGCAATAAGATAGTCTTGGCTTGCCATATTTTTAAGATTACTTTTTTGGTATTCTAACCTCTCGAGTTCATTAAAATCTTTTATGGTTAAATGATTTGCTAAAACAATAAAAAATTAATTAAATATTTTTTAAAAGTTTGTACCTTTTTTATTATTAAGAATATTTATTCATATTATATTTTGAAAAAATGAAATCTCTTTTGTTTTTATTTTCTGGAATTTTTATAGGACTTTATATTTCTTGGCCAGGAATATTAATTTCAAAGAACTGGAAATGTTTTAATGAGATCATTGAAAAGTCAGCAGATGATAAAATTTCCATAAAAGCAGTATTGGAGGTTTCTCCTAGCTATTTAATTAATAGTAAAAATAAAAATATGACCTCAAAAATAAGAGTCGTAGCAGATGCATGTTTTCGTTAAGATAGTAAAATATAAATTCTGCGTACTAATTGATGATTAGTAATTTAAGATTTGAATTATCATTTAAAAATATTTCGCAGTTAGAAAATAAACTCACTTTCTGTAAATTTAATAAAATAAGAAATATAAACATTCCTTGTAAGGGTCTTATTAAGCAGGATTTTTTTAATTCAACTATTAAACATATATCACAATATCACAATGAATTAAATGTAACTTATCACTATAGTCTATATCATCAATACTCTCAAAACAAAGAAAAATCATATCAAGATCTTTTACATTTTTTAAGAAATTCTTTTTCAAATACAAATTATGAAATTCTTCTCGTGTCAGGATCTAATAAGAAAAAAAACTTTGATGCAATAAATGTTTTAAGTAAAATAAAAGAAGAAAAGAACTTAAAAGTTAAATTAGGTATAGCTTATAATCCCTATTTGAAAAAATACTTTAAAGATACTTCTGAAAGAAATAGGTTCGATAGGAAACTTTCTACAGGATTAATAAATTCAATTTGGTTTCAATATGGAACAGATATAAAAGTACTTCAGAATGAAGTAACTTATCTTAAGAATGCAGTAAAATATGAAAAAATAAAACTATTTGGAAGTTTATTAATTCCTTCAAAACAATTTATAGCAAGGTTTAAATTCCGTCCTTGGAAAGGGGTTTATATAACAGAAAAATTTTTATGTTCCATGAATGATTTTTATGATTTTACGAGAGATTTAATTCAATTTTATATAAATAATAATATTACTCCTGTTATTGAAACTGATTTTGCATCACCAGAAAAACTTGATTATATTTATAGTCTTTTAAGAAATTAGAGATAATTTCCTCCATTTAAGAATTATGGAAAATGATTTTATATACGACGTATTGATAATAGGCGGAGGTATATCTGCATGTGTTTTCGCTTCGAAATATGTTCAAAATAACATTACAAAAAAAATTGCATTAATTGAGGTTGGGCGGGGACTTGGAGGGAGATCAAGTACAAGAATAAGCAAAAAATTTAAAGGATGGAAACTTAACCATGGTGCGCCTAATTTTAATATAAGCAACAGTAAAGATAACCCTTTATTAAAAAATTATATTGATCATTTATTAGAAAATAAACTTATTAAAATTGATGATTCAGAATTAATTTCTCTAGGTGATGAAACAAAATTAAAAACGATAAAAAATTCCAAATTTCATTGTGGGGATATTTATCTTTCCTCATTTTCTATGAGTGAATTATCACAAAAGATAATTGAGCTTAATGATTTGAGGTGTAAGATTGATTTATTTTTTGAAACTTTAATTGTGGATTTGAAATTTAATAATGATGCTTGGATATTAACTTCTAAAAATGGAGATAAATTTAAATCTAAATATCTTATATGTTCAACTAATTTATTACTGCATAAAAGGTCCCTCGAGATATTGAACATTAATCAAATTCCTTTAAGAAAAGCTATTCCTAAAAATGAAGATAAAAAGATTGATTTACTTTTAAATTTTTTTGATAAACAAACGTTCATTCCTAGGCTAACTTTTTTAATTTATACAAATAAAAATTATGGTTTTAAAGATTTTTACTCTAAGAAATATAGGTATTTCTATTTAAGTAAAATTCTGGAGAATAAATATAAATTCGAAAGGATTATTTTTCAGTTACAAGAGAACAATAAATTAGGAATTGTAATACATACAAAAAATATTGATTTTATTAATTCTTATATAAATGCAAAAGATGAAGAGTTTTTTAAACAAACAATATTTACAAATTTCAATGAATTGTTCTCTAATAATACTTTAGTAAATCAATTAACCTGTAATGAGGGAATCTCTATTATGAAATGGAGAGCCTCACAACCTTCTGGAAGCGCTGTCCCATTATCTTTGCAATTTAGTAAAAAATATAGAATTGGATTCTGTGGAGATTGGCTTGAAGGTGAGGGATTTGGGAGGATTGAAGGCTCAATTCTAAGTGCTTTATTATTAGAGAGAAAAATTAAAACTCATTCACATAAATTTTCAAGTATCTGATCAATATTAGTTTTTTTTGTAATAGTGAATTCCTTTGCATTATTATTTATATTTTTATTTTTGAATTTATGATAATAAATGTCCCATGATTTTAAGAAATCTTTTTCAGCCTGTTTTTTTGCCTTCCCCCTTTCTTTTATATCTCTTTGAACAACTCTTTTAAGACATTCATTTTTATTAATTTTTAATTCTAAAAAAAAATATTTTTGATTATATAATTTTCTTGAGAATTCTTTTGCAAAAATACCTTCAATAATTAAAGTATCTATATTATTTGTTTCATTGAAAAAATTAGTTATTTTTTTTTTATCGAAATCATAAGTACGCTCATTGATTGAAGTACCATGATTAATAATGTAATTGAAATCCTTTTTAAATAGTTTGTAATTGAAACTAATGTTTCTATCGAAATAACCCTCTAGAAATTTTGACAGTATTTTACTTTGAATACCTGTTTTATAGTAATTGTCTGTGCGCAAAATTATGCCATTTTTAATTTTTACTAATATTTGATTTGATAATGTTGTTTTACCACTTCCCGAAGGACCACTTATAAATATAAGCTTCATTTTCTATGCTTTCCTCCCAATTAAAGCTTTTATTTTACTAAAAGAAAATAATTTTATTTTTGAAAAGTACATTTTTTTCTTTTATCAGAAATCTTAGAGTAATTTAAAAAGGTGTCAGTTGCCTATAAGCTTGCATATACATTAAAAATGTGTCTTTATATAAATGTAAATAAATTAATTTCATTCAATTATCCATAGTTTTGTTACTAATTCCTTTTGGATTTTGACAATTTTTAAATTGAGGATTTAATTTTATTACTTATATATTGCAATGATTTCTAAATTTCTAAATAAACTAAAATCTATTCTATTTAAAAGTGCAGTATCCCCTGAAACTTCCTTAAAGAAAGAAAAGAAATTAATTAAGTCTCCAAAATCTACAAAAGCAAAAACAAAAGCAAAAACAAAAACAAAAACAAAAGCAAAAGCAAAACCAAAAGCAGCTAATTCAAAGAAAAATATTGAAACTCTAACTACACTTCCAGGTGTTGGAGCTAAAAGTGCTAAGGCTTTATATGAGGCTGGATTTAAAACAACAAAAGCTGTTATTGCTGCAGATGAAAAAGATTTACTCGCGGTTTCAGGTGTTGGAATAAATCTTGTTAAAAAGCTTAAAAAGCTAAAATGATATAAAAAACTTTAAATTCTTCAAAAGTAAAAGTCTTTTTTACTTTATTTAGGAGCAATGAAGATTATCTTCTTCTTGCTTTTCTCCTTTGCTGCAACTTTCTTTTATA
>QCQK01000024.1 GCA_003209565.1 Prochlorococcus sp. AG-449-J16 | reverse complement strand
TAATAATTATTAGAAGTGCAAATATATTTGGCCCTAAGGTTGGAGGCAAAAATTTCACAGAAATAGCTTTAAACACTTTACTGAATTCTAATGTTATAAGATTAAATTCAAGTAAGGTTGTTGTAAAAGATTTTTTACCAATAGAAAATCATTCTCAAATCTTGTGCTCTTTAATAAATAATAATGTTTCTGGCATTTTTAACGTGGGATCTGGAGTGAAAATGACTTTAGGCGATTTATGCAACGCTTTTATTGAAGGGAAGGGATCTGGCAATATTGTAGATGAAGATATTATTGATGATCAATTTATGTTGGATATTTCAAAAATAAAAAAATATATATGTTTCGAAATATCTAAAAAATCAGTTTTAAATTACGCATACAATGTTGGTTATAATTTAAATCCTAAAAAGTGAAATTTAAAAAGATATTGTTAACAGGTGCAGCTGGATTTATAGGTTCCCATGTTTATGATCTCTTTTCTGAAAAATATTGTGAAGCTGAAATAACAATTTTAGATAAAATGACTTATGCAGCAAATATAAGAAATATTCCCCAGATAACTACAAATAAAAAGCATAAATTAATTGTAGGTGATTTGACTGATATGGATATTTGTTTAAAAGCTACTAAAGACATCGATTTAGTTATAAATCTCGCAGCAGAAAGTCATGTAGATAATTCTTTTGATAATTCAATTATTTTTACAAAATCAAATACCCTTGGTACTCATACTCTTATGGAAGCATGTAAGCGAAATGAAGTAGATAAAATAATTCATGTTAGTACAGATGAAGTGTATGGAGAAAATATCGAAGAGCCTTTTTCTGAAGAAGATCCTTTAAATCCTACTAACCCGTATTCTGCTTCCAAAGCAGCAGCAGAAATGATCGTCAGAGGATATTATAAATCATTTGATTTACCAGTAATAGTTGTTAGGTCTAATAACATCTACGGCATTAGGCAATATCCAGAAAAAATAATACCTAAATTTATAGTTAATTGTATTAAAAAAGAACCAATTGAGATTCATGGTGATGGATTAAATTTAAGACATTATCTTTCAGCAATTGATTTTGCAAATGCGTTGGATTTGCTTTCAAATAATGGTAAAGAAGGCGAGATTTATAATATTGCATCTGATTTAGAATTAACTAATATTGCGGTCGCTAAACTAATAAAAAGTTTCTTTGATTATGAAATTGATTTAATACATGTAGATAATAGACCTTTTAATGATAAAAGATATTATGTAAACGATAAGAAATTGAGGGATCTAGGTTGGGCTCCAAAATTAAATCTCCGGGATGATTTACCAAAAATCATAAATTGGTACAATTTAAATCATTTTTTATTTTATTAGAGTGTCACAAATTCCTTATCTTTTATTTCTAAATGATAAAAATTTTTTAGTATTATTTTTGGAATTTAATATTAGAAAAAGTTTTTAAAAAAAGATAAATTACAAAATTCTCAGAATAACATTACACCTGAGACCTTTTTAGAACTCTCACTATAGTGTGGGTTCTTTTTGTTGCTAAGGTATGATTTAGGAGGATTAAAGTATCAGCAATTGTTAAGTTAAATATCCATATGGCTTACAGAAAAGCTACAGATTGTTTTTTGATACTTAAAATCCATTTATATGAATAAAACCTCACCACAGTTTCGCATTGGAAATGGATACGATATTCACAGACTAGTAGAAAATAGAGATTTAATTATTGGAGGTGTAAAATTGCATCACCCTGAAAATTTAGGATTGGATGGTCATAGTGATGCTGATGTTTTAAGTCACTCAATAATGGATGCATTATTAGGAGCACTTTCGTTGGGCGATATAGGAAAGTATTTCCCCCCATCTGATGAAAAATGGAAGAATGCTGATAGTTTGTTTTTGTTATCAAAAGTAATTGACTTAATAAGACAAGATGGTTGGGAAATAAATAATATTGATAGTGTTCTTGTTGCTGAAAGGCCAAAAATCATGCCACACATAAAACTAATGAAAAAGAACATCTCTAAAATCTTAAATATTGATGAAAATTTAATTGGGATTAAAGCAACCACGAATGAGAAATTGGGTCCAGAAGGGAGAGAAGAGGGTATAAGTTGCCATTCAGTGGTGCTACTTGAGAAAAAATGGAATTAAATTTAAATTTAAAATTTTTTTTTCATAGATTTTGTTTAATATTAATTTGTTTACTAGTTTTAATTTTTCAATCCGATATTCCTAATTTAAAAGCTCTTCCTATGGATAATTATCAAAGTGAGATGGTTATAGAAGAATTAAGACTTAAAGTCCCCGCTGATGCAAAAGCAGCATGGTTGAATGCTGAAAAAGAGATATGGGATCCATGGTTATCTTCTCAAGATGGTTTTTTGGGGAGACAATTATTTTGGGATAAAGAAAAAGAAGAGGCTTTAATATTGGTAAGTTGGGAGAGTAAGAAATTATGGAAAAATATTCCAATGTCAGAAGTAAATGTGGTTCAAGAAAAGTTTGAGGATAATGTTAAAACTGCTTTAAATGTTATTAAAAACCCTTTTGAATTAATTTATGAGGGAGAGTTAGATAAGCAAGGATGAATTTAGATATCAGGTTTGATTTTCAAAGAAGAGAGAGGCTTGGACTCATTGAAGCAATTTGGGGAGAAGACAAGAGCATCGATCAATTAAAGAGGGTAACTGAAAATGTATTAGGTAAAAATGAGGTTGTTTTCATTACGAGGATTAATAATGAAAAAGCTAATAATCTTTTGAATTTGTATGATGATGCACGATTCTATAAAGAAGCAAAATGTCTAATCATTGGTGAAAATTTGAATAAACTTAATACAAATAAAAAAGTTGCAATTATTTCTGGAGGTTCAAGTGATTTGTCAGTAACACTTGAAGCACAATTAGCGCTTGAAATATATGGAGTGAAATGTCAGTCTTTTATTGATGTAGGTGTAGCAGGGCTTCATCGATTAATGAGTCAGTTAGAAGAAATTAATAAATATGATGTATTAATAGTTTGTGCTGGAATGGAAGGAGCTTTGGCAACAGTTGTGGGCGGATTGTTGGCACAACCTATAATTGCAGTACCTGTCTCAGTGGGCTACGGCGTTAGCAAGGATGGAGAAACTGCTTTAAATAGTATGTTGTCAAGTTGCTCTCCAGGTATTGCAGTTATGAATATAGATAATGGTTATGGAGCAGCAATGGCGGCTCTAAGAATTGTTAAGAGTATTTCATAAATACTTACTTTTTTTCTATTTCTAGAAGGGTTTCTATCCATAAATTAAGTTGTTTTGAAAGCATCCCTTCTTCTCTCATTTTAATAGCCTTAATCACGACTTCTGTGTTTACCCACTCTGGAAATCTTTTAGGCATTTATTTATATATTCAGTAACTTTAATTTGGTACAAATTTTTATAAAAACAAGATCTAAGTAACAAATTTAATCTTTTGTGTTTGATTTTGTACTTAGTCTAGAAAGTTCAGAAGAGGTATGTTCACTTTCTACATTTTTTAATCTTTCAATTAACTCAGAAAGATCTTTGTGTGCTAACTCCCCATTTTGTTCCCATTTTAAGGACCTTGAGGAATTGTCAGTTTTTTCTTTCATTACTTTAATTTAGTAATAAGAATATAAGACTAAAAAGAGAAAAAATTGGTTATTGTTTCAAGCTTAAACTTAAAAAATTATGAAGATTTTCAATTTCCCAAGATTTATTTGTCAACCACCACCAACTATTGAAACTATTTCTAAATTGTCCCCATCTTTAAGTTTTACATCTTCCCACTTTATTGAATTAATAATCAAATTGTTTAACTCAACTACAACTGTGTTTGGCTTATATCCCATGGAATTTAGCGCTGTAGATAGCAAAATTTTTTCTTGATCAATCTCAATCTTTTTTTCCTCTCCATTAACCTTAATTTTCATTAGATAATTGTTTTAAGATCATAATAGCGTCTTGTTTAGGATCTTCAGAATTCATTAATTGCGAAATTAATGCGAATTTCTTAAAACCATTACTTTTTAAATAAGAAATATTGTTTGCGCCAATTCCTCCAATAGCAAACCAAGGAATATTTAAATTTTTTGTTAATGTTTTGATTTTTTCAATACCTATAGGTTTTTTATCCTTTTTCGTTTTAGTTTCAAATACTGGTCCTATTCCTATGTAATCACACCCATCTTTAAGGGCATTAGAAATATCAATTTCATTATTTGCGCTCATACCAATAATTTTCGAATACCCTAATAATTTTCTTGCTGTTTTTAAGTCTAAATCATCTTGACCGAGATGAATCCCATCTGCATCTGATGCTAAAGCTATATCAACCCTATCGTTAATGATGAACAATGAGTTATATCTTTTACATAGATTTTTAATCTTAATTGCTTCCTGAAGATGGTCTTTATCAGTACCTGTTTTAAATCTATGTTGAATTATTTTAACTCCTGCAATTAATATTTCCTCTATTATTTCTAATAAGTTGTCTTTATGATCGGTAATAACATACAAGTCATTTCCCTTTAAGATTTTCTCAGCATTTTTGTGTTTGCTAAAACTCAATAAGTCAATCTCTAGAGTATAAACTTCATATCTAATTTCAGAAGCAATTTTTGAAAGAGCATGATTATGTAGTCTTGAGAATTCTTCTATGACTCTTAATGCTTCTTGAACTCTGCCTGAATTAGAACTTATTATTTGCTCTGGGGTTTTTCTTTTGCTTTGTTCTTGATGAGTCAATCCTTTGGATTGGTCCTCAACATGATTCCTTGATTGTTTATAAATTTCTAAATGATTCTTTCCTAAAATTTGTCTAAAGTCTTTTATCTTGGTAACAAAATCATTTCCCTCTAACCCAAATCTGGCCCAATCTTCAAGAACTCTTAGCCCTTCTCTCGCCCTATCAAGATTTGCGTCAATAATTTGATAGATTCGTAAATCTTCGACGTTTGTAGGATCAGAATTCTGCATTTTTAATTTATTTTTTGTATTTTTTTAAAATGGTTAAAGCATTATCTTTATCTTTTTTAATTTGATTAGAAAGTTGATCTATATTTTCGAATTGGATTTGAGACCTCAGCTTTTCAACTGGTTCAACAGTTAAATTTAAACCATAAAGATCAATATCTTTGTTGATGAGATAAACTTCAACAGCTGATGGTAATAAAGGATTTATAGTTGGTTGAGAGCCAAGATTCATGACAGATTCAATTTTCTGGTCTGAATTTTCTATGGTTGTCCAAGCTGCGTAGACTCCTTCTCCAGGTAAAAATTTTCTGCCATCTATTTCGAGATTTGCAGTAGGCCATCCTATACTTTTCCCAATGCCTTTACCTTTAACAACCTTCCCGTTAAAACTATAAGGCCTATTAAGAATTTTGAAAGCATTTTTCAGATCACCTTTCTCTAATAAATCTCTTATTCTACTGCTGCTAATCCTACCTTCTTTGTCTTCTAAAATTGGAGTGATTTTTAGTTTTATATCCGTATCTTGAATCGTATTTTTTATAGTATTTATGTCTCCACTTCTTTTGAAACCAAATTTAAAATTAGCTCCTACTGAAATATTTTTTGCTTGTAATTGATTTATCAAAATATCTCTTACAAACCTTTCTGCACTTAATTTAGATAGCTCCTTATCAAAGGGAATAAGAACTAATTGTTCAATACCAAGATCTTCAAGAATAGGCAGTTTTTCGTCAGGGAGATCAAGTCTAAGACGTGTCTCTTTGTATAGAACTTCTCTTGGATGAGGCCAGAAGCTCGCAATTGTTGGGGTGTATTGATTTTCTTCAACAACACTTTTAATCAATTTCCTGTGACCTGCATGTAGGCCGTCAAAACTTCCAATAGCTATTGAAGTAGGATTCTTAACTTCAGATGGCGATATTAAAGAGATCAAAAGATTACGTGCAATTTTATGATTTTGATGGCAAATTTGAATAGATTATAGTTTATTCAATCAAATGAATGTCAGACAAAATTGATTTTCAGTCCCTTTCATTTGGAATGCGGCGCATTGGATGGATACGCTTTTGGGTTCAATCCATTTTAGGTGTTGTTGTTGCAGCTGTTTTGCTTTTTTCAAATGTTGTAAATAATAGTGAAGGACAGCTCGGTTTAGCACCTGGCCTATCACTCACAACGATATCTCTGATCTTACTACTTTTTAGTCTTTGGCAAGGTTGGTTAATAGTTAGAACGGGAAGAGCAATAGCTAGCAACGCAAGACCCTCAAGAGGACAAACCAGTAAATTAATAAAAAGAGGTCTTATTGTTGATTTATTAGGAATTTTGTTTGGATTAATTGGATATCAAGCTCTTATGGGAGCCCTATTTATACAAGCTTCCTCTCAGACAACTGGACAATTAATAACAGCCACATCTGATATACCAATTACTGGACTTGAAATATTATCAGTTCTCAGTAACACGCAAGTTATTGGGGCTCATTTTTTTGGACTTTGCTTTTCTTTATGGCTCTTAAGAAGGATTCATAAATGAATTATTGATTTTAGGCAATAGCTCCAAACCTCCTCTCCAAAACAAATCCGGTTCTACAGGTGTAAGCGAGATTTTATTTTCTTGTATTTGAGATACATCACTTGGCCAATTCTTAGGTCCATAACCTTTTGATTTAAGATCTAAAACTACCTCACCTGCCAGCCAATAATAATCATCACCTCTTGGGTCTTCTCTTTTGGAAAATTGATTTTTATATTTTCTTACTGATAATCTTGTCCAGGATAATTCTTTTATTTTACTTTTCTCGCAAGGGGGTATATTCAAATTCAATAGAAGTGAAGCTGGCCAACTATCTTTGATAGCTTGTTCGGCAATATTCATTGAAATTTCTGCAGCAAATTCAAAATTCTTCCATTTAAAACTAGCCATACTTATTGCCATGGATGGAACATTTTCTAAAGTGCCTTCCATGGCTGCAGCGACTGTGCCTGAACAAAATATATCTGTTCCTAAATTGGGACCGTGATTAATTCCAGATAGAATTAGATCAGGTTTATTATCCAAGAGTTCAGATAGTGCTAATTTGACGCAATCAGCAGGGGTACCCGAACAACCCCAAGCTTCAATTCCTTCCTCAAATAATTCATCTGCTCTTTCCACTCTTAGAGGAGATTGTAAAGTAAGGCCATGACCAGTAGCTGATCTTTCTTGATCAGGACATACTACTTTTACCCTATGTCCTCTTTTTTTCGCTGATTTAGCTAAAGCTCTTATCCCCGCTGCAAAAACTCCATCATCATTGCTAATTAATATATTTAACGGTTTCATTAATCAATTAATTTTATTTATGGACGATATTTAAGTAAAATAAATCAATACTTATTTTTACTATATCAGTGAGTCAGATTGAATCATTAAGTCAAATTGAGGAAAAACTAAATAATCTTTCTCTAACAGCAAAAAATAATATAGACAATTCTAATTCTCATGAAGAACTGGATCTATTAAGAGTTTCTTTGCTAGGGAAAAAAGGTGAGTTATCAATCATCTTGAAAACAATGGGTCAATTATCTGCTACTGATAGACCGATTGTTGGCCAAAAGGCAAATTTAATTAAGATAAATTTGCAAGAATTAATAACTGAAAGAAAAAATCAACTTAATAGTGAAGCCTTAGATAAAAAAATTAAAACAGAAAAAATTGATGTAACTATCCCTTCAATTGGAACACCTCCTGGGAATAAACATCCTTTAATTTCTACTCAAGATGAAATTATAGATATTTTTTGTGGTCTGGGATACTCAGTTGAAAGTGGCCCTGAAATAGAAACTGATTTTTATAATTTTGAGTCTCTAAATATACCTAAGAATCATCCCGCAAGAGATATGCAGGATACTTTCTACTTAGATGAAAATCGACTTTTAAGGACCCATACTTCTCCTGTTCAGATTAGGTACTTAGAGAAAAATCCTCCTCCAGTAAGGATTGTTGCACCTGGGAGAGTGTATAGGAGAGATGCTGTAGATGCTACTCATTCCCCTGTATTTAATCAGGTGGAGGTTTTATGTATCGATCAAGATATTAACTTTAGTCATTTAAGAGGAACAGTTCTTACATTTTTAAAGACCTTTTTTGGTGATATTCCTGTAAGATTTAGAGCAAGTTATTTCCCATTTACTGAACCTTCGGCGGAAGTAGATGTTCAATGGAAAGGTAAATGGTTAGAAGTAATGGGATGCGGAATGGTAGATCCAAAGGTCTTAGAAAAATTAGGAATAGATTCTGAGAAATGGACTGGATTCGCAGCTGGATTAGGAGTTGAAAGATTTTGTATGGTAAGACATCAAATTGACGATATCAGAAAATTTTATACAAATGATCTTAGATTCTTAGAACAGTTCTAATAAATTAAAATTTTAAATTAGGATTGTCCAGCAAATTAGTTTAAGATAGTCATAGTTTAAGTTTTTTGATTGGTACGTAAAGCAGGGCTAATTGTTAATGATGGGAAAGAACTTGCTGTTCAAACTGCAAGTTCTGTTGAGAAAAAATTGGAAAAATCTAATTATCAAGTTGTAAGGGTTAGTAGCTCTGGTGGAATGGTTGGATTCGCTAATCCTGATCAACATGTTCGTCCTTTGGGATATACAAACTGTGTTCCCGAAGGATTTGACTCGTCAATGGAATTTGCAATTGTTCTTGGCGGAGACGGAACTGTGCTTTCTGCTGCAAGGCAAACGGCACCCGCAAAAATTCCAATCCTTACAATAAATACTGGTCATTTAGGTTTTCTTGCGGAAGCTTATTTATCAAATCTTGATGAAGCAATAGATAAAATCATGGCTGGCAATTGGGATATTGAAGAAAGAACTTGCTTTATTATTAGTGTAATGAGGAATGATCAGAGGAGATGGGAGTCTCTCTGTCTAAATGAGATGGCTCTTCATAGAGAACCCCTAACAAGTATGTGTCATTTTGAGATTTCTATAGGGCGACATGCTCCTGTGGATATTTCAGCTGATGGAGTAATTTTATCTACTCCAACTGGTTCTACTGCTTATTCGTTGAGTGCTGGAGGGCCAGTTATTACGCCTGATTGCCCAGTGGTGCAATTAACTCCAATTGCTCCACATTCATTGGCATCTAGAGCATTGGTTTTTAATGATTCAGAACCTGTAACTGTTTTCCCTGCAACTCCTGAAAGGTTGGTAATGGTTGTTGACGGCAATGCTGGTTGTTATGTTTGGCCAGAAGATAGAGTTCTAATAAGAAAAAGTAAACACTCAGTTAAGTTTATTAGACTTGAAGACCATGAATTTTTCCAAGTTTTAAGAAATAAGCTAGGTTGGGGTTTACCCCATGTGGCTAAACCTAACAAATAACAATTATTTAAATTTATTTTTTCCCTTTTAATAAGAAAACTGGATTATTTGGTTCTAACCTCATTCCCTCAGCAATACTTACACTTTTATAGGTCTGAATTAAATTTAAATTTGTTTTGAAATTGTTATCTTCTAATCCCTCTTTTAATTGTTTAATAGTTTGAATGTCAATTATTGGGATAACGATAATATCTCCAATACTCATACTCTGAGAAAGTTTATTAATAATTTGAAGTTTAGTCTTTTTATTACATCCTCCAATCACTAATCTATTAGGTTTTTCAAAAGAGCTTAGATTTCTCGTATTCAAGATATTATTTATGTCTTCCTCAAAAATAAATTTTGGTTTAACGCCAAGTCTTTTTGAATTTTCTAGTATTAATGCTCTTGAGCCAATCCTTTTATCGATACAAAATAAATCTAAATTAGGCCTTAATTTTAATGCCTCTAAACCAATTGAACCACAACCTGCTCCTATATCCCAGATGACACCATCTTTAGGGAGCTCAAGATCAGCTAAGATTTGGACGCGAATCTCTTTTTTAGTAAATAAATTTGGTCTATCATCAAAAGTTTTAAAAATATCATTACTCATTCCGAAAAGTGGAAGATCATTATTTGAGTAATTTTTCTTAGTTTTTGTAAGAACAACGATGTTCAAACTTGATATATCAGAGGGTAATGATTCTTTAAGATTTAATTTTCTTATTTTTTCATTGTCGAAGCCAATCTCTTCACAGAGCCAAAAATCATAGAAGTCAATCAGGTTTAATTCTGATAAGTTTTTTTTAATTATTTTTAAACTTTTATTGTTTGAGTCAGTAATAATAGCCAAACTTGAGGGCCTTTCTTTAAGAACCTCAATTAACTTAGTCGAATCTCTGCCATGAATACTTACATTAACAGTATCTTGCCAAGGGATTTTTAACTTACTAAATGCTAATTGAATGCAAGTATTTGACGGGTAGAAACTGAGTTCATCTTTTGAAAAATTTTCTAGTAGTATTCTCCCAATTCCAAACCAAAGGGGATCTCCTCTCGAAATTAAAATAACATCAGTTTTTTGAGATCTAAGCCATTTTATAAGTTCTTTATTACTTTTGCTCGAAAAAAATGATTTCTTTTTTTCTAAATCATTTTCAGACCATGATTTAATTTCTTCAAAATATGAATTGGGAACTGCAATATTCCCTGTCTTTAAAAATAAATCTTGTAATTTGGGAGGTAAATCTCCAAATTTATATGAATTAATACCTACTATATGAATTTTTCTATTAACTTCAGTCATCAAGATTTAATGAAAAAGGAACTAAATTGTTTGAATGTTTTATTAAATTATCTTATTATTGTTCGAGTTATCATAGTAAATTAATTGTCTGATAGGAGAAAGAGATTACATGATTTATTGTTAACTCTAATTGATAAAGATAGTGAATTTGAGTTTATTGAAGAAGATTCTAGTGATTTAACATCTAGCTATTCTGAAAAAGACACTCTGAATTTATCTCGAGTTATAGAAAAAAATCGTAAAATAATCAAAAGGTATCAAGCTATTGTACGAACAGCTGTAACTCTAGATGCACTTATGGATTCTGAAAATGAAGAAAATTACAAAATCAAATAAAAATATTTTTTTTAAAGGAACATTATCTTTACTTTTACTACTATCATTTATTTTTAATCCAATAAAGGTAGCTGCAGAAGTTGCAGAAACAGAAATAAATGGGGAATTAATAAATGCTAGTAGTGAGTTTTTAAGGGACTTGGACTTTGAAACTTGGCAATTAGTAGCTTATAAATCACCTTTTTTTGGAGATAAATTGGTCCTTAGAGTAATTGGATATCCGGGCAATCTTAGAATTGATCATCCCACTAACTTGAGGGTTGAATCTGGAAGAAAACAGTGGTTATTAGAAGATAAAACTTTACTCAACCAAGAATTAGCAAATGACGGCAGACAAGCTGCTGCAGAATTTAATCTAGATGAGCTTATTCAAAATATTGATAAAAATAGACCTTTGAGATTGTCTTTGTCAGGTGTTTTTTCCGAGTTACCTGTTCCTCCTTTCGTGGTTAAAGAATGGAGATCACTATTTTGATTATTGTTTTGACATGATTTGTGAAACAAATGAAGATCATACAAAATGGATGAGAAGAGCAATTTTTTTGGCTTCTTTAGGTAAAAATACAACAAGCCCTAATCCTAAGGTGGGAGCAGTAATACTTGATAAAAATGGAAAACTTATTTCAGAAGGGTTTCATTACAAGGCAGGTATGCCGCACGCTGAGGCAATGGCTTTTAGTAATTTAAAAAAAGATGCTAAAGGTGGATCAATGTATGTAAATCTCGAACCTTGCTGCCATCAAGGTAAAACGCCCCCATGTGTAGATAAGGTAATATCTTCAGGTATAAAAAAAGTATATATATCTATTAAAGATCCGGATAAAAGAGTCTCCGGTAAAGGTATTAAATTGCTAAAAGAAGCAGGAATTCAAGTTCATGTTGGATTATGTAGGAAAGAATCTTTTAACTTAAATAAGGATTTTATTTATAGGAATATATCTAAAAAAGCATTTGGTGTTCTTAAATGGGCTATGAGTATTGATGGCAGAATAGGTTTAAAAAATGGCAAAAGTAAGTGGATTACTAATGAAGAATCAAGGTCATTAGTTCACTCTTTTAGAGCAGAATTTGATGCAATTATTATTGGTGGAAATACATTAAGGCAAGATAATCCACTTTTAACTACTAGAGGCAAAAAAAAACCTGAGCCTCTGCGAGTTGTTTTCACAAAAAGTTTAGATCTTCCATCAAAATGTAATCTTTGGGATTGTAGTAAGGGAAAAACTTTAGTTATTTACGATTCTTCAACAGCTAATGAAAAATTTCTTACCAACATCCCACAATGTGTGGAGGTTGAAAAGGTTTCATCCGATAATCCAGAGTTAATTTCAAAAATACTTGCTAAAAGAGGTTGTAATAAAGTGCTTTGGGAATGTGGACCTAGATTGGCTACTGCTGCTATCAGAGCAAATTGTATTCAGGAAATTATTACTTTTATTGCTCCTAAAATTTTAGGTGGAGAAAATAATATGAATCCTTTTGGGGATTTTGAATTTAAAGAAATGAATGAAATTATAGAATTAAGTGATTCGCAGGTCAGTTTGATTGGTAATGATATATGCGTTAAGAGTGCATTAAAAAATTAATTTTTAATAATAATTTAAATTGGTCAATGTACCGTACGGTTCTTACCCAAAAAAAAAATACAGGTACGGAATCTCATCGTTTAGTTTATAATAAGTTCAATATTGATAACAATCATGCCTATAAGACAAGACGATAATCAACCTAATAGACGTTTTGGAATAGTAAATATCATTTTGATTGGAGTTGGAGCATTACTTTTATTCAGTAGCCTCTTCCCTAATCAAAACATGCAGATTCCTAGGGTTCCTTACTCTCTATTCATTGACCAGGTAAATGATGGGGAAGTCAAAAGGGCTTACATAACACAGGAACAAATTAGATATGAATTAAATGGAGCTGAAGAAGGCGCCCCATCTGTATTGGCTACAACCCCAATTTTCGATATGGACCTTCCGCAAAGGTTAGAAAGTAAAGGGGTGGAATTCGCTGCTGCGCCTCCAAAAAAACCTAATTTCTTCTCAACTATCTTGAGCTGGGTTGTTCCTCCTTTAATTTTTATCCTTGTCTTACAATTCTTTGCCCGAAGAAGTATGGGAGGGGGAGGCGCCCAAGGAGCTCTCAGTTTTACAAAAAGTAAAGCTAAAGTTTATGTCCCTGATGATGAATCAAAAGTAACATTTGCTGACGTTGCTGGAGTTGACGAAGCTAAGGATGAATTAACGGAAATTGTTGATTTTTTAAAAAAACCTGAGAGATATACTGATATTGGTGCTCGAATACCTAAAGGAGTACTTCTTGTGGGTCCTCCTGGAACAGGAAAAACTCTTCTTTCAAAAGCTGTTGCAGGAGAAGCAGAAGTTCCTTTCTTCATCATTTCAGGATCTGAATTTGTTGAGCTTTTTGTAGGAGCAGGTGCAGCAAGAGTTAGGGATTTATTTGAACAAGCAAAGAAAAAAGCCCCTTGCATTATCTTTATTGACGAATTAGATGCTATAGGTAAAAGTCGGTCAGGATCAATGGGAGTAGTTGGGGGTAATGATGAAAGGGAACAAACTTTAAATCAGCTTCTTACCGAAATGGATGGATTTGCCTCGACTGAAAAGCCAGTAATAGTACTTGCTGCTACTAACCAGCCTGAGGTACTCGACGCGGCACTTTTAAGACCTGGAAGATTTGATAGGCAAGTTTTAGTTGATAGACCTGATTTGTCTGGAAGAAAAACAATTTTAGAAATTTACACAAAAAAAGTAAAACTATCAGAGTCAATAGACCTAGATTCTATTGCTCAAGCGACAAGTGGATTTGCTGGTGCTGACTTAGCAAACATGGTTAACGAAGCAGCTCTATTAGCTGCTAGAGCTAAAAGAAAAAGTGTCGAGCAACAAGATCTTAGTGAAGCAATTGAAAGAGTTGTTGCTGGTTTGGAAAAGAAAAGTAGAGTTCTCCAAGATGATGAGAAGAAAGTGGTTGCCTACCATGAAGTCGGTCATGCTATTGTTGGTCATCTTATGCCTGGAGGATCAAAAGTTGCAAAAATTTCCATTGTTCCAAGGGGTATGAGTGCACTAGGCTATACACTTCAACTTCCCACAGAAGAAAGATTCCTTAACTCCAAGGAAGAACTTAAAGGACAAATAGCCACTCTCCTTGGAGGGAGATCAGCGGAAGAGGTAGTTTTTGGTAAAATCACAACTGGTGCTTCTAATGATTTACAAAGAGCTACTGATATTGCTGAGCAAATGGTAGGTACTTTTGGAATGAGTGATATACTTGGCCCGCTAGCTTATGACAAGCAGGGAGGAGGTCAATTCCTTGGGAACGGTAACAATCCAAGAAGGTCCGTTAGTGATGCCACAGCTCAAGCTATAGATAAAGAAGTAAGAGATTTAGTTGATGATGCTCATGAGACTGCTTTGAAAATATTAAGAAACAATTTACCTTTACTAGAATCAATTTCACAAAAAATATTAAAAGAGGAAGTCATCGAAGGAGAAGATCTAAAGACATTGCTTGCAGAATCTAAAATGCCTGTCTAAGAGTCGAATCTAAACCTTTTAAAATTTATGATAAAACCAGTTTTATGATAAAACCAATCAAGCTTTCTCATAATAATTTTTTATCAAGCTTGGATCTCACTACAGAAGAATCACTTCATATTTTAGAGCTTGCAAAAAAATTTAAAAATAAAGAGCTTGACATTAAATATAAAGATAAAGTTCTAGGTTTGGTTTTCGATAAATCTTCTACACGTACCAAAGTTAGTCTTGAAGTCGCGATGTCAAGGCTTGGAGGTTACACAGTTGATCTAAATCCAAAAACTTCTCAAATAGGTAGAGGAGAACCTATAAAAGATACAGCCAGAGTTTTAAGTGGATATTGCGATTTGATTGCTATTAGGACTTTTAATCATACTGATTTGGAAGAATATGCAAAATGGTCTACCAAACCAGTAATTAATGCTTTAACAGATCTAGAACATCCATGCCAAGCTCTAGCTGATTTCTTAACTATAAAGGAGGAATTTAATGATTTTAAGAATGTTGTTTTGGCATTTATAGGTGATGGTAATAATGTTGCTAATTCGCTACTTTTGTGCGGAGCATTGTTAGGAGTAGAGGTGAGAATTGCTTGTCCAAAAGGATACGAACCAGATAAATTGTTGCTTAAAAAAGCTAGATCCATCTGCACTAATGAAAATTTATTGAAAATAACTAATGATCCCTCTGAAGCTGCAAGTGGCTCAAATGTTCTTTATACTGATGTATGGTCTTCTATGGGTGAGGAAAATAAAAAAGAAGAAAAAGATAAAGCTTTTAAGGGATTTACAATTGACCGTAATTTAGTTTCTCAAGCTAATGATGATGCAATAATTTTGCATTGCCTGCCTGCTTATAGAGATAAAGAGATTACTGACGAAATGATTCAGAGCAAGAAAAGTAGAATCTTCCAGCAAGCAGAAAATAGACTTCACTCACAGCAAGCTCTATTATCTTGTTTACTTTCATAGGCATGCTTGCCATTAAGTGATTTTATAGGTACAAATGTATTAGTATTGTATTACACGTGTGTCCGACTTTCTTAGTGAAAATCTTACAAAAGCCCAAAGTGAGCTTTATCTTTGGATAAAGGATTATATCCAAAAGTTCCAGCATAGTCCTACCATTAGACAAATGATGGATGCAATGGGTTTAAGATCTCCAGCTCCTATTCAAAGTAGATTAAAACATCTTCAAGATAAAGGCTATATAACTTGGCAAGAAGGCAAGGCTAGGACAATGCAATTAGCAAAAGAAGTTTTTGAAGGTGTCCCTATTTTGGGATCAATTGCAGCTGGTGGATTAATAGAGGCAACATCTTATAGCGATCAAACTCTTAATCTGACAGATACTGTAGAAAAAAAAGGAGTTTTTGCATTAGTCGTTAATGGAGATTCAATGATAGATGCTTTCATAGCAGATGGAGACATGGTTCTTATTGAACCTCTTGAAAGTATATACAGTTTAAAGAATGGTGATATCGTTAGCGCAATGGTTCCAGGATTAGGAACCACCTTAAAATACTTTTTCAAAAAAAATAACAAAGTATCATTAGAAGCGGCAAACCAAAATTATGATCCAATCCTTTTAGATCTTGATCAAG
>QCQK01000023.1 GCA_003209565.1 Prochlorococcus sp. AG-449-J16 | reverse complement strand
TATGGTTGGTATTCCAACTAGAGGAATTGATCTGGCCAATCTTTTAGAAAAAGAATTATTCTGTAAAACTGGTTTAAAAATTAGAAAAGGAACAATTGATCCAACTTTTTACAGAGATGATCAAAATAGAGTGGGCACTCGTCTAATAAAAGCAACTGATATACCAGCTCCTATTGATAAAAAAGAAATTATTTTGATAGATGATGTAATTTTCACAGGGAGAACAATTAGAGCTGCAATAGATGCTTTATATTCATGGGGAAGACCTCAAAGAGTAATGTTGTTAGTAATGGTGGATAGGGGCCACAGAGAGTTACCTATTCAACCAGATTTTTATGGTAAAAAAGTTATAACTAGTAAAAATGAAAATATAAATGTACGTCTTAAAAATGTTGATAACGAAGAAGGAGTTTTTCTTGAAAGTTTAATTTAAAAGATATTTCCTAGATTATATTCTCCTAAAAATTCGTCATTAATATCGAAACACTTTATTAATAAATCTGCTTTTTTTGTGATTCTAAAGAAAATTTTTAAAAAATCTTCTCCTTGATTAGAACCATTTTTTAGTGTGATTTTAAGAGGTTTTTTATCCCATTTAATAATTTCTTCTTCACTTTGCACCTCTGATAATTTTGGCAATCCATTTTCAAAAATCACATCATATTCTCTTTCATTTTTTGTTTCTCCAATAATTATTTCAAATATCTTCTGATTATTTTTACTAGCTTGAAGAATAAGTTTAAATGGAGTTTCAGTTGGCCAAGTTTGACCTTTGTAAAAAATAGGATGCCAGAAGTGTTTCTGGTCCCTTCTATTTAATAATCTTATGGATAAACCTTTCATTAAGATGTCTTTAATTTTCACACCTGGAGTCATTGCTAAAGCTCCTAATGCTATGGATTCAATAGGAGGTGGCGACTTTATTTGGATTTTAGGAATCTTTTTTGTTATCCATTCTTTAATTAATGGTATTTGAGTTCCCCCTCCAACCAAAATAATTGCATTTAAGTCATCTACTGTGCAAAATTTGCCTCTTGCTTCATTTAATAAATCTTTAAGTAAGGAGTTAAGGTGATTAAGTAAATTATTGTCAATAATAATTTTTTCAAATATTTCTTTACTTAAGTAAAATTCTTTTTCCTTATAGTCTCTCGTTAGTAATTTTATTGGAAACTTATTTTCATAATTAATTGATGATGCGCTGAGTTTGCATTTAATTTCTTCTGCCTTTAAAAGATTAATTGAATAATTATTGTCTGGCAGAAAATAATCAACAATCCATTGATCAATATCTTTACCACCAATTTTTGAACCTGTTTTACTAATTATTTCAGCACATCTTATTTTTTGCTTTGAAATTGAACTTACGTCATTTCCTTTAAATTTTAATAATTCAGCTATTGGACCAGATTTCCCTTCTCCTCCATCTATTTTGACAATATTCATATCGATTGTGCTCCCTCCAATGTCTATTGTCATTATCTTTGAGCCAAATGGTACATTTATTCCCAAGCTTGCCGCAGTAGGTTCATCAACTAGGGCTATTTCATCCACGCATAATTTTCCACAAAGGCTAACTAACCATTCTCTGTAACCTTTGTATGTATCAATTGGGGCAGTTAGAACAAGCCTTTTGATTTCATATTTTTGTGGAATTCTAGTCCACAAAAATTTAAAAAATTTTTCGGCACATTCAGTAGGCTTTAAGATATTATTTTGGATGATTTTTTCATGAGGATTTCCAATTAATCTTTTAAAGTTTGAATGAAAACATTTTTGGGAATTAGGATTATCTTTCATTTTTAAAGCACTAATACCGATTTTTATAATTTTTGTAGGTTCTTCGTACCAAACGGCTGAAGGGATAACCCCTGGTGATGAAGTTATATTTGGTATCTCAATTAAAACGGAATTTGTATCTTGTTGATCTTGAAAAGTTACAACAGTATTAGTGTTCCCCAAATCAATAGCAAGTGTTCCAGATAACTTTTTTTCCATAAGAAATTTTATTGATCAATTAAGTTCGTTTTGTAATTTATGTTTTGAATCGTTCCAAGAAAATGTAAAATATATATTATATTAATTAATTTTTAATGAACATATCAAAAACTCCAGGAATCGACTCTAATGATCTTGCCAAAAGAGGTGAAAGTTTAATAAGAAAATCAACTAATAGATATTTAACTACTGTGAGAATTGCTTTCAGAGCTAAACAAAGACGTTTTGATGATTTTGATGGCCTATTAGAGGAGTCAACTATTAAACCAGTTCAAAGGTCAATTATTGAATTAAGCGATGAACAGGATCAACCAGACTTACTGCCTGGTTAATTTTGGTAAAAGCCCAAAAAAGGTGGAGATTAGTTAGAGATTTTACAAAAGGCAAATTTTGCTTTTTAATTGGCGTAGATAATTGGTCAATTGAGTTACAAAAAAGTGAATTTTATTTACTTTATCTTTTACTAAAAAGAATTAACGAACAACTATTAGATATCAAGAATGAATTAATGGATGAAGAGTTTATTACCCTAGAGTTAGAACAAATGCCTTGGTATGTAGAGTTAGAAGGGAGGAAAAATGAGTGGAGTTTAAGGTTTGTGTTTGAGAGTCAAGACCAAACTAGATCTTTCGAAATGTATTGGCCGATACCAATTGCACAAAGTTTATTTAATGAAATAAAAAAAATGTGGGAATCAATGGATTAAAAGATAAATAAATTTGGAAATTTTGGAAAATGTTTCCCCGTACCTAGGTGAATTTTTCACATTTTTTCCACAACAATTTTCTAAGATATATCTAGTGATCTAAAACATGTGGAAAACTTCTGATTTTATGTAATTCTTTATATTTTCACAAGATTTAATTTTCAAAAATTAATTTCTATGATCTCCCTTTTTATTACTGAATTCTCATTATTCTATTGCCTGAGACTGCCTTTTAATAATACTTGTTGACGTTTTAGTGATTTTAAAGAAAACTAAATTTTGTAGTTTTAAATTTCAACAAATTTTTTGAATATGAATAAGTTAGATTTTGCTAAAAATTCAAAGGTTTTAAATCAGAAAGATAAAGTAATTAGTTTTAACTGTGAACTTCAAGAAAATCTTCAAAAGGCTATGAAAGAATTTGTTGAGGAGCATCCTAATTGGGATCAATACAGAATATTGCAAGCTGCTATAGCAGGATTTTTGATGCAAAAAGGATTTCAAAATAGGGATTTAACCAGACTTTATGTTGGCAATATGTTTTCTATGAACTTTGAGGACTAAGAATTTTTTTTATATTTTTTTTAGTAAGATTTTTGCTACATCATTTTTGACAGGCAATATAGATAACCTATTTCCTTTTTTTACAACTAGTAAATCGTCTTCACTAAATAAAATCTTTAATTCGGGTAAACTTAGAATTTCTTTCGACTTAGATATGAATTTTACTTTGACACAATCCCATCTAGGATTTTCAGGCTTAGATTTTGAGTCAAAATACTTTGATTGTTTATCAAATTGCGTAGGATCAATAATATTTAGATCCACAACCTCCATAAGTCCAACGATACCAGGCGGTTTACAGTTGGAATGATAGAAAAAAACTTGATCTCCTTTCTTCATATCCCTCATGAAATTGCGAGCTTGATAATTTCTAATCCCATCCCACAAAGTTACCCCATCATTTTTTAAAGAATCTATGCTGTATGCATCAGGCTCACTTTTCATTAGCCAAAACTTTTCTTCAGTCATATCAAGGGATCACGGCGATTTTTAAGGCTTGGAGGACGTGTTATCCAAACTTTTTTATGTATAAATTTATTATCCATCAAAGTTCCTATTTAGGAAAGTAATGGGTGGTATAGGGGACATACGATCGTTATACATCTTTGAATATGACTTAAGATATTTCTGTTGAAATTTTATGGATATAACTTATCAATAGCTTCTTTCTGTTCTTGTTTTTTTATCTCTTCAGCATCTAATACAGGGCAGGTATTTTGATTCAGTGATGCAAAGAAACTGCTTTTATTGAATAGTTTGAAAAGTGGTGGGAGGAGTTGGAGTTTCAATTTTTATTGTTAACTAATCCATAAATACATAAAAGAGGATTCACTATTAAAACAATCCAAAAAGGCGGAGGAGGTCCTCCATCAACAATTGTCCCAGCGTTAATAGTATTGAATAGAGCTACTGCTAAAAAACAAAACATCAAAGCTAATTCACCTGATAAAACTTTTCTTAAAGAGGCTTTATCTCTTATGGAACTACAAATAATCAATAAACAACCAATTCCTAAATTACTAGCTGCTACAACATCTGCAGTACCTCTAACAAGAAGCAATGTTTCAGTTGAAGCTTTGCCTGCAATAGTTTCCACAGAAAAAATCAGTAGGAAAATAATTAATAATCCCAATAAAATATGAAGTGCCCCAGTAGTTTTTAAAATATTTTTTAACTTCATAAATAAAGGAGCTAATTGCTACTTATTTTAGATCGACTGTCAATCAATTAATAATTCACTAATTTTCTCTTTCCATCTCTAGTTTCTACTCTATTTATTCTTAACCCAATAAACAGAGCCCATATAAGTGCAAAGACAATTGGTAAGAAAATGATCGCAAGTTTCATCATTTTTTTAATCCTGTTATTTGCAAAAATAATAACTTTTAAATCAATAAGAAAATATAGGTACTTTATCTAAAAAAGTAGGGTCGAGGTTAGATCGAGTGTCAATCAATTATTTCCCCTAATAAAAACTTAATATAAGTAATTATCAAATTAAATTTATGCTTAAATATTTCAGCTCTCATTAACTTACAAATGTATTATTCAGAAACTAAAGTCATAATAGGTGGTCTAGCTCATGTTCCAATATTAATTTTCATAGTAAATTTTATTAAAGGAAAGTTTGAATCTATAGCATCAGAAATAGTTGAAGTTAGAACGGAAGAGCCAAAGGTAAAAGTAGTTGAAGTAAAAGAAGAAGAAGTAAAAGAAGAAGAAGTAAAAGAAGAAGTAAAAGCGGAAGAGTTGAACGCAAATGAATTTAAAGAAAAATCAGAATAAAATAGGGGACTTTAATAGTCACCATTGATTGAAAGTAAATCAAAAAAAGTTTGGATAAAGTTTGGATAAAAAATTACGATTTCTTGAGATTCCAGTGATAGCTAGACGCGCTCACTTTTCATTAGCCAGTAGCTAGGTTCCTTTGGTGGCATGGGATCTCGGCGAAAATTTCAGGTTCGAATGAAGTTATAATAACTCGTTCAGATATAAATTCATTATCCATCAAATTCCCTACATAGGAAAGTAGTGGGAGGTATGGGGGTAAATCCGTGCCGCGTAGGTAAACACTAAGGCACTAAGAGAGATTTATTTTATTTTTTTGGGAAAATAAAAGGTGTGGTTGGAATTTATTTGTATTGTTTATCACATAAATACGGATTTCCTTTTAAATTACTAGTCATATTTTTATAATTACTGTAAATTATTTAAATTAATTTTTAACCCCAAACGTGGTCTCTGAATTACAAGCTAAGGCAGAAAAGTTAAGAGAGAGACTTCTAGATCTTTCAGGTAAAAATAGTTTTATCAGATATAACCATACAACTGGAGGAAAGAATCCCAATAAACAAAGATTTCTTAGAATTGTCAATGAAATCCTGAACTCTTAATTCAAAAATTAAGGAAAGGAAGTAGATATCAACTGAAAGCGAAACCTAATGAGGCTAATTTTGATTTTAATTTACCTTTTATAAACACTAAAACTGGTGCTCTATTAAAAAAAAATACTAAATCAATACAGCTATATGAAGATTCAAAAAAGTTTGAAATCTCATGTAATGCAATAAGGCAGGACAGTAATAGTTATGAAAAAGATAAGGGTATAAATGTTTTATATGTAGCAATTGGATTTCTTAAATATCCTCCTTTTAGAGGTTTGGTTTCTACATCTAAGCCAAAAAATCCAAATAAGAAAACAAGAACTCCACCTACCGAAGCATTTGCGCCTTTAATTTTATATCCTGTTAAATTAACAAGAGAGAAAACCGCATCAGGATTCAATTACTTTTTAGAAACTAGTGAAGAAGAATTAATACTAAATAGGTCATTAAGTACTAAGTTAACCAAGGAAGAAGGTATAACTTTGCCGGAATTGAAATATCACAAAAAGAATAAATGGAAAGAAATTGAAGTGACTGCTAATTCTCATCTAGGCAAAGAAGTTCAAGATGTAGAAAAGAAACTAAAAGTCTGGTTAAAGAAAGAAGTTGAATTACTTCCTCACAGAACTGAAAGATGGAATAAAAAAAAGAAAAATATTAAATCTCTTAAGCAACTTAAAGAGGAAAGTGGAGTTGAAACTTCTATTTTCTAAAAAGCAAAGCGATCAATTAACTTACAGAAGTTATTCAGTTTCACAGCTTCATCAATATTCTTGCAATAACTTTCTGCTATTGAAGGAGAACCAATAATTATCGATAATATTTTAGCTCTTGATATTGCAACATTTAGACGATTTGGTTCTAATATAAAATCAATTCCACGAGGTGCATCTTCCCCTGAACTAGAAGTTAGTGAGAATATAGAAATTAATGCTTCTTGTCCTTGAAAGTTATCAACTGTTCCAATTTTTAATTTTTTGTTCAACTTACGCTTTAAGTAGTTAACTTGAACATTAAAGGGAGCAATAATAAGGATATCTTCTTCAGAGATAAATTTTTCTTTGTCGGAGGCTAATTTATATTTTGATGATAAAAGTAGTTTTATAAGTTGTTGAATTTTTTCTGCCTCTTCTTCTGATTTTAAACTGCAATCTTGATGCCTTACCGGGATAAAAATAACACCTGACTCAGGATATTTTGATTTATCTTTTTTTAAAGTGGGATGATCCCAAATTATTTTATTTTCACTATTTTTAATATTTGGTTTAAGCTTCCCTTGGTAAAAAAGTTCCGAAACAACATTATTAACTGCAGGTGTCATTCGCCAGCTTATTGGTAGAAATATACCCTTGTTGCTTGGAACAACTTCTAATCCGTTCATTAGAAATTGTAAACATGATTGTCCAGAATTATTTGGATGACTTGCCTTAGTAGGCATTGCTAATTGCTGAGTATCCCCTACTAAAAGAATTGATTTAGAATGTTTTGCAATTGTTAGTAAATTTGCTAGAGCGTATTGTCCCGCTTCATCAACGACTAAAAGATCAAATTTAGAGTCAAATTCTTTACTACAAAATTTATTGGTTGTAGCCCCCATGACTGATATATGATTTCCTATCTTTTGAGGGGGAAGTGTTAAAACCTTACTGTGGAGGAATATTTCATTTTCTCTCGTATCACATTTAACTACTAATTGTTTAATATTTAGATTTTGAAAATGACTATCTATTTTTAAAAGTAAATTATCGATTACTTTATGACTATTAGATGTAATTGCGACTCTAAATCCTTTTTGGACTAAATCAGCAATTACCTTGCTTGATAATGTTGTTTTACCAGTCCCAGGAGGTCCCTGAATTGCAAATAATATTTCATCATTATTTAAAATAAAATTTGAAATATATTTATTTATATTTGAGAGATCTTTTTGAATTTTTTCGTTTATCGAAATTAGTTCAGGGACGGTATCTCTTTCTAATAATTGGATCATTGTTGGAGGGATCGTGCTTAGACCACTTATCCACTCTTTTGCTTGAGCTAAAAGACTTGTTTTGATACTTTTGTTAAAGTCGACTTCTACTTTGATTAGACATTCATCAATTGCTAGACTCTTACCAATATTTCTTTTACTTTCATTGAATTTTATAGAGCCTTTCTCGCAATCAAGTCCATAAGGTTTTACCTTTAGCTTCCTTTCACTTTTTGGAAGAAATAATCTCAAGCCCCATGAATTGTTTGCATCTTTTTCTAACTTAATAGGTTGTTCTGGATTAAAGGAATATTCAATATCATCCGAATTTTCAACCAAACTTGCTTCAGCAATAACTTCATCATCTTTTAAAAGTGAGGATGGATTAATAAAAGATTGTTCAAGCCTATCAAAATATCTCCAATAATTAACATCCTGCTCACGAACTAAAAAACCAAATAAAGATGATAAAACTTTTTGTGTTTCCCAACTCCATCCTCTTGGATTGGAGGGGGTAGCTTTGCTTTTATTTTGGTTACTATTAAATGCTTGGCAAGGGATTTCATCTAATAAAAGAGAAGCTTCAATATCAATTTCTCTATGCTTCTTTTCTTTTTTCTTATCTTCTCTAGAAAATGACTCTTTGAGATTTAAATCTGATTTTAATTTTAAAAGCCATTGATTAAGTTTATAAGTTGAAACTAAGTCATCTTTGTTGTAAAGCCTTATTTCTTCAAGCATTGGACTTAAACCATCTTCAAGCTTCCCTGGTATTCCTGGTTCATCAGAATTTTTCCAAAGTTCATATGCAACCATTGATTCAACTGCGGATTGCATATCTTCTTCCCTTTTCATATATAGTTTTTCAACCTTTTTTAGTGAGTAGCTTTCTTCGCCCAAGATGATTGTGTTTTGAACGATTGGTTGTAGATCTATTAACAAATTATTTGTAAGCCACTCGGTGATCTCAGTCATGCAAGTTAAATATTTTTGTTGGAGATCTCTTACAGCTACTTTTTCATAATTTGCGTAATGATAAATATGAAGATCAGGAAATTCTTTACGTCTTTTCTCAACCCAATCTACAAATTTTTCAAAGCTTAATTTCTCTTCCTCATCTGTATGAGCCCACCAGTAATAATCAGTTAATTGATCATTTTTATCTAAATAAACAACACCAAAAAGGTATTCGAGTTTGGTTCCGTTAACGAAATCACGAGCTCCCTCTAAGTCAAACCATATATCACCTTGACTTGGTTTTGGAAGGTTAAATAAACCAAAGGAATTATCCTGATCTTTCAAAATAAATTCTGGAACATTTTTATTTTTTCTTGGCTTAATTTGGATCGCTGCTTGCTTTATTAATCTCTCTAGAATCTCTGGATTCATTCCAGGTATTTTTGTATTAGGTTTAATTGCTGCAAGTTGATCAATAGATAATATTCCTTTGGCTCTGAGTTTGTTACGTTGGGTCTTTAACATGTTGTGCACCAATATTAAATCTCTTTTTGTCTTAAGCCTTTCAGTTATGAATTCTGTCCAATTTGAATGATCACCTGGAATATCTTCTGGCTCTTCATTCGGGTTGAAATTTCTTAGGAAAGATTTGTATTGATTTTTCTTAAACTGATACCAAGCCCAATATTTATCAACATCAAAATACTCAAAAGATCCACCACCAAGATAAAGTTCGAATGTTTTAGGACGACTACCCATCGATTCAATGAGTAACTCACAATAACAAAGAGCTTGAATTATAAATTTAATATTTATACTTGATGCTAGTTTGCATTCAATTGGGATGTAACTAAAAGGACCTAGTCTTGATGGAATATCTACTCTTTTAAGTAAATCAACTGCCCCCCTAATTTCCCCATTATTAAAACTTCCTTGATGAATAAAATCATATCCTTGATTAATAGCTTTGATACATTCTTCATAGTCTGATTTATCTTGTTTCCCTTTAAGCCTTTGAACTTTAAAATTTTTAATTTCTAATTCTTTTATTAGCTTTTCTTCATGTCTAATTCCATCTTTTTTGAGTATTTCATTTAATGGATCTTGTTTAAGCTTTTGTCCTTTAAATAGTCTACGACGATCCAATTCATTCCACCAAGCAGCTAGAGGACTTTGACAAAACAAAGCTAATTCGCTTGGTGTAAAAGGTCTCTTTCTTGGTGTATTAATCATAGTCTGCTGCCAAAATCTCTTCGTTTAAAAAACTTTCTAATTCATCCTTGAGACCACTTTTGATAAACAATTCAAAATTCCTTTCAATTTTTTTTGTTATAGGAATAATATTAATTTTGACTAACTCTCTCCCATTTTTCTTTGTAAAACTTTTAGATAGGGTTAATCCAAAATCCAGTAATAATTCTTTGACTATTCTCTCGAAATCTAATTGATTCATTTTAGATTCCATCGAATTTTCAATTAGTTGTTGTTTATCTAGAGTTACAAGATGATTCACATGTTCTTTTAATTTGAATTCATCTTCCAAGGATAAATCAATTTCGCGATACATAAAAAAAAAATAGCTTCTTTACTACTAACCGATATCAGACCTTCTTAAATGCAATTCCAGGCATAAGAACATATTCCCTTTAATTATTAATTTTTAGTGCTAATTTTTGTATAATAAAAATATAAATTTTTGAAAAGAAATTTATATTTTTAGTTACAACTTGCAAAAGCAGTAAAATATTTAGAAAATTTATTTCTTGAAAGTTTTATTTTGTAAAATTTTATTGACAGTAAAATCTTATATCTTCGAATTTTTCTTTAATAAAATATTAACTATAAAAAATTTCCTATTTGATAATTAGTTTTTTTTTGCATTAATTAAATTACTTTCTTAGTTATTTCTATTTTCAATGTTAGAAAATAAAACACATTGGATCGGTAATAAATTTAAGTTTTAATTTCCAAATTAAATTAGGTGCTTTATAACCGTTCATTTTTGCTTGTTCATAATAATTACATGATTCTCTAAGTTCACCAGCAGCATATTTTCTTCTGGCATTTGCAATAAGAACTTTATTTTCTGTATTCTTTAGAAAATCTCCAGAAATATTTGGTAAACAGTTTTCTTTAACCCACAAAGTTGCTCTTTCACTTTTGTTTTCGATTGCTCTCTTCCAATCAGAACAAGCACCCTCAGCATCACCAATATTTGATTTAAGAATTCCTCTAATAGCATATGCATTTTTTAATTCAATATCTTTATTGATTGCTCTTGAATAATCTTTGATAGAACTTAATTGATGTCCAAGTTTCCAATTTACAATTGCTCGATTATATGAAGCGATACCATGATTAGGATTAATTTCTAATGCTCTATTCAAATCATCCCAAGCTCCAGGATTATCTTTAATCTGATGTCTTGAAAATGCTCTGTTTAGAAATGCGTAAAAATTGTTTGGGTTTAATCTTATTGCCTCAGTATAATATTCAATTGCTAGTTGATGATTATCAAAGTCACTTTGTATATAACCATCTAAAAGTAGTTCTCTTGATCTTTCTAAATCCACGATATTCTTATTATTTAATGCAAATATTTCATATGGCACCGAAAGTAAAAATATTAAGAAAGATAGAAGAAAGATTGGTCTAATTTTATTCATGGATTCTTACTTTTTTAGTAGATCGATTATTTATTATTAGATCGATTAATCTTTTGGATTCAAGTTTAACCTCAGGGAAAATATTATTTTGAAATAATTTATGCATTTTTTCGGATAAATATCCAAAAGCAATCACTACATGATCTGTATTATGCCTTTGAATAATTTGCCTTGATATTTTCATTCCATGTTTGCTTAAATACTTATTTATAAAATAAAAATTGTTTTCAGAATCAAATTTAAGCAGCATTAGTTCTTTAAACATTTCTTCTTTGTTTAGTTTGGAAATTTTAAGTTCGAATTTTTTTAATTCCAGTTCTATTTCATGGGGCATTGCAGTTACTCGGTCCATAATATAAAAATTGACTTATTTAGATTTAACCGATTTAAATACTTTTTTATTTCTATCCAGGCATATCAAAATATTTACTGTTCCAAAAAATTATTTTTATTACTTTAAAAAAATAGTTATTGAATATTTTTTAATGTTGGTTCGTCCTTCACAAAGAAAAGAATTTGAGAATTGGATTGGCAATTCTTCTATCAAAGAACCTGAAAGAAAAAACTTTTTTAATTGGATAGTAAATAGTCCAGTACAGATTAATATTCCAAGAATACCTCCAGTAAGATGCTCTATATCAGGAGGTTGGTGTATAGGTTATTACAATGGATATGTCTTTGACATAACTGTATCTATCGATCATTTTGATTGGATGAATTATATCAATAAAGAGTACAAATATATTTCTATCGATTCAGAGGTAATCAATTACTTAAATTGGATTGGAGATATTCCAACTAGTCGTTTTTCTATAGATCAGCGAACTGGATATTTTGATAAAAAAGCACATAAAAAAATAAGTGTGTATTTAATTAAAGAGGATGAAAAATTCTATGAGATAGAGGCAGAAAAAAAACCAAGTTAACTAATTGATGTTATTTATTAATTAAGTAAGCCTATTCATAATGAAAAAATATTTAATTTCTGGTTTAGTTGATACTTATAGAATCAAAGTAAATTTGTTTGCTTCATCTCCAAATAGTGCAGTAAGTATTTTTAAACAGAAGTATCCGAGCGCAGAAGATATTTATGTAATACAAGATTTATTTAAGAGAAAATAATTTATTAATTTCTTTTAAAAGTTCGAATGAGGTTCGAATGAAATTTTTTGTAAAAAATAAAACCCTTGCTATGACTAGCAAAATGCATCTTGCTCCTTTTTCATTAGCCAAAAATTTTTTTCAGTCATATCAAGGGATTTGGAGTAATTTATCTGCTAGAATTTTGCTAGAATCAGAATTTTTATATGTTTATTATCCATCAAAGTTTCTATTTAGGGAAGCGATGGTTGGTATGGGGTACATGCGAATTATCAGCTACTCACACTTGAGCTTTTAATGTAACATAATAAGTTTACATAAAGTAACAATTAAATGAAAAGATTTTTTCCTTATATTGCTTTTGCATGTTTAACTGGTTTTACGGCTACAACCGCTTTACCAGTTATAGCCGGCGGTTGTAGTAGCCACATGAACAAAAAAGCTGAAATCAAATGCGCTGAAGATGATACTGAATGTCAAACTGAAAAAGCTGAAAAGTTTGATTTAAAAGATTCTCTCAAGTCATAAAATCATGACTCAAATCAGTTTATTTATGAATTCTGCCCCAAGAGATTTGATTGAGTTCACATTCTTTTCGGCTGTTGGTTTTACTGCAGGATTATTTGGTCTAATTTAGTTATAGAAAATTGACCCATTCTTTTTTTCTCCTAACCTTTTCAAGTCTTTCTTTCTTTTATGTGATGGCTTGTTTATGGAGAGATTTAATTAATCAAAAGTAAAAAATATTTTTTTAATTATCTTTTATAGATAAATCTTTGTATGTCTTCGAATAGATTAGATTTTGTTTTAAAAAATCCATTATTTTTTAAATAAGATTTTCCTTTTTCTATATTTTCAATTCTTTTTTCATAAGAATTTTCATCTAAATTTTTTTGCATAAAAAATTAGTCGGACTCTTATTCTGAATAATGCTCACAAAAAAGCGGTTACCTTAAATACAAAATTTAAATTCTTTTTGAATTTCTTTTCATTCAAACTAAAGATCTAATAAAAAATTTTTTTTCTTAGATTTCTAAGAATCTTTTGATATCTTGTTCTTCATCTCCTCAATATTATTAATTAATTTGTCTAACGATTCTGTATTATCTTCTGGTTTTAAATATTTAATTTTGGGTTGATTAATTTCAAGAGTCTCAAAATCTCCACTCATAAATTCTCCTTTGTATATTTGTTTAACTACCTCTTTGTTCTAATTGATTTGACTAAAACACTGCGTATCTAATGTGTGCGGTTTGAGGAACATTTAGGTACGGAAAGAGGTATGTTTTTTTAGCCATTTAAATCTATGGCTGACCTAAATTAGAAGTATGGTTGTCATGAGATAGTTGCGTTGCTGCAACTAAAATCAACCATAAACTTTAAATTGCATTTAATAAAATGACTTACTACAGTTGCTTTGATCAAAAAGGAAACATAATTGCTCGCTGTCAGACTAAAGAAGGTATAGATGTTCTTAAGAAAATGGGCAGACCAATAATGGAAATAAAAGAAATGAAAAAAGAGGAATCAGTTGTTTGTTCTTTAACTGGTAGTCCATCCGATTACAATGAAGATTATTAAGAGTATGACTCAAAGATCACTTCAATTAAATCAACATGGAAGATCAGTAGTTCTTTTGTTGGTTGCATTGAATAGTATTTGTACTTTCTTTTTTACTTTTGAAAAAGCATTAACTGATCGCGAAAGAGCGAGATAAAAATATTTAATTATTTGTGGATTAACAGTCAATAAATAAAATTTAAGACATAAAAAAAGACCCTTTTACGGGTCTTTTTTAAATGGTGACGACAGAAAGGAGATCTATTTAATAATCAGATTAAGAATTTTCTTAGAAATTAGTTTTGAAAGTAAAAGTGATTACTCACTTCTTCATGCTTTACAAACGACTTTATTTTTAAGATAGTTCAGAATTAATCCCGGAAGTTTAATTTCTGATTACTTAACTTTCTTTCCGTAAAGGTTAGATAAGTTAATTTACCTTGGTATTGCAGACCATGGATTAGTGAAGATCTAGTTGGTCAACCTTGGCCGAGTCGATCACCAGAACTGTCGTATAAACAAGGTAATCGGTCACAAATATTTTGCATGAATCCTTAAGAATGATTTAATCATGATTAATTAAATCTTTAATCCTCGGACCACATCATCTATCAGTAAGCATTTTATTTAGTTTATCGAACAATATTAGTCGAAGAAAGTTCACATTTATAAAAGTGTTGGTGGGTATATTTGCTGCACATGATGGTTTTACATCGTTAAATGTGACTTTAAGATTTCTGTTTAAATTTTAAGGATATAACTTTTTAATAGTTTCTTTTTGTTCTTGCTTTTTTATCTCCTCAGCATCATAAACTGGGCAATTATTCTGTTCAAGAGATGAGAAAAAAGTTCTCCTTTTAAAAGTTTTAAATATAGGAGTTAGTAGGAAGCGTTTCATTTAATCTTCTATTTTTTAAGTAGAACTAATTCTTAATAGCTTATTCCTTTGATATCAAAATAAGTTGGTCAGGATCATAATTAGAAATCCAACTTAGTATTTTTTCTTCCTCTTCTAAAGTTCTAGTGCATGCAAAACCATATTTTGCTCTTACTTTTTCGGAAGCCTCATGCAAAGCTTTAATTGCAAGAGACTTAAAATCTGAAATCTTTAAAGAATCTCCAGGTTTTAAATATTCAAGAATTACCGTAGAGGGTGAATATAGAGATTTTTTTTTACCATCTGGTAAATTTAATTTGAAATTAATTTCAGGCATTTTTTAGTATCTCTTGTTTTATGTAAAAATTTTAATTGATTGGAGCATTATTGATTTAATTTATATGTGTAAATCCTGTAAGAGGAGTATCCTCTTCCCAAAGTAACTCTGCTCCATTTGAATTTTTGATATAAACACTGCTATTACCATTTTTAAAGTTGCCGATATTACAACAAATAAGTTCATCATATGGTCTTAAAGCATCCTTTAAAAAATTAGCTTTATCTGGTTTGATAGCACAAAGAAAACCATAGCTTGGGAAACATGTAAGCCAGTCAAATTCGGGTACTCCTTTAGGGCGTTCAATTTTTTCAATATCAATTACAATTTTTTTCCCTGCAGATTCAGCAAACATAACTGCAGTACCTGTGATACCTCCCATGCTAATGTCTTTGGCTGCATGAATAATATTTTTTTTTGCAAGAAACGGTATCAATGAAAAATGTTTTTTAAGTAAAGTTGCCGAGGCTTTCGTAGCCGCATCCCAGAATGGATAATCTTTATAAAAATATCCATCTTTATTCGCTATTATCCATAATTCATCTCCAGAATCTGCGAACCTTGAAGAAAGAATAGGACCTTCTAAAACTCCAAGAATTGATACGGATAAAGCAAAATATGGACTTTTTTGATTTGAGTGACCACCAACCATTGGGACATTGAATTTCTCACAGGCAAAACTTATACCAGAAAGAATTTTATTGTGTTTTTCTATATCATTCTCACTCCAAATACTATTAACTAAAGCTATGGGCCTCCCACCCATTGCGGTGATATCGCTGATATTAACTAATACGCTGCTCCAACCTGCGAACCACGGTTCTTTTTCAACTAAGCTTGGACTAATCCCTTCACTAGCCATTAATAACAAGCCTGATTGTTGTGGAATTACTGCTGCATCATCTCCAAGCATTGCAGATTTACCAAGTTCGCTGAACGGGCTATGTGAGAAAGTTTTTGCAGCACTTTGAATATCTTTTTTAGATTCAATACCACTATGTGTTTGCAATTTTTTGATAAGTTTATCTAACATTTTATGTGGTCACTTTTTCACTAAATACCAGCCTGGTCTGCTTAATTTTGAAGGCTTGTAATAATTTAAGTCAGCTTCCATTAGGTGATGTTTTATTCCCTTGATTTCTATTTGTTTAATTGATTTCCATTTGAGGCGTCTAAAAAAACTCACATTTTGTATCTGAACGGTTGCTAAAAATTGATCGCAACCCCATCCATTTGCTGTAGTTACTGCTTTCCAGATCAATCCTTTTCCTATTTGGTTGAATTTACGGAAAACAGAATCAACACCTAGTCTCCCCCCATACCATTGTCTTTTTTCTGTTTCGTAAATTCTCACTACTCCAACGACTCTCTCTTGAGTGCCATATCCAGAATTCAAAGAAACTATTGGGTATGCATCTTGATCAATTTCATCAATATCAGATTCAGCAAAAATATTTTGTTCTTCGCAAAATATTTTCTTTCGTAACTCCCAGTAATCTTTGATAAGGGGAGAATAATCTTCAAGCAAATGAAATGAAAAGTTTTCTGAATTTGAACTTGGAGATATCATAAAATCTTCTTCTTCAATTCCAATACCTGACCTTACAGATGGTGTGAAATAGTAAGGAGCAGAGCTACAGCTTCTACCAATATCCTCACTTGAGGGGTCAATAAAAAACATAATTTTTAACTCTCAAATAGGGATAAAGCTGAGCATGCACCGCATTTGGCACAACCAGCGGACATTTCATCAGATTTTATGTTGCCCTCATTTAGTAATTGCGATACTGATTGATAAATATCAATCATGAAATCAGTGCTAGGGGAGGGGTGATTTTCCAGAGGAGTTCCTGCTATTGGCACAAAAGGAACTATGAAAGGATAAACCCCTATGGATATCAACTTTTTACTGCAATTTATTAGAGATTCTTTACTATCCCCTAGTCCAGCTAATAAATATGTAGAAACTTCCCCTCTTCCGAATACTGAGACACTTTCTTCGAAGGCTTTAAAGTATCTTTCAAGAGAAATTTCAGATTTGCCTGGAAGAATTTTTTTTCTTATCTTCTCCTCCACAACCTCTAAATGCATACCTAAACTATCAACGCCAGAGTCTTTCATTTTTCGAAACCAAATTGGATTATCAGGAGGTTCGCATTGACCTTGAATTGGAATATCAACTTTAGCCTTAACAGCCTTTGCTGCTTCTGCCATTATTCTTGCTCCCCTATCACTACTGTTTGGGGTGCCTGTTGTCATTACCAATTGTTTTATTCCATCAAGTCTTACAGCTGCTTCTGCAACTTCAGCTATTTGATCTGGAGTTTTTCTTACAATGGTTTGTTCGTCTTCCAAAGATTGTTCTATTGCACAAAATTGGCAAGATTCTTCTCTATGTTTGAAACGAATACATTTTTGAAGAATAGTTGTAGCTAATACATCCTTGCTATGAAGAAGAGCAATCGATTTATAAGGTATACCATCTTTTGTTTTTAAAGAATAAAAACTTGGTTCTTTTGTGGTGGATAATTCCTTGATATTTGAATCTTCACTATTTTGGAGAATAAATTGTCCGTCAGGCTCCTCTGAAAGTTGATAATTAGATTTTTGAGATACGTGATTATAAACTGGTACCATTACAGTCTTCCCTTCAATTGTTAAAGCTCTATGATCGGATGGACCAGCTCCTCCTTTCCTGCCCCTGTTGCCCTTTTTAGGAGTGGAACTTATCCCATTAACTTGTAACTCAGTAATAATTTTACCTAGTTCAGACATGATTGATTTCCTCTAAATAGTCTTTTGTATTCAGATCTTTTGGTATAAAATCTTTCTCATTTGATATCTCAAATACCTTGTTAGGAGATGTATTTAGTTTTAGAGAAAGAAGATCTGGACGACTGTAGTGACCGACACTATCCATCATTCTTTTCCTTTTTGTAATAAGTGATAAATTAATTTCTGCTATGGCTAATCCTTCTCCTTCATCAAGTGGTCCTGCCAAATACTTTCCTTCTGGACTGATAATTGCTGTGTGACATCCTCCCTGAAATGCTTTGTGAAGATTGGTTTCGGACGTTATTTTTTTATAATCATCTGGATCTAACCAACCTGTTGAGCAAATTACAAAACAGCCTGCTTCTAAAGCGTGATGTCTCATTGTTACTGCAGTTTGCTCGGTAAATATTGGACCAACTAATGAACCTGGAAATTGAGCACAATGTATTTGTTCCCCTTTAGCCATAAGGGCAAATCTAGCTAAAGGGTTATAGTGCTCCCAACAAGCCAAAGATCCTATCTTGCCAAGTTGAGTATCTACAACTTCTAAACCAGAACCATCACCTTGACCCCAAATCATTCTTTCGTGAAAAGTAGGAGTTATTTTTCTTCTTTTTAAAATAATTTCACCTTTTTCGTTGAAAAGAATTTGAGTATTGTACAAACTTCCACCATCAAGTTCATTAACTCCTAGAAGAACTTGGATATTATATTTTTTAGCTGATTTCCCAACTATATCTGTAACTGGACCTGGGACTTCTACTGCTTGCTCATATAGCTTCATATGAGATTTACCCATGAGAACTGGCGGCTCAACAAATGAAAAATAAGGGTAGTAAGGAAGAAAAGTTTCGGGAAAGATTATCAATTTTACATTTTTTGTAGCTGCCTCTTGGATCTTTAAAAGAACTTTATTCAATGAGCCATTTAAGTCAAAAAGCACAGGTCTAACTTGAGCAGCAGCTACTTTAAATGTTTTAATCATTTTCTTAGAGCTTATATCTTAAAGAGTCCAAGTATCCAAAATAAATGCCCCTTCTTTGCGATGCATTAAAACGATATCGAGAACATCTAAAGGACTTATTGGTTTTATCCCTGGAGTAAGAGCTCCTTCCCCATGCCCGTACAAAGCTTGTAATGCAAATCGACAAGCATAAACTTTACCGCCTTGACCCATAAATTTTTCAAGGCGAGCATTAAAATTTAAATGACCATCAAATGCTGCATCTCCTAGCTTTGGAAAGCCTCTTTGTAGTCCTAGAGTTACTCCTGGACCATAAAGCAGTATTGAAGTTTCAAAACCCTTATTTATAAGACGACTAGCTTGTAAAAGATTTACAAGACCAATAGACCCCTCAAAAGCAACAGTATGAAAAGTTAGTAAGGCTTTCTCACCTGGTTCGGCTTTAACATCCGGGAATACTTTTTCTTCATAATCAACTAAAAATTCTCCAGGCTGATTAGCGGGACGAGTTACAGATGGCATGAAATTTAAAAAAACTTTTGTTATTTTCCGACTTGCTTTCCCAA
>QCQK01000022.1 GCA_003209565.1 Prochlorococcus sp. AG-449-J16 | reverse complement strand
TATTCTCGAAACGTTTAAGCTAATCATTTCCTAAATGCAAACCTACGGTAATCCAGATACCACTTACGGGTGGTGGGCTGGAAATTCAGGTGTAGCTAATCGCTAAGGAAAATTTATCGCTGCTCATGTAGCTCATGCAGGATTAATTGTTTTCTGGGCTGGTGCTTTCACCCTTTTTGAACTTTCACGATTTGATCCTAGTGTTCCTATGGGTCATCAACCTTTAATTGTTCTTCCACACTTAGCAACTCTAGGGATAGGGTTTGACGCTAATGGCGTTGCGATGGGAGATACTAAACCAGTACTTGCGATAGCAATAGTACACTTAGTTTCTTCTATGGTTTTAGCTGCTGGTGGACTTTTACACTCTCTACTTCTTCCAGGAAATTTAGAAGATTCAGATATTGCTAGAGCAAGAAAATTCAATATTGAATGGGATAATCCTGACAAATTGACATTTATTCTTGGACATCATCTCCTCTTCCTAGGATTTGCAGTTATTGCTTTCGTTGAATGGGCCAGAGTCCATGGGATTTATGATCCAGCTATTGGTGCTGTAAGACAAGTTGAATACGAATTAAACCTAGCAAAAATTTGGAATCATCAAACAGACTTTTTGACTATCGATAGTCTGGAAGAAGTTATGGGTGGCCATGCATTTTTAGCTTTTGTCGAGATTACAGGTGGTGCATGGCATATTGCTACTAAGCAGGTAGGAGAATTCACTAAGTTCAAAGGAAAAGGTCTTCTATCAGCCGAAGCTGTTCTATCTTGGTCATTAGCTGGTATAGGTTGGATGGCTATTATTGCAGCTTTCTGGAGTGCAGCAAATACAACTGTTTATCCTGTTGAATATTTTGGTGAACCACTAGAGTTGAAGTTTAGTATTTCTCCATATTGGATTGATACAGTTGATCTTCCTGATGGTGAGTTTACATCAAGGGCATGGTTAGCAAATGTTCACTACTACTTTGGTTTCTTCTTTATTCAAGGTCACCTTTGGCATGCTCTAAGGGCTTTAGGCTTTGATTTCAAGAGAGTTACTAATGCTATTAGTAATATTGATAGTGCCACAATTACTCTTAAGGATTAAACCTCAAGTTAATCATTTACATTAAAGGCCCTCTAAAGGGCCTTTTTTTATTTGAAAAATTTTGTTTATTAAATTAGATTTAGGAGAATATGTTTTTGAACTCATTGAATATTGTTTCTATACAGAATAAAGATATTTTTTCAAATTCTCTATTAATAAGTTTTTTGGGATTATTGGTTATATTTTTTTTGTTGATTTTTGGGAGGAAATTTAAACTAGCTGTTCAACTTGAGAGATTTGGATTACCGATAGCAGTTATATCTGGAATTATAGGTATATCTATCGGTCCATTTGGAGCAATACATTTTTTACCAAAAGAAACGATCAATGTTTGGAGTAATTTTCCTACTCCTCTTTTATCGTTAGTATTCGCAACTTTAATGATGGGAAGACCTATCCCAAATATAAATGGTTTAGTTAAACCAATTTTTAATCAATTTCTACTAGCTCTTGCACTAGGTTTCGGACAATTTTTCGTTGGCGGTATAGTTGTTAAATATTTTTTGCCTCCATCTATGGATGCAAATCCTTTAATGGGATGTTTGATAGAGGTAGGTTTTGAGGGTGGTCATGGAGCTGCATCAATAATTGGTGAAAGTTTTAATAAACTTGGTTTCCAAAATGGTTTAGATCTTGGTTTGGCTATGGCAACAATGGGTCTTTTGTCATCTTCAATATTGGGCAGCATATTTATTTTTCTTGGGAGAACTTTTGGTTTATCAGATAAAGAGGAAATCCTTGAAAAAAAAGAAAATCTAAAGGAAAAAAAGACAGAAATTCTTGCTGATTTTCGAATTTTTATAATAAATCTTGGATTCTCCGGCTTGGCAATTTCTTTTGGTGTTTTACTACTTAAATATTTAAGGTATATTTCAAGTTCTTTTGGTGATTTTTCGAAGGAAATTATTTTCTCATTACCAGTATTCCCTTTTATCCTTATAGGTTCCCTCCTTATTAGATATATTTTAGAGAAAACCAAAAATACAGAATTTATTTCAAATATTCTGCAAAGGGAGATTGGTATTTTATCCACAGACTTATTGATTTTTACAGCTATGGCGAGTTTAGATATCGCAGTTGTTTTTGATAATTGGGTACTTATTTTAGTGTTTACTATTTTCGGTTTATTTTGGAATTTAATCTGCATTGCTTATTTCGCATACTTTATTTTTGATGATTATTGGTTTGAAAAAAGTTTGATAGAGTTTGGGAACTCTACAGGTGTAGTAGCTTCTGGCTTGCTTCTTTTAAGGCTTGCGGATCCTAAAAATATTTCTAAGACCTTACCTATTTTTACCTCAAAACAGCTATTCGCTCAGTTAATTCTTTCTGGGGGATTATTCACAGTTCTTGCCCCATTAATGATTTCTAAAATTGGGTTGGACTATTGGACAGAAATTTGTGCTCTAATTACGATCGTAATTCTTTTTGTTGCATTGATTTTTAATAAAGTAGAAATGAAAAAGTTGCAATAATAACCCTAGAATACTTTCAGGTTTAATTTTATTTTAATGTCATTTTCTTCCTACGATATTCCACCTCAAGAAAATAAAGGGAAGTGGTTTAGGAGTCATTTACTCTGCAGGGAAATTGAACTTGGTGAATTGTATAGTCTTGGATCAAATGATTTAGATTTGCTTATGGCGGAGACTGCAGAAATAAGAAGTGATCTTGATTTTAAGGAAAAAAATATAGGTAAATTTAGGACTGCAGGATATTTTCTTGAGTTAGCAAGAATAATTGAGAAAAGGAAGTTGTTAGAAAGTTAATTAGAGGGAAAATAATTTTTTCCAGAATTTGGTGCCCATAATTCATATTTATACATTAAAGATTTAAATTGTATATTATTTTCAAAGGAATCTAACCAGTTTTTTATTGAGGGTCTTAAATAATTTTTTCTTTTTTGACTTTCACAAGCGATTTTAAATTGTCTTACAAAAGGCCAAATAGACCAATCAGCGATTGTCGGATTATCTCCAAAAAAGTATTTATTTTCTGCAAGAAGTTCGTTCCATTTATTAATATAAATAATCGCTTTTCTGAAATGAAATTCTTCATTGCTATTCTGATATCTTGCAGAATATTTGAAGCGATCTAAATGATATTTAAATTCGTTATCGTTTTCATTAATTATTTCGAAAATATCTTCCTTCTTATTATCAGGAAAGTATATTAATTTAACGTTTTGCTTACTTGACTCTGAGAGTGCCCATAGGATTATTTCAAGACTTTCTTCAATGACCTCACTATTTTTTTTTATGAGTATTGGAACTGTTTTTGTTTTTGATTTATTTAAAAAATCTACAGGTTTATTTTTTAGATCAATTTCTCTTATCTCTACTTTCAATTCACAAATCAAAAGGGCCCATCTAACACGAATTGCGTATGGACATCTTCGAAATGAATATAAAATATCGGTTGTCATTTTGTAAAAACTATTAATTTTCTTGATTCTTTTAGTATTATTTAAATAAGTATAGTATTAATTTTAGAACGCAAATGTCGGGATATGTTTACCTCATAAGAGTAGGAGACCTTTATAGAATTGGTAAAACTGATAATCTTGAGAAGAAAATTAAAAAATTAAAACCAGACGAATTATTAACATCAATTATGACAAAGGAGCCAGAAACTCTTGAAGCAAGGTTACTGAGAAAATATAAATCTCAAAGAATTCCTGAAACTGGTTACTTAAAGCTCTCTAAAAGACAAATTAGAGAATGCAAAAAGCAATTTGAATTAAAGGGAAGTTTACCACACACTTTAGATGCTGAAGTTTCCATAACTCTATTTGCATCTTTTTTAATGTTTTCATTAAGTTCCTTTATTTTTAATTATTTAAATTTTGGATTTTTAAAATCTATATCTTATTCTTTAGGAATGGCATCTCTACCAATGGTTATATTATTTATTACGGGTAGTTTTGGGGGATACTTTTCTGAAGATTTATCTCTTTTTTCATTGTTAACTAATCGAATAAAGGGTTTATTTATTGCAATTGCAATGCTTTCAATGGCTTACTTAATTTTCATTTTAGGTTAAATTTCATAATTACAATTTAAGGCAATTTCAAATGGGACTGATTGGGTAGGTAGCTTCAGAATAGTTGAGCATATTTCAGCAATATCTTCAGGTTGTGTCATGCTTGATTTGTCTAAGGAAGAGATATTTTGGGCCATTTTTGTATTAACCCAGCTTGGGCAAATTGCTGAAACCCTTATATTCTTATCCCAACCTTTATTTTTCATCGTTTGGCATAATCCCATCAAAGCAAACTTTGAAGAAGAATAAGCAGCTAAATCACCTTTAGATCTTTTCCCACTCATTGAAACTAAAACAATAATTCTTCCTCTGCCTGATGTACATAAATAATCCCAAGAAAGCCTACATAAATTCCAAATTGCCAAAAAATTGATATTTAATGTATTTAAAATATCTTCTTCATCACCATCTTTGTATAAGAAAGGAACTTTCGATAATACTCCACAACAATTTATTACTGAATCAAATCCTCCAAATTCATCTATGGTATTTTTTATCCAATTTTCAGCTGTAATTTTTTTTAATGCATCATAGTGGTTGATTATAATTTTCCCTTCTGGCCATTTTTTTGGATCAATAGCGCTACCTTTTAATGATTCTAAATCTCTTATGCCAACACTAATTCTATTGCCTTCTTTTAATTCTTTATGTGCAATATTTAGTCCAATACCTCTACTGGCTCCACTTATTAGTATAGTTCTCATTTTTAAACTATATGTTCGGAAATATTATCCTAAGTAACATTTTAAATTCTCTACCATGCATAATCATTAGACCTTTCTTTACACTCCATGGAGCTTTTATAAACATTACACACATCGCATATACAATCTCTTTTAAAGAAAGAGTATCAGTTAGAAATCCATACCATTGATTTTTAGGTAGTTGGAAAAAACTGCCAAAAAATTCTCTCAATAGTTTCTCATCAAACCTCATGAGTTTTTCTAATCCAAATTGGTAAAGTGATTTCTTCCTAATTAATTCTTTTGACCATAAAGTTTCCCAACCTTTTCTAGCAATATGATAAGTACTTAGATTTTTGTTTTTAATTGCTTCTGAGACTGCCCTAGCTACGAGTGGAGCTCTTCTTAAAACATTACCAATCAAATATCCAGATGCAGGATGCACCATTGAAGCAGCACCACCATATCCAAGTATTTGTTGCTTGAAATCTGGGATTGGCATATTCATAGGGAGAAATAAGCCAAGCTCTTCATGTTGCATGCTTGTGATTGATATATTTCGATAGGAAAGCCTCTTCTCTAGTCTCTCTTTTAAATTTTCCATTGATAGAGGATTTACTAAACCAAGAGATGTTTCTTCAAGAAAATATTTACCATCCCCCATATCCATGGCATAAAGAAAAGTGGGCGGTTCTTTTTTTTGCTCATCGTTAAGATGGTCATTTCTGTAGTCCATTAATACAAACTGCCCTTTCTTAAGTGGAGGTTTACTAAAATTACCAACTATTCCATAACAAGTTTGGACTGCTAAGGGACCACACGATTTTAATTTAAGAAAAACGGGATCATATCCTGTTGCATCTACTACTAATCTTGCAGAGTAATTCTTACCATCTTTTGTAGTTACTGTACTTTTGTATTTTTCAAAATGTATTTTGTTTGCAAAGCCTTGATGCCATTTAATAAGAGACTTATTGCATTCATTAAACCAATAATTGTGGAGTTTCTTCTTATCAAATAGTCCATAATCTAGTGAATGTTCAGTGGCTTTATTCTCGTCGTCCTGTTCTTCTAAAGCGCCATGCCCAAAAAAACTTACTGTATTCTTCCATCTATATTCAAGTAAATCCTGAAGCCCGAGTTGATCAACTTCTTCCCCCCAAATGCCATATGTGTTTGGCCAAGGTTCATCGGGGCCATTTGGAGAAAGCACTTCAACATCTAATTTTTCCTTCCCTAAAGCTGAGGCAATTGCCATACCTGCAGGCCCTGCACCCAAAATAAGAACATCTGGCATATTTTCTTTTGACATTAAATATAAATCTTATGATTAAAGAAATTTGTGGAACAAATTATTACTTCTGCGTCTAAGATTATATATTTCATCCAATACTTGTAATGAGAGTAGATTAATAATAATCAAATTACTCAAATACTAGTGATTAAGTTTTCAGTGTTTTAACAATAATTTATAAGATTACAAAATAAAAAAAAACTATATTTATTTTTTTATCATAAAAAAAATATAAGAATTTAAATGATTAAGAATAAAAATATTTTAATTACTGGAGGTAATTCAGGAATAGGTTTTTTTGCCATTATTAATTTACTGAAGACGAAAAATATTTTATTTGTTGTAATAAAAAACGAATTTAGAAAGAATGAATTTCTCAAAAAAATTGAGAAATATTTTGATAAAAATTACCTTAGTAAATTTTTGAATATTATTGAAAATTGTGATCTTTCAGACCTAGAGAATATTAAAAAAATTAAAGATTACTTTATTAGTAAAAAGATTTTTTTAGATGTTGTTGTTTTAAATGCAGGATTGCAATATACAGGCTCTTTTTACCCTAGAGTATCAAAACAAGGCATAGAACTAACTTTTGCGGTAAATCATCTTGCACATTTTTACTTGGTAAATGTCTTGAAAGATTTTATTAGCGATAAAGAAGAATCTAGAATCATTATTACATCATCAGATGTTCACGATCCCAAGAGCTCAGGTGGAAATATTGGAAAGAAAGCGGGGCTTAATAAGCTATTTGATTTTAGAAAAAAAGTTACGGGTCAATTTTTAAATTTTAATGCTGATGAATCTTATAAAAATAGTAAGTTATGTAATATTTTGTTTGCTAAAGAACTTGCAAAAAAATTAAAAATATCATCTAGTAAAATTTCTGTGATCACTTGGGCTCCCGGCCTCGTAATACCAAATGATGATTCAGGTTTTTTTAGGTATAGTAAACGTTTTAATCTCTTTGGATATTTGATTTTTTCTAAAGTTGCAAAAAATATTTTAGGAATTTCTGAAAGTATAGAAAACGCTGGAAAGATTCTCTCACAGATTGTCCTTGATTCAAATTTAAATAATGTTGGTTTTATTTATTTAAGTAATAAACTTATAGCTAGAAAAAAACATAAATTAGTTAAAAGTAATGTTAGTGATGAAGCAAATAGTGATGAGTTGGCTTCAAAACTATGGATTTTAAGTGAAGAAATTTGCGGATCATTTGGCTTTGTTACTCTCAATATTTAAAGTTTGTGTTGGGAATGCAAACTCTATATTATTGACTGCAAATTCCTCAATAATTTTTAAATTTATAGTTTGTTGAGCTTCCATTGCGGCAAGATAATTATTTGTTGGTATGTAATAAACAAGTTCGAAATTAAGACTGAAGTCACCAAAATCTGTGAAATGACACCTATCAAAAGAAGCATCTTTTGTCTCTTCAACTATTTTCTTAATTATTGTTGGGATCAATTTCATAAGCTCTGGTGAGGTTTCATAAATAACTCCCAATTTATGAACTAACCTTCTTTTTTCCATTTGTGCATAATTTGAAATTATTCCATTTGTTAAGGCACTGTTGCTCATTACTATTACTTCTCCATTAATACTTCTTATCCTTGAGGATCTTACTCCCACTCTCTCAACCATTCCTAGGACCCCATCAGATTTAATAAACTCACCTTTTTGAAAAGGCTTATCAAGTAAAATTGTTATATATTCAAAAAACTCTTGAACTGGATCTTTTAAAGCCAATCCTGCGCCAATTCCACCTGCACTCAGTAAAGCCCAAATAGCAGTCATTTGAACACCTATATTTTGTAAGAAAAATATTGAACCAATAGTCCATGTTAATGCTTTTATTAAAGGAGTAAGTGAAGATATCATTGAACTTATTGAGGAATCATTAATTTTCGATGTCGATTCTGTTAATGATCTGATTAAAACTTTGTTGAGAGCTTTTATAATGATTATCAACATAAATAATTTCAGAATATTCAATAAGACAGAGATAAAAGTTATTTCATCAGTAAAAAAATAATCAATTGAAAAATGAAATGAGAGGAGAAAACCTATAGGTTTAATAATTCCAGAGATGACTCCAAAAATAAAATCGTCAAAATTTGTTTTTGTACGTTTCGAGATTTTTCTGAAGAATATTTTTGAAAGTTTAGAAATTATTATCGATAATAAAATTCCAATAAAAAAAATAGATATTGCAAGAAGTAAGTTTTCAGTAACAAATTGCATATTCAAATAAACCTTAAAATTTTTATTTAATAGAATTTTAAATTATCTCTAGATAACAAACCAGTCTTGATGTTCCTTAACTAATTATTATATTTCTAATTTCTTTAAATTCTTTTCTATCCGCAGTTTTGCATAATTCAAAAATTATTGATTCGGTAGTAGTTAAGATTGCCCCCATCTGAATCATTCTCTGTAATGCTATTTCATGATCTACCCTATTTCGACTGCTCATAGCATCTGATACGAGAATAACTTCAAATCCTTTTTGTAAACAATCTAGGACTGTTTGTTGAATACAAATATGCGTTTCGATACCACAAACTATCAAATTTGTCACTTTCTTATTTTTAAGTTCTTTTAGAAATTCTTGAATTTTAGCTAAGCTAAATTCCATTTTTTCAATTTTTTTAAATCCATTTTTGGGTAATAATTCAGGGATCGTTGCACCCAATTTAAATGGGTTCTGTTCAGATATAAAAATGTTTTCTTCTAAAATTTGGTAGGCATCTATTAGCTTTTTAATGTTTTTATTTATTAATTCCTTATTAAATATTGCTTTTATAATTTTTTCTTGAACATCTATTATTAATAAAGCATTAACTTTTGGTGATAGTTTGTCAGAAGATTTTTCATGCCCCTTCATCATTCGTATTTAAAGATATATTAAACATAGTATTTTGAAGAACTTTAGTAAACATTTTAAACCAAAAAGTTGTTTTACTCTCATCTAGAGTTATTATTGAGAATAGCCGTGGGTTAATTGTTGTCATTATCCTCCCAATACAATGTCATCACATCTCCTCTTGGCGATGGTTTACATAAAGATGGAAAGAGGTTAACTCCTCAAAGGCTTAAGGTTCTTAATTTGTTTGAAAATATTGGTTCTGGAAAGCATCTTAGTGCTGAAGAGGTTCATGAAAAGTTAGTTAAATCAAGTTCCAAAGTTTCACTCGCAACAATTTATAGAACTTTAAGACTTTTAGTTCAAATGGGTTTGCTTCATGAATTAGAACTCAGTGAGGGCGGACACAGATATGAGTTGCTTAGTAATGACACTCCTGATCATCATCATTTAATTTGTATTAGGTGTGGAAGAACAGAAGAATTTGAAAATGATGAAGTTTTAGAAGCCGGCAAAGTTGCAGCCAAAATAAATGGGTTTAAGCTGATTGAATCCTCTTTAAACGTAAGAGCTATATGTCCTAATTGCATTTAGTTGGTTTTAACTTAAAGTCCCTCCGCAACTCGATCCAGCACCAGCAGTACAAGCAAAACAATGTTCTTTTACCGCTACCCTGTAGTCAAAAGTAAATGAGTCATCCAATAGATCAAATAGTGTCTTTGGTCCTTTATTCTCTCGGAAATTTATCTGTTGATTAAAGTCACAATCATAAATTTCTCCAAGCCAATTTACGCTGATAGTTCTTTTGCACATAAGATTTTCTAGATTATTTTTATTAAAATTTTCTTTTAGTAATTTGTAATAATTATTTAGCTTCCCTTCTCTTCTTAGAGATTCTTCATATCTATTTATTGGCATATTAGTTATTGTATACAAGTTATTAAAAACAATATTATATTTTTCGTATAGTATTTTTTTATAATCTTGTTCCAATATTTTCTGAGAAGGAGGTAGAATTGGACTTATAGGATTGTAAACAAGATTTAATTGCAATCCATTTTCTTTATTTCCATAGCCTAAATCATTAAGAATTTTTATAGCATTAATACTTTTTTCAAAAACCCCAAGACCCCTTTGAATCTCAACATTATCTTTTTCGTAACATGGTAGAGATGCCGTAATTATCACTTTATTCTCTGCAAGAAATTGAGGAAGATCTTCATAACCTTTTTCAAAAAAAATTGTCAAATTACACCGATCAATAATATCAACTTGTTTTGTGCTCAAACTAGTTATTAGGTTTTTAAATTCGGGGTGAAGTTCTGGTGCGCCACCGGTAATATCTAAAGTCTTGATTTTGTATTTTTCAATTATATTTGGAATGAGAGATATGATTTCATTTGACATCTTTTCTGTCCTTAGAGGACTTGAATTGACATGACAATGCTTACAAGCCTGGTTGCATTTATAACCTATATTAATTTGCAATGTTTCTATAGGTTCTTTATATATTGAGGGGAATTTATCTTTCATATATTACTTATAAATTGTCATTCGAAAATTAAAAAGTCAACTATTTTTTTTAAAGTTTGATCTCTTATTGGCAAGTTCAATGAACCAACTTATATATTCTTTGGGACCATTTTTAAAAACTATATCGAATTGTAAGTTGTCATAAATATCACTAATTCCTATTAAACCAGTTTTTTTTGTAGAAGGTCTTTCAACTTCACCAGAACTACTATCCACAAAAATTATTTTATTATTAATACCAAATTCATCACCTAATGTTTGTATAAATTCTAGAAAAGACCTATCACTTCCCCCTCTCAAATAACTTTTCTCATCATTATTTTTTTTTGATGTTACTGTGTCTCCAACTCCCACTATTAAAGGCATATCATCTATGCGAATACATCTTTTGCATAAATCAATCTTTTCTCTGAAAGATTTTGGCGAATTTCTAAAATTAAAATTATTTCCAAAAGGAGATTTGCCAGTTTTAATCTCAATAAATTTATTTAAAAGAAATAAAACTCCAGAATCTTTAACTGCTCCTTTTAAAAGTAGTTGTATGTCTGTTGATCCAATATCATCTTTAGAAGAAAGTTTAATTGTTTCTCTTCCATTTTTATTACCTAAATTTGGAGAAATATGAAGGAAAAATGAGTTTTTGTGTCCTTCGGATTCTGCTTTTAAGATGATTTCATTCATCATTTTTTCAAAACTAATTTGAATGAGCTTTCTTTTATCAGAATCTTTTTTCACTAAATCAAATAGACTATTGAAATTAATAGTTGGCGAGAATCGTGTTTCACATATTGATTTTACTGCGTGAAAATTGATATCCTCTTGGTTAAGTTCAGGGAAAATATTCTTAACTATTAAATCAAATTTTGGTTTTATTAAACTTGGTACTTTTGAAAGAAAATCCATTTCTTTTTCTGAAACTCCTTCAAAACTTATTTCACCATCATTGTCTTGATACTCTACTCCGCAGGCAGCTAAACCTCTTAAATATAGTTCTTTGTCTTTAGGCTCAGTAGTGCTCCCTAAACTTCTTTCTATTATTCTGTTAACCCCTCTTGGACCTTCATGTTCACCACAAGTTAATACAAAAAATTCCTCAGCAAATTCTTTTACTGCATAGATATATTTTGATTCTAATTCTCTAGTCATTGGATCTTTAACTAAAGGGATACAAACTCCATCGATGTCTTGAATAAATAAGATATTTTTAGAAGAAATTAATTGTTTTTGTACTTTTAAATTTCTTGGCATATATTCCATATTCAAAATTATTTCTTTTTTTTATTTAATTTCTATATTGATAAAAATTATAAAGTAAAAAATTCAATATTTATAATAAATAATTTGCTATGGTCAAAAATTGCTTTAATGTAGAAAAATGTTGGTATTAGTCAGAAATTAAAAAAATTATAAAGAATTTCCAAAATGCAGAATAATTTCATAGAAAACATAAATGATGAAAAATATTTTTGTTCATTAATTGAAAATATAGAGAAGATCAAGGTTGGATTCTACAGTGTTGGATTATATCCTGCATCTTTAGCATACAATTGTGCCATGCATGGGAAATCAAATAATATTCTCTTAGCTCCTAGGAAAGATAGAGATTTGTTAGGTGCTTTCTCAAAAGATGTCCTTTCTGATATGGATAATGAGATTATTGAAAAGATTAAGAGAATGGGACATTATTCTTCAGAGGGAAAAAGAAAGTCTTTTGATCTAGAAAATCTTCTCTTGAAATGTGAGATAGTTATTCTGGCTTCAAACAGTAATCACATACAAGATGATGTTAAAAATGCTTTAGAACTTAGAAAAACTTTAAATAGAGAAAATGTGGTTCTTGGCTGTCTTGTCGGTTCCTTTTGCATTCATAATAAAAATAAAACCCCATTTATTCTCTGCAATAAATATCCAAACTTAGCTTTTTTTACAGGATTTCATCGTCATGGAGCTTTACGAAATCCTAATGATAGTTTTACTGCAAATTTCTGTCATCCTGATGCCTTAACTGCTTTAATAGGAGCGCGCATTTTAAATCAATTGTCGCCGAAAATTCAAGTTTCTCCAGGAGTTCATAATATTGAATGTCAATATATAAAATCAATAAAAAATATCTCATCCATATTTGCAGGTTTTGTAAATAACTTTCATTCCGATAAGCCAGGAATGTTACCAACCATTAATACGATTTTGTTAACTCAATGTTTAGATCAGGCCGCAACAGTATCATTACAAGTTAGAAAAGAAAATAAATTAGAGAATAAATATCTTTCATTAAAAGAACTTGGTTATGGTGAAGAAATAATTAGTGCAAAGGAAATAATTAATGATAAATTTTGTGAAAAAGGAGACTATACTTTTTCTCAGTTAAATGCTGTTAAGGCTGATGTCTTAGGGAGCATGACTTTGCCAACTGAAGGAAAACCAACACGGAATTTTCAAGCAGGACAAGTTTTATCGGATATGCTTTTGCAACTCAACAGATGTCCAAAAGATGTATCAGAATTTATAAATTGGTGTGATAAATACTCTCTTAGTCAAGGAGGTTTAGAAGGTCTAAAATCTTTAAAATTTTGGCCAGACATTTATAAAGAATTTAAAATTAAAAATAATAATTGTTCTATGATAAATCTGATTTATTTATGCTTTAATGCAAATTCAGAAGAAAAAAAAGAAATTTATAAAGTTTTAATTAGTTCAGAAGAAATCACTAATTTTTGCCAAGAATCTGTGAAATCTGAATCATCTTTGGAACTAAATGAAAAATTAAAAGGAGATTATATTTTTAATGATATTGAAAACCTTTACAAGAGATTAATTATTGACAAAAAGGAAAATGAACTTAAAAAAAATGAATATAGTAATCAAATTTCCAAAAAAAATCCAAGTTATATCAATGTATTGAAAATTATTAATAATTATTTTCATAATTGATAAGTTTTTTAATTTAATAAAAAGCTAAGTTGTTCATTTATTTACTAATATTTGTTGCGGGGTTAGAATTAATATGGTTTTAAAAGGTTTTTTGAAAAAGGAATTATCACATCGTTCTCATGAACTGAAAGCTCTTGGTTGGAATCAAGAAGATTTAACAAAATACGAAGATTTGTGGGACTACAGTCAAAGATGGGGATTAATAAATTTAGAAAGAGAAGATAGACAGTTTTTGAAGAAAGCGGAAAAGTTGCTGCCAAAGATCCAAAATAAAAAGATATCCGTTAAAAAAACTATTGAAGAAAAATCATATTATTTATGGTTAAATTTTTACCTCGATGAAATAAATATTTTTAATAATTCTAATCTTCCAAAAAATAAACATGCTGTTTGGACACTCTTAATTGAAGAGGAAATAAAACTTCTTAAAGAACTCCAACCTGTTATGGGTATCCCAGATACTTTAAAAGCCAAGAATATATTTGAAATTAGAAAAGAACTCATAAGTAAAGCTTTTAGTAAATTTGACGCTATAAACAACGATAAGGGTTTCAATTTTGATGAGGTTCTTAAGAAATCTGAAAAAGATGTTGGTAAGAATTGGAAATCAATTACTGAAAAAGATCCTGAGGCTAATAAAACTTTTCCAATAATTGATTCTGCAAATATTGAGAAACTCAGAACTGCGATAAAAGAGGATTTGAGTTTATATATGAAAGTTAATTACCCTTCATTAAAAAAGGATTTATAAATATTTATCTTTTTTTTGTTTTTTTTTTGGACTTTTTTAAGTTAAATAGATAATAGGTATATTTAAAAATTTTGAGCAACCAAAAGTTCGAGACTCTTCAGTTACATGCAGGCCAAGTACCTGATCCAACTACAAATTCTAGAGCGGTACCCATATATCAAACTAGCTCTTATGTCTTTGATAACGCAGAGCATGGAGCTAATCTTTTTGGGTTAAAGGAATTTGGAAATATTTATACTCGACTAATGAACCCCACCACAGATGTCTTCGAAAAGAGAATGGCAGCTTTGGAGGGAGGTATGGCAGCACTCGCAACATCTTCAGGTCAAGCTGCTCAATTCTTGGCAATCGTAAATTGCATGACAGCAGGAGATAATTTTGTTTCTACATCTTTTCTTTATGGTGGGACCTACAATCAATTTAAAGTACAATTTCCAAGATTAGGAATAGAAGTTAAATTTGCTGATGGTGATAGTATCGATAGTTTTAGAAATAAAATTGATGATAAAACTAAAGCAATATATGTCGAATCAATGGGTAATCCTCGGTTCAACATTCCAGATTTTGAGGGGCTCTCTGCATTAGCTAAGGAAAATGGAATACCTTTAATAGTGGATAATACCCTTGGTGCTGGTGGAGCTTTAATAAGACCAATTGATTTTGGTGCTGATGTTGTTGTGGAAAGCGCAACGAAATGGATCGGTGGACATGGAACAAGTATCGGCGGGGTTATTGTTGATGCTGGAACCTTTGATTGGGGAAATGGCAAATTCCCACTGATGAGTGAGCCAAGCGCTGCTTACCATGGCCTCGTTCATTGGGACGCTTTTGGTTTCGGTAGTGATATCTGCAAATCTTTAGGAGTACCCGATAATAGAAATATAGCTTTTGCATTAAGAGCAAGACTTGAATGCCTAAGAGACTGGGGATCCGCTCAAAGCCCTTTCAATTCTTTCTTGTTATTACAGGGTTTGGAAACTTTAAGTTTAAGGATAGAAAGACAAACTTCTAATGCTCTTGAATTAGCAAAATGGCTAGATTCTAATTCTAATGTAAGTAGTGTTAATTATCCTGGCCTAGAATCTGATCCATATTATTCAAGTGCCAAAAAATATACTACTGGAAGGGGAATGGGTTGCATGCTTATGTTCTCTCTTAATGGAGGTTATGAGAATGCAGTAAAATTTATTGATTCCTTAAAATTAGCGAGTCACCTTGCTAATGTTGGTGATTCAAAAACTTTAGTAATTCATCCGGCTTCAACAACGCATCAGCAATTATCTGAAGAAGAGCAATTATCTGCAGGCGTTACTCCCACAATGGTAAGAGTTTCTGTCGGAATTGAGCATATTGATGATATAAAAGCAGATTTCGAACAGGCACTCTCACAAATTACATAGGAAAGGAGATTTATTGGCTTTAATAATTCCTAGTAACTATCACAAGATTAGTGATGTTAAGAAAAATCATATATCTTGGATCGAACCAGAATTGGCAAAAAGGCAGGATATACGCCCCCTTAGGATTGGTATTTTGAATATCATGCCTCTAGGTAAGCAGTATGAATTTAACTTACTACATCCACTTGGTTTATCTCCTCTTCAAATTGAGCCAGTTTGGATAAAACTTAACACTCACTCTTATAAAACATGGGATCTTGATCATCTAAAAAATCTATACATAACTTGGGAAGAAGCAAATAATCCAGAACCGTTAGATGGAATCATTATTACTGGAGCACCTATTGAGCATCTAGCTTTTGAGGAAGTTAAGTATTGGGAGGAATTTGTGAAAATTGTAAATGAGGCCAGAAATTATTGTGCTAGTACTCTTGGATTATGTTGGGCTGGCTTTGCGCTAGCTTATTTGGCAGGGGTTGATAAGAAAGTTTTTGATAGGAAATTATTTGGGGTATACCCTTTAAAAAGTCTTGTTCCTGGGCATCCTTTAATGGGTACACAAGATGATGAATTTATTTGTCCCCAAAGTAGATTTGCAGGATTACCAGATGTGGAGATGGAGAAGGCCCAAAAAGAGGGAAAATTGAATTTGTTGGCTTATGGAGAAAAAGTCGGATATACAATATTTGAATCTAATGATCAAAAACAACTTATGCATTTAGGTCATCCTGAATATACGGTGCATAGAATTATTAGTGAAATTGAAAGAGACAAAGAAAAAGGAGATGTTCCTCCTCCTGAAAATTTTGATCTAAGTAGTTCAAAAACCGCTTGGAGATCTCATAGAAATTTACTTTTTCAGCAATGGCTTTGGTTTTGTTATCAACAAGTTAGCCTTAATTAACTTATTTTAATGAGCGCTTTCCATACCCCCTAGTCTCTCAAATAGGTTAAGACTCTCTTTATTTAATCCTACAATTTCAACTTTAGAACCACCATTTTGGAATTTTCTAATAATTTGCTCAAGAGCAACAACGCCACTTTGATCCCAAATATGAGCTAAAGACATATCAATTACGATATTTTCTGGGTGTTCATGAATATTAAATCCTTGTAAAAAATAAATTTTACTTACAAAAAATAATTGTCCTTTTACCTTGTAGGTAGTTAAATTATTTTCTTTCGCTGTTGAGACAGTTATAACTTTTGCGACTTTTCTGCTGAAAAGAATTGCAGCTAACGCGACTCCTGCAATAACTCCAAGTGCAAGATTATGAGGTTTTGTAAGCATAGTAACTGTAAAAGTCATAATCATGACTGCAGTATCGCTTTTAGGTATCTTTCTTATATTTTTTAAACCATTTAAATCTGCCGTACTTATTGCGATAGTTATCATGATTGCTACTAAAGCAGCCATTGGTATTGCTCCAATCCAAGACTTTAAAAGGATTATCATAATTAGTAGAGATATACCTGACGAGAGGGTTGATAATCTAGATTTGCCACCATTTTCAGTATTCATTACAGATTGCCCAACTAAGGCACATCCCGCCATTCCACCAAATAAAGATGCCACAATATTTGCGATTCCTTGTCCTCTTGCCTCTTTATTTTTATTAGAACTTGTATCAGTCACATCGTCTAAAATATCTTGAGTTAAGAAGGTTTCCATTAAACCTACAAGAGATATTGCAAGTGAGGTCGGTAAAATTATCCCTAATGTTTCAAGACTAAAAGGTACTTTTCCATTTTCTATTGATCCAAAAGGTAAAGAAATACTTGGTAATCCATCAGGTAATTTTCCCAAATCGCTAACTGTTGGGACATCTAGATTAAAGAATATGCTTATAAGAGTAATTAATACTATTGCTATAAGTTGAGATGGGACTACTTTTGTGATTTTTGGAAGCCCATAGATAATTAATAATCCTAGGATTACAAGGATCCAAACAACTGGAATCTGAGAGTTAACTGGATATTGACTTAAAGTTTGTTCAACTAATCCTTTTGATTCTTTAATGCCTATTCCTAACTGAGGTAGTTGTGCCTGAAATATTAAAAGTGCCAGTGCATTTACAAATCCACTTAATACTCCTGTCGGCACAAATCGCATTTGGTATGCAAGTCTTAAATATCCCCAAATAATTTGGAAAATACCAGTTAATATGCCAGCTGCAATAAGATATGGAACTCCTAATCCAGGAGCTTTTGATTCTCCATAAGCTACAAGTCCAGTCATCAAAAGAGCTGTTGAACCTGTTGCTGAAGTGATCATGCCCCTTCTTCCTCCAACAATCGCAATTGTTATAGATAAGCAAAATGCACCAAAAAGGCCAACTTTAGGATCTACACCAGCTATACCTGAAAAAGCAATTGCTTCTGGGATCATTGCAAAAGCAACAACTAAGCCAGAGAGAATATTTGACTTTGGATCATCTAGCCAATTTTTAGATAAATATCTTGAGAAGTTTGACATTATAAGTTTATTTATAATTAAGAAGTTACCTCATAGAGGAGGCAAAATACCCTGTGGGTCAAAAATATTCTTTAAAGTTTTTAATTCATTCATTCTGTTTCCAAAAGCTAATGTAAGTTCTTCTTCATGAGAATTTAAATGATTATGCAATTGGGCCAAATGAACATTTGGATAAAAACTCTTTAGTTTACTCCACGATTTATAAATCCAATCCAAAGCCATTGCTTTTTCTTGGAGATCATTTTTTTTCCATGATGCATATATCCACGGTTTCCAAGTGCTTTTTCTATGAACAAAAAAGCTTGAGCCATTATTTAACTTTTTAGTTTTACAACCTAGTTGTTGAGAAGCAACATAACAGGAGTTATTTGGTTTATTGTCCATTATTTCATTCAAACATTTTATAAAAATTGGAATATCATTTTTTAAATCTTCCCCAAGAAGACTGATTACCTCAGAATGGTTATTTGCATTCAGCTCATATAAATTCAATTCCTTTGGGAAGAAATTTACTTCGTTAAAGTTCTCATATAATTGATTTTCTAGAGCAGGAAATTTTTCTAGAAGAATCAAGTAATCTTCTGTTCTTTTATCCTCTAAATTATTTTTGAGTTCAGCAAAAACATATATGTAAATTTTTTTGGCATAAATCCATTGAAGACTAATATTTTCTGGAAATTCCTCTGATAATTTTATTATTTCTGAAAGTTCATTCAGATTTACAAATCCTTCAATAACTTTAATTGGATTAGATTGGATAGTTTTAAGTTCCATTTCGGTAATTATTGAGAAGAAGGGTGCTGCGCCTTTAATTGCTTCCCAAATCAATTGTTTTTCTGGATCTATTTTATTTTTTTTTAAAGAGATAAATGTGCCATTACCCAAGAAGCCTTTAATTGATTCAATATTATCAATTGCTAATCCGTAAGCTCTACTAAGTGGACTTACTCCGCCAGTAAGTATATAGCCTGCTCCAGGAAGTTTAGAAAGTCCAATTGGAAAACTCCGATTATTTTTTTGTAAATGATTTACTAGATCTCCCATTATTACTCCACCTCCAATCGTTACTAAATTGCTTTTTCTATCTAGATGAATTTTGCTGTAATTTTTTCTTAGATCAAGAGTTGTAAAACCATTTTTTGCACAACTAGAGGTTGTGCCTCCACTACATACGCAAAGGTGCTCAAATTTTTCATTAGAGTAATAATCCTTATTAAATAAGGAATCATCTACGTTATAAATTAATTTCTTTAACTTTGCGTCCTTAGAGTTAATATTTGGAATTTCAAGCAAGTTATTATTGTTTTTCACTACATAATATTGTTCTTTACTATTATGGTATAAGTAATAACTTGATTTTGGATAATTTAGATTCGAAGTTAAATAATCAAGTCGCGATTCTTATTTGTGGACATGGGAGTAGAAATAAACTAGCGATAACTGAATTCCAAGATTTAACTAAACTCATCCAAAAA
>QCQK01000021.1 GCA_003209565.1 Prochlorococcus sp. AG-449-J16 | reverse complement strand
ACTGAAGAATTGGATGGAGTTAAGATACCTTTATTCAAAAAAATCTTTGCAAGTTTTATACTGGAAGGGCCCAAAGAAATAGTATGCCATTGGATGGATAAAGAAGGATCCTTCCATAAATTCAATGAGGAACTTTTTGAAGAATGGTTGGATGAGAATGGAGGAGATGGACTACAAGATGGCTGTGGTTATAACTTAGATGGGGCTTGTTATGATCTAAGAGGATTTGGTTCAAATGGTTGTTCTATTAATAATGAATCAATTGAAGAAGCTTTCAATAAGAAGTAAATTTTCAAAGCTATTGATTCCTAAATCTAATTTGGGAGAAATATGTAGAACATTCTTTAAAGTAAATTTATTATTAACCAATATTGACTGCTATAACTCAATCGGGGCGACAGGATTCGAACCTGCGACCTAGTGCTCCCAAATCACTCGAAATACATAAGCCATTAGAATTTCAATATTAGATTTGGTTGAATAATTTTGTTAAATTTGGAGGGTTTTAGATGTAATTTTAAAATCATATGACATAATTAATTTTGAAAAATTTATCTTTAAGGTATTTTATGAGCATTAGAAATATCTTTCTAAAGATTATTAAAGGAAGTTTATTATTAGGTTTTTTATCTTTAGGTAGTCCATTGTTAGCAAGAGATATTAAAACTTGCCCAGAAAATTTTCAAGGCACACAACAAAGACTTTACGTGGATAAAAAAGAGGGATGGATATTAAAAATTACCAAGAGAAGAACTCTTAAAGATGCACGTAATAATCCATCTTTAGGAGAAACTATTGGAGTATTAAAAATTGATTTATTAGAGGCATTTCAAGAATTTATTGGAATTGATGTTTCTTCAATAAAAACCAAGTATGGAGGGACTAAATATACAAAAAAAATCGATACTAGATGGAATTCAATGAAAAGAGCAATAGCATCTATGAAAGAATTAGGTACATGTATTAAAGATGATCGAATCTATAGGAGTGGAGAATGGTCTGCAAAATCATTCGAAAGAGCTAACATAATTTTTGAGGCAGATGAAGTTTGGGCTGAATTATCTAATTTGGAAACAGAAGATCCCAATTTTGATTTAGATAAATTAGTAAATAAATATCCAAATTTTTTTGGGGAAGATCCTAAAATTCAAAAAAAGATTTTAGATAATTTGAGAAAAAATAGGTAGTTTTAAATTGGTAGAACTATTGGGCGAATATCATGTGGACTAATTTGAACTAATATGTTGGATTTTGGGCACATAATCAATGTAGTTTTTAATTGATAGTCGATCTAAACTGAGATGGGTAACCCCCCTTTTTTTATGAACACTCTTATTATTTCAACCTTTAGTTGTACATTTGAAGAATTTAAAAATGATGTAACGACATTATTTCTTGAAGAAATGTGCAAGGAGTTTGTAACTGATTATGAGTTTGTAAAAGTCAATGAACACAAATCTCATTTGTTATTGAACTGTACTGATTTTGAAAAATTAGGTGCAGAGATGGAATCTCCTTTTGCAAAGGAATGGGATAAAAAAAATAATTGTAAGGATACTGTATATTCTATTGAGCTTGTTAGTTAAGCATTAATTGAATACCTACAGGAGCTTTGGCAGAATTATTATGGCTGCCCATGCAATTTATGGTGTAGGTGGAGTAATAGTATTTTTTGTAATTTATTGGACTTAGCCATTATTTTTAAGGATAAAAGTCTATTTCCAACTCATTACGCAATAACTTAGAGGGTTATATCCATTGCAATTCCAAAGCTTGAATATTTTTTTTGCAAAATGATTAAAGCTTGCATCATTGAAAAAAGCCCAACCAAAATAAATAGCAAATGAAGTAAAAAAACGCAGCATATTGAAGTCAATGCGTTCCAGACTTATCTACAACATTTTTATCAAAATCATAATTACCTATTTAAAGGATTGGATAAGCTATCCAACCAAATAAGGTGTAGTTAATAATGACAGCCATAAAGCCTATCATGGCCAACCTACCATTTGTTCTTTCCGCAATGAACCAGTATGTATTTGGCCATTCAAAAGTTTCCCCCATATTGAATGTTTTATTCTCTGAAAGAGTAGTTTCTTCAGGAGCATTTTCCTGCTCAATATAATAATTACTATCTGGGTAATAGCTTTCGCTTCGAATATTGTCTTCTTTTTTAATCATTTTAATTAGAAATTATATCTGTTATATTTTAAAAAGAAAAAAGGAGAAATAGGTTAATAAGCCATTTATTATTCAGTCCATTTATTCTTAAAAACTATGAAAAGAATTATTGAAGAGGAAACCAAAACAATTTGGTATTATAGTGAGTCAGGCTTTCCAACCTATATGGCAATTAGTTTATACATAAAAAGGATTCCATCGTATACACATTCTATTGCTAGTAAAGAATGTTGGGAAAGATTATGTGAGACTAATAAACCGACGCAACTATAGTCTAAAAGGAATAAGATTTAAAACACTCAAAAAATATAAACTAGTTCAGATAGTGCATTTAATTAAAATATTAAGGAACGCTTTTTTGTTAGAAATGCTATATTTTTATCCTATAATTATTGCCAAAATTTATCGGGGTAACAGGACTCGAACCTCTCAGCTAGTGATCCTTAAGCACTGGTCAGTATTTTTAAGAAAGTGCTGAGACTTTAGTTTTAGCTTTAGTAAATTATATTTATAGTTGTGAGTTTGTGACTAGATATTGATACTTATTTATGCATGTATTAACTTGTAAATACATCCTAACTACCCGCCCTACGCTTAGTACCTAATAATCAACTAGGTCATCAAATGATTTAATAATCGAACTATGCTTTTAATGATTGACAGTCTATCTAAAATTGGAAATTGATTTATTCATTTTTTATAATTTGGGTATACAAATTAAGATTTATATGAGTCGAGTATGACATAATTCATAAAAATAATTTTTAAAAAAGCCTAAGGTAATGAGGAAGAAATATATTTTTAAAAGTTTAATCTTTGTGATTTTATTAACTGGGTTTTCTTTTTTATCAAAAAGCTTTTCAGCAAATAATTCTTCTAATTGTCAAAATAATATGACAGAGGGATCTAGATTAACATTTGAAGGACCAGGAATATTTAATATTACTACCACGGTCAGAGCACCTTTTCACCCATCAGCTAGTGAACAATATATTCAATCTAAAATTGGGCTACTTAAATTAGAAGCCTTTGAAGCCTTTCTGTTTTTTATTGAGACCAGAATTAAAATTAATGAGGAAAGTACTTTAGCAGGAGATAATGTTTACGATTTTGCTGATGATGAGGGAAAATTAAATGAGGCAATGAAATTCGGTAGAGGTATAGATTTTAGTTGGAACAAAATAAAAAGATATTTAGCTTTGCCAAGAGTTTTTGAATCATGTGTAGCTAAAGATAGTCAAGGAGGTTACATTTATGTAAAAGGCTCTTGGCATAGTGAAGAAATAAAGAAGATAAATGATGCAATAGCGTTAGATGATGCTTTTATTGACTTGTTGTCTAAATTTGATGATAAGGAGTTAAAAAAGCTTGAGAAACAGTTTCCGAATTTATTTGAAATTGAGGATCCAAATTTGTTAATCGAAATAATCAAAAATAAAAAGTAAAAAAATAATTTTTTTTTACTTATATATTTTCTCGAGACCCTCTAGCTTCCCTCAATATTTGATTCTTTAAAAAAATAAGCTTGCTCTAGCAATATTATTTTTTAATCTGGATTTGCCATTAAGTTAATCACAACAAGTATCCTTTGATAGTGAAGCAGTCCAAGATGATTCCTCCATTGTTGATAGGTCGACTCTATGAGTTGCCATCCAGTCACCGTTTGCTTCGACAAACTTTTGAACATTCCCTTCTGGCGCTTGATGAATAACAATAATTTTTTGAGGATCTTCTTTACTTACTCCTCTGAAAAGAGGCTTAATATCAAATTCTGAATGCCTTTTATCTGCTTCTTCACTATCAAATATTGCAGCCCATTCATCGAAAGTGCTTTCGATTTTAAAAGTAAATACAGATGTTACAGAGCAAGACATAAAAAAGGAGCTAACTGCCCCTCATTTTAGATCTACTGTCAATCTCATAATTATGAGTAGACTTTGGCAACTATTGGACCAGCTTCTTCATCAGTAAATACAGGTGTGGTTTCCCAATTAAGAAATTCACCCCATTCAGCGGCATGTTGATATATTGCTTTTGGATCATCAGTCTTTAAAACTATCCAACCCTCTAAAGAACCGGGTGCGTGATATCTTCCAATCATCTCAACTCCAGGATAATCTCCCCCCCCACCAAGAAATTTTTCTGCACCTTTTTGATGATATCCGGCCTTAAATGACCAATGCTGAACATAAAGCATTTTACTTTTTAATTTTTATTGGCTTTCTATTACTAGCAAAAAAAATAATTCCTGAAAATAAAAATTGTTAATTCCATTTTTTAGATCGAATATCAATATATTTGTCCACTATCTGTTCACTTTAGGCGTGGACAAATTTTCCCAATAAAAAAGGAGTCTGGGTAACTTGCAAGCATGAATTGGATTTCATTGAGTCGGGGCGAAAGGATTCGAACCTGCGACCTAGTGCTCCCAAAGCACTTAAAAGCTCTTGTGCAGCACTAGGTTTTCAGGTTATAACTATTTTTTTGCTTAGTTATGCATAGTTTTTCTTGACAAAATAAGTATTATTTGTCGGCGATTTGTTAGCACTCAATTTATTCGGAACTATTTTATGTAGAATTTATTTGATTGACAGTCGATCTAAAATTAGGGGCAACTAGCTCCTTTTTTAATGTCAAGTACTCAAGCCATAGAAAATTTAATTAATGGTTACGCAATCAGTGAAGATTCTTCATTTTTAATACTGAATGCAACTGAAGATTTTCTGGCTGTAAGGCCAAGTGGAAACCCAATATCTGCACAGGGATTAGTGGGAATGTTTGATAGTAAAGACTTAGTTGCAGAATCCTCAGAACTAATCAAAACCCACAAAATTGAAATTTATGGTGAGATAGCATATGCGGTTTTCACTTTGAATGAAATCTTTAGTTTTAAAGGAAATCAAAATGAAGATCTTTCAACTTACACTTGCATTTTTAAAAATGAAAACGGTATATGGAAATATGCATGGATGCAAAGATCACAAGGAACTACTGATATGAAAACTTGGGAATAAATGAAATGCTTACTACTTGTACCGCAGGTAAATTAAGGCTTGGTTATCCTGAATCAATAACTCCATAAGAAATACCTTTTTAATAAATGTTTCGACTTCTTCCGTTACCGATTTTTATTTGCATTTATCTTTTCTCTTGGTGGAGATGTAAAAAGAATATTATCGCTAGTGATAAGCAACTAAAACCTTGCATTGATTGGGCGTATATAAAAAATTTACCTCTTCCTCCCAAACCTTCATTTGTCGAGTTTTATATTGTTTATATTTCTTCTTTTTTTAAATTTCCCTTTGGGATAATTATTCAACAACTACCTTTCTCAAAGAAAGTAAAATACTACGAAAGAGAAATGAAATTAATATTTGATAAATGGAATTTAGAAAAAATTAAAAAAATAACTAATGGCTAGGTCTTACTGGTTGGTTAATTCAAATAGAACAAGAGTTAAAAGGTTTATTGAAAATACGAATAATAAAGACCAATTTTTTAAATATATGTTTGTCGATTCTGGAAAGGTTACTTCTACATGGGGTAAAGAACCACCTGTTATGACTACTAGAAAAGAATTAAATAAAGAAGTAGCTAGAGAAGAATGGAAAAAATTAATTGCTCAAGGTTGGAGAAGAACTGAGGAAGTTTGGACAAAAAAAGAAGGGTAAAGCTGCGCCAAAACAAAAAATGTTTTTTTGACAATAGATCTAAACTAGATATAAAACCTTTTTTTTAGGTTCATTTTTTGATTAATGGTAAAAGAAACTTCTCAAATAAAAAGGTTTTACTGTATTGAAGATGCTTTTTTTAGTGCGATCAGCTTTGTATTTGAGCAAGAAAGACCTAAAGAAAAAGACGGTGATTATAATATTTCATTTTTTCATGACCATTCTAAATTAGAAAGTTCTAACCCTGCCGACACTATTGAAGTGGCCACTTTTTTGAAAAATAAAAAGCCTACAACAAATGAAACCATAAAAAAAGAATATTACTATGTTTGTGAATTTAAATGGGAATCATATGGAGAGAGAAAGGATTCTTTTGATTTTGATGAAGAAAAAAAAATGCGTGAACGCCCCCCTACTTTTAGAACAGATCATTTACTTTTTATGATTTATTGGGAAGACGATTTTAATTGTTGGCAGAGAGTTCATGTATTGGCTTGTCTTAATGCAACTTCTCATCAAGAAGCAGCAGATTGGATGTTGAAAGAAATTACTACCAAAGGGAGTGATGTCCCAGAACACGGTCCCGAATACTTCAAAAATGGAACACTAGAGGTTATTAAATGAAACGCTTATTACTACTCCAACTACTAGCTGCTCTTGCTTTCATGACACCTCTCTACTCATGTCCAATAGATGGCCAAGATAAAGACCATCTATTAAGTGAGTTATGCAATATGGATGATGGGAAATGGGACTCTAACAGACTTAATGAAATGATTATTCTCGCTAAGTATGAGAAGTTGCCTCCTGAAGGCACTAAGAAAAGTAATCGCATACTTGCAGAATTAACTTGTGAGTTTGGGTATCTCTGATAAAAGGCTTACTCGTTAAATAAATAACTTATTTATCCCCTTATTTAAAGTTAATTCCTGAGTACCTTTCATGCAGCCTCCAGTTGGATAGCTGATAACCTTTTTTGAAATTGCACCAATACCAATAGCTAATAAACCAATACCTAATATTGCTTTTGATCTTTTACTTGAAATGAGGGATTTCATTTGAATTTTTAGTATTTTTTAATCATAAGAATTATTGGGATTATTTTGTGGATGTCATAATCATTTTGAGCGAATCCACTCGGTAAGGTTGCAAGGGATAGCAGAATCTCGTTAAAACTCGCTCAGTCTCATTGATCTAAAAGCAAGCAATAAAAAAGAGAGCTTGGGAAACTCTCTGTATGACTTGGTTTTGATTGAGTCGGGGAGACAGGATTCGAACCTGCGACCTAGCTCTCTCAAAGCACTTCCCCACCTATCGCAAGCACGAGTGTTTCGAGCTATGCCTACTTTTTTTGCTTATTTCTGCTTAGTTTGCCCTGTCAATTTAAGAAAAATTTGTCCATATTTTGTCTATAAATAAATGATTCTTTTTATCATTTATTGTTTTTATACTTATTCAAGTATCCATTGAATTTTTGAGTAGTGCTATCAGTTCCTGCAAAAAAAGATAATTGGAGTGTTGATGTTTCTAAGTCATCCTCCTTATATCCATCCACAAAATTCAGATATACTCTTGGATCAATCTTTATAAATGGAAGGAATAAGAGATAATGTGACCTTTCTTCAAAATCTTTAATTACATTCCAAGGAATAAATTGTATACCTCCAAACACTCTTGAAATAGCAATTCCTTTTGTAGTTACTTTCATCCACATCTTTTTTCTAAAGAATAAATCTCTACACGCAAAGAACGCCCAGGGTAATGTAAGAATTAAATGAAGCGTAAATCCTGCAGAGACTGCTCCTTCTTGATCTGAAAAAATAACAGCCGTGCTATACAGAAACAAAATAATTAATACTGAAAGATGAAATAAACTTAATAGCTTATTTGGTTTATAAGTTTCAATAACATCTTCTCGATTGAAATATTCGTTTTTCAAACTTGCCATAATTTGTTCATTTTGTAGACTTTAAATTTTATCATTCTTTAATTTAAGTATCCATTTTACAAATCAAGAATTAAACAAAAGCAATTTGTCCATTATTTGTCCTTTTCGCTTATGGACAGATTCATACAATAAAAAAAGACAGGCTGGGAAATCTTTCTAGCACTTAGATTATTAGAGTCCGGTTGACAGGATTCGAACCTTCAACCTATTGCTCCCAAAATACCGCACAGGATTAGTACAGCACAAGGTTTTAAATCTATAGCTGATTTTTCTCTGAGTTCTGCGTGATTTGTATTGTCAAATAAAGCAATATTTGTCTGCAATTTGTGCGGAAAATATTAGTTAAGAAAAATTTGAATAGCATTTTATACAAGATATTGATCTATTTAAATCAATAAAAGTTTGAGAGATGGAATATAGTTTTGGGGAATTACAAGTAAAATTTTGGAATCATTTGATTATTTCGAATATCTAAATTCAATATCATTTCATCCACCTGTAATGATAATTACTACACTAGTATTCTTTTATATAAGAAGAAAAATTTTATTAGCTGGAAAAAAAAATTAGTAATCTATTTAATATTTATATTTTTGAATGAGTCAAAAATTAAATAAACAAAGCAAGTAAGAAAAACAATTACATATATAGATTCCATTTAACTTAATGTTGTTATTGAACTACTTAATCCATAAGTGAGAAAAATAAAACTTGTAAAAGTAACTCCAATCATTACTGTTGTGTAGAGTTTATTTAGTTTGAAATTGTTACTTCCTGATGAAAAGTCTGCAATAACCAAATTTTTCATTGAATATTTGTCTCTATTTTTGAAATTATTGCTGTTAACCAAACTGCCTAAAATTGGATCTGTTGAAACTTTTATTTCTTGATTGATAACAGTATTTAAACCTTTATCTTCATTGAAGAATCTTGGAAACATATATGCATGCCATAAAGCTATTATTGCCACCCAAAAAACTACACTAACTCCTGCAAAACCAAAAAGTAAGAATCTAAAGTTTTCCATATTTGTTCTTTAATTAACTAAAATCTACATCAAAAAAAATATCTAAATGTCGCAATCCAAAAAAATATACTTTAAATAAATCAATTAATCATTTCATGTTGTTACTAATGATTAGAGACAATGTTATTAGAAGTTTTTCTTTAAATATAAGTTAATGATCGAATCATTTATTTAATTAAAAAAGACAAAATAATAATCACAATTTATTATTACTTTTTAGAAATGGATTTTAGGATTTTACTTGTTATTACTCCAATAATATTTTCATGGATATTCACAGTCTTTTGGTTAGGTAGGTGGGATGTATTTAGATTAACACCACTAGGTTTACCAAAGAAGGGAGTAGCTCCTTTTAAAAATTATCAAGTCTGGGAAGATTCAGCATTAATTCCTGATACTGGTAGACCAGCAGAAGGTTATCCAGTATTTACGGTAAGAACCGCAGCAGTCAATGCACTAGGGATTCCAACCGTTTTCTTCCTTGGAGCAATATTGGCAATGCAGTTTAAAACTTATTAATAGGAAATTTTGATGGACATTAGATTCTTTATTGTTGGAGCACCATTTTTAATCGCATTTTTTTATACCTTATTTTGGCTAAAAAAATGGGGTGCTTTTAATTCTACGAATAATAATTTGCCGAAAAATATTTCTCTTAAAAATGATTCAATAGAACAAAATTATATTTTAGAGAATATCTTTTTAACAAAAAATTAATCAAATTAACGTACCCTTTTAATTAATACATTCTCATGATTCCAATAGAACAGTATTTGTTTTTTGCAGTTTCTCTTTATGCATTTTTTTATCTTTCAATAACTATAGTCACTACATTAATTAGCTTTTCCTAAGAAATAATCACATAAAATATTAAACACTAATCTGTATAAAATTAATCTTCCTGTATTTTAAAACTCATTATATAAATATATAAGTAGATATTAGGGCAATCTACTAACCGCTAGCTTTGATAAAGCGGTTCGTAATGAGAACCTCCCTTTGACCTCATTTTCTTTTTCGCAATCTTAGAAAATGAGGTTTAAATATTTTTTAATAGTCATGAATATTAAATTAAATTCTTAATTAAAACTCTAAATTATTAAATATTATTCCTTCTTATGTATATTATTTACTTTTTAAAAAAGAGTTTTTTATTTATAAAGAATGTGTAGATATTTGGCGAATCTGCAACGGTATAGATTCCGTCTTTATGAACCTAGCCAACGAAAATATTCCTAGCTACGTTTTAGTTATTTTAGTAGTTAGGAATATTTTTATTTATTCCACCTTATTAAAGTAATTTTTTCTGAAAATCAAATGATCAATAAATCAAGTAATGAATCTATATTAGAAAAAATTTACAAGAATTTGGAATCTGGAATGCCAGAGAATAAATCTATAAAAGAGTACGCTCTGCCTAATGCGAGACAGTGGCTTGGTGGAAGATTCGTTGCTATATGGGTTTTACCTATTTATTTTTTAAGAAAAATCGCAAAGTTTTCTGCTTCTTCAGCCTTTGTTAAGCCATATTCTCCTTCTGTAAATGGGCCATCTTATAAGCAACCAGAAACCCTATTTACTTCTTTACGAAGTGTTTTCAGGGGTGAAGATCATTTAAGATTTTTTGATCATAGATTTATTGGTATTTGGGTATTGCCTATTGCTTTGACTGGAATTGTTTTTGAAATCCTACTAATAGCTCCTACTAATAACACTTCACCTTTCAATTAAGCCTCTTTGACCGCAGTTTGACCTCAACCATTGCGCTCATAATATGGGCATTAAAAAAAAGACATGCTTAGGAGCCTGTCTATAAATGGATTTTTAGAGTCGGGGCCACAGGAATCGAACCTGCGACCTAGTGCTCCCAAAGCACTCGATCTATCAAAGGCCTTTTCCTTGAAACCCTAGTTATTGCTTTAATTATTTGTGGAGAGTGGAACAAGCTTGAGACTCAATATAGGGACATCTTCGAAGATCTTATTAGGTTTTATAGACTCTAGCTACCCCTACAGCTACCCCCTCAATGACTAATTGCATTTGCATAATTTTTTACCTCTGTTAATTTGAGTGAGCTTCAATAAGTTCAAATGCAAGATCAAAGAATTGAAAAGGTAATCTCTGTAGCAATAAATATAATTAAGGTGCTGGTAATAATTTATCTAGGCTTCGTAGAAGTATTTAAAATTGGCAAATTACTTAGAGAAAAGTTAGATCTTGAATTAGATATTTCTCGAAAATGGGCTAAACAAAATTATTCAATTCTAAAAAAACGACTAGAGAAACAAAAAGTAGCGGGAGTTTGAAATTTTTTGCTATAAATTAATTGAGGCCAAACCTCGTCAGCACACTCTACGTTTGCTGCAAGACATAGATTGATTCAATATAGTTTACGAGTCGATTTAATAACCCTTTCAGTAGTTGGAATTTCTGGAAGGGTTTCTTGTTTTAAGCAGGTAATTGATTTGATACTGGGATAATTTTAAATCTTCTAATTTTTGATATTAATTGAACTACTTCCATATAAGTTGAGTAAAAGCCAAGGACTAGGTAAACAATTAACTTAAGCATTTAATAAATTCTTCTACATATATGAAAACGAATCTATACAAAGTAGCAATAGGTTTTTAATTTATTGCCAGTAGATCTTAAATACAGGAATTTATCCTCCTTTTTTATTAAAAAATAAATAAGATAAGCGTAACTACTTTTTATTCATGACAAATTTTGGAGCAGATACACCTTTTATTCTTCTAGCAAAAATCACAGTAAAAGAAAATAAAGTTTCTGAATACCTAGAACTTGCAGATAAAACAGATAAAGCTGTTGAGGCTGTTGAGCCAGGTATGTTGCATCATACTTTTGACCAGGATCCAGAAAATCCTCTAATCTTTGTATGGTCTGAGGCTTATAAAAATGATGAAGCTTTTATAGCGCACTTGGCTAATCCTGCAGTAGGTGAATATTTACAAGAACATCCAAAACTTGCGGATGATTTTACTGTTGAAGTATACGGAACAGTTGGGGATAAGTGTCTTGAAGTTATGAAAGGAACAGGAGTGCCATTTAAGGTTTTTCAATCAAAATTAGGCTATAGCAGACTTTAACTAAGCAATATTGACAATCGATCTAACATAGAGGGATAAAACCCTCTTTTTTATGAAGTTAGTTAATTCTTTTTTTGAAAATAAAATTTTATTTAGAATAAATAGATATTTTTATAATTTAACTGCTTTTGGTGGATTTCTTGCAATTATCGGATCAGGAGCTTTATTTACACAATCATTTCAAAAAGAAATACTTACCTTAGATGAATGGAGGAAAAAAGGAGAAAAACTTGAAAAGGTAAATGAAAGTTATTTTGATTACGAAAAAAGATTAAATGATTTTAATATTAATGCCGCTCAGAATCGTGAAGATAGTCAATTCTTAGTTTTAGGTGGATTGGGGTCAATAATTATTAGTTCTTCAATGTCAGCTTTTTTCGCTATCGAGAGAAATACAAGAAAAAAAGAAGATTAAATGAACCGCTCACTACTTGCGCCGCTTAAAAATAACTTATAAAAATACTAGTTTTCTTCCAAACTTCTTTCAATAATTCTGCATATTCTTTTCTTGCTTTTTTCTTATATCTTCGTAAGTATGCGTATATAGGCTCTAATTTGCTCTAAAAAAACTTTCATATGGGGGTTGAAGATTATGGAAATTCCAGACGAAATGTTGAAAGTAATTAGAGAAAGTGGATACGATCAAGAGCTTGTATTTACGCAAATAAGAAAGCTATTAGACAGCGATAAACCAATTAAAGAAAACGAGTACAATCTAGAGCTTATAGACAATTACTTATTGGACAAAGATCCACAAGAACTATCTAAAAATGCTGCTGAGATAGTGCTGGCAGCAGAACTTATAGACAATTACTTATTAGATAAAAGATTTATGAGAGAGCTTGAAGATAGGGATGAATATAATGCTGCTTAAAAATAACTTAAATATTTGATTAATTGACAGTCGATCTAAATTAGGGAGTACTTGGCTCCTTTTTTTAATAGCAAAGTACGCTATCCGCTTTAATTGATTCTTCAATTAGAACATCCGGCATCACAAATTCTGCTGAATATCCATCTAGAAGCTTCTCATCGTAACCCCTAGATTTAGCAGACATACCTGAAACATATATCGTAACTTTTGATTTCTTCAAATTTTGAAGAAGTTCGTATAAATCTCCAGTACCTTGACCAACTATTTCACCAGCTTTTTTGCAATCTAATATTTGTACTCCGTCTCCTGCTAGAAAAAGAGTTACTTTATGATCGTTTTTTTCTGCAGTAAGGGCAACCAATAAACCTAAAGTTACTTTATTTTTAGATTCTAAACCGCTGTAAATATGTACTAAAACTGTATTGTCGGTAATGATAGACATTTAATACTCCCGAAATTTTTTTGTTTTTATATCTTAAATAAAATCTATTATCCTAAGCTGTTTTTTTGTGAAACGCTTACTACTTGCATAAAAAAAGGGGAGACAGAAAACCCCTAGAAAGTTACGCCATAAGTCGGGCAGAACCAAATACCAAACTTCCTTCTAAAGTTATGCTAATTATTCTGGGGAAATAACTTTTGGGCACTTTTTGGGCACTCTACTTTTTAGGTTAAATGTATTATTAGCTTAGACTTGCTGCTATTACTGATCGGGGCGACAGGATTCGAACCTGCGACCTAGTGCTCCCAAAACACTGCACAAGGTTAGTAGAGCACTAGGTTTTCAAGCAATATCAAATTTTCTGCTTAGATCTGCGAAGTTTGTCATGACAAATTAAGCAATATTTGTCCGCAATTTGTCCGCAATTCTTTCTTTATTTAAATTCTTAGAAATAAATAAATTTAAAATTATTAAATATCAAATTGCTTTATTTTATTTTCAGAAATTTCTTCAGATAATGAAAGACTTGTTTTTTTAGCTGTCAATTCTGCAAATTGCTCTCCTTTTTTAATAGTTGTTTTCAATTTATTATGAGCTTCATTATAAATCGAGGCTGTTTGTTTTATTTTTAAACCTATATCATTAAATCTCTTTAAAAAAGATTCTAAAGCGTTATTTAACTCTCCTGCTTTATTTGATGCTTCTTGAATACCTCTTGTTAAATTTGCTTGTTCAATATTCATAGAAAGATTTTGTAAAATTGCAAGGAAACTTGTTGGGAAAGTGAGAATTATTTTTTTATCAAAAGCATATTCTAGTAATTTTTCATCATGAGCTAATGCCATTGCCAATGCACCTTCAATTGGAATGAACATAATTACACCATCTAATACGACTCCTTTATTAGTCTTATTATTTGAATATTTCTTTTTAGAAAGCTCATTAATATGTCCTTGAACTTTTTTAACATGATTATCTAAAGCCAATTTATAAGTCCTTTCATCTTTCGCTTTTAAAGCATCCTGATAACTATCGAGAGGAGCTTTGGAATCAATAATAAATAATCTTTCACCAGGAATTGTTATTACACAATCGGGCCTATAAGTCCCATCATTTGTTGTTAATGTTACCTGCTCATCAAAATCGCAATACCTATTAAGACCTACATATTCCATAGTTCTTCTAAGTGTCACCTCCCCCCACCTTCCTTTTATGTTTGGATTACGTAAAGCATTGGCTAATTCTTTAGCGGCACTTTCAACATCCTCATTCTTTGTCTTTAAATCTTGAGTAGTAGTAGACAAGACAGATAATTTTTCTCTCGATTCATCGTTTAGAGTTTTTACTTGTTTGGCTAACTTATCTACTTGTTGGTTGAAAGGTTCAGAAACATTTGTTTTTGTTGCTTTTATTAATTCCTCCCTTGATTCTTTAAGCATTCTTGAACTTAAGATTTCAAATTGTGTTTTCAAATCACTTTCAAGTTTTTCTTGAGATTTCAATTTGATATTCAATTCAGCTTCTCTGTTTGTTTTCCAGAAAGATTTAGTCAAAAAGAAACCAGCAAATATTCCGGAAAATACCCCAGTTAGAAAAAGTAAAAAACTATTCATCCTTTGCCTAAATTTATATTTTTAAATTTTAAATAATCTGAAGAAATTTAACCATAATTTTATTTCCTTTCTTTTTTCAAAAATTTAAAAATCTAATTATCAGATTTAGATAAATTATTAAAGACTTTTTGTTTTAAATTTAAATCTTCAAGGAATTTAGTTATTAACTGAGACTGTTTTTTATTATTTCATTTACTGAGTTCCTTACTTCATTAGTCCCAATAATAGGATTCATATTTTTTTTGAAAATACTTAAAATTTGTTTTGCAATTTTTTCTTCTTGACCAGATAGCTTTGCTTTTTTAAGTTTAGGTTTCAATAGTTCTGATATTTTCTTAAGTGAAGATGCTTCAGCTAGTCTTTTTTTGTGAAAAGACTTTGTCTCTCTAGAATCAAAATCCCATTTTGAAATTTCTTTCAGATTCTGGATATTCAAATATTGCACTTCACAGAAAAATAAAAGAGATTGAGTGAATTTTTTCTCACGTTCTAAAACCACCCTCATTTTGTCTTTTATTTCTAGTTGATCCATAGCTTGTTGAAATAGATTTTTTTCTCCTTTAATTATTGGATATTCTCCTCTTAAATAGTTATTAAGTATCTTCCATGCGATATCTTTTTTTCCTGCAGCATGTAAGTACATTGGTAGTCTTAAGAATTTATCTATGCCATAATCGATTTCACTATATTTCATTCTTTCGTAAGCTTCGTGTAGAGCTTTAAAAGCCATTTCCCAATTTTCATTTTTTTTATGTTCTACAGCCTCGGTTAATTTTTTTTGTGGGTCTTTACCTTTGCTATTACTTTCAAGAGGAAGAGTTAAATAATATTTCTCAATTGGTCCTGATAAGTATCCGTTGTTTGTAGGATTATTTGTTTTATTTATAGTTTTTGTTGAAATATCTTTATCTCTGGCCTTTAATTGTCCTTGATAAGAACTATTTTGAACTTAAGATATTTTGCGAATTTTAGGTGAAGATTCCCTACTGATTTTCTTAGACCTTAGATTTAAAAAAATAAAGATAACTACAACTACTAAAAAAAATAAGGGTTACAAACATATTTCAGTGAAATTAAGCTAACCAATTAAAAACTCATAATAGGAATTTGTCCGCAATTTGTCCGCGGTTGCTGTAGACAGATTTTTCAATAAAAAAAGCGAGTCTGGGTAACTCGCTAGTATGACTTGGTTTTGATTGAGTCGGGGCGACAGGATTCGAACCTGCGACCTAGTGCTCCCAAAGGACTACGGTGGCCTTAGTGAGACTAAGGGATCTAAGCTATAACTTGAGTCATAGACTGAATAAGACTGCACGAGACTGCACACTTTCGCATTTATAGGTTGTAATTCCACGGATTTCCGTGGAAAATAAAGCAGCACTAGGTTGGTTTATGGCTGCTACAGAAAGTTGGGTTAAAGGGTTTAGATACGCAATTAAGACCAAGATTGGTTCTGGTTGGCAAATTTCGAACGATAGAGGAAATATGCGTCTTTTACATGGAAACAAGAAAGAAGGATTTACTTCAATAAATCTTCCTTTTGCTTGGGATAAGAATCAATGGCCAGATGCTTTTGACTTTATAAGGATTGGTGCTGACGCATATTTAGAAAGCAATCAAAAACTACCTCTAAAAATTGCTTTTAAATTAACTAAGCAAAATGATAATGAAATCACACTTGATTGGGAGGGTGCTTTGATTCGATATAGAAAGACAACAACAAGAACAATAAAAGAACCAACTTGGAAGAAAAAGCACTTGCCTGTTTTAGAAGCAGTTATGTTTTATATGAATAAAGCAAAGCACAAGCCACAAAACTCAAAAACACTACATAAGAAAGTACTTAATGAATATGTTCATGGAAAAGATAAACAACTAGAAGGTTGGGAGTTGGGAACTACTCAAAGAAGGCATATGAGATTAGCTTTTAATAGATTTTTAGATTATTGCTGCAACCATGAAGACTTCCCATCTTATTGGCGACCTCTAGACCCCTTAGTTGCGGGAGAGAGAGATGATCTTATTGGAAATAGCAAGAGAATAGGCTATCCATTAACAGATGCCCAGATTGGAAGATTGGTGGATAACTTTGGAGAGCATGACCAAGCTCAAAGATGGAGATTTGCTGTTCAACTATGTTCAGTTTATGGATTAAGACCCGAAGAACTTAATCATCTAGTTTTAAGAAACAATAAGTCAGAACTTTGGTGTATTTATCAGAAGCAAAATTCTAATTTTAAAGAAAGACAATTATTTCCTTTAGCAGTAATGGATATTGATGGAAAACCTTTTGATTGGAATTACAACTTGGTGCAAAGGTTAGCAGCGGGAGAAAAATTACCCGAAATACCAAAAGGAAAAGGAGGTCAGAATCTTGGAGAATACTTGAGAAGAAAAAGTATTAGAAATATATGGAAGTCAATTTGTGCTGAAGCAAGAGCTGAAGGTCTAGAAGCTGTTCCATATTCTTTCCGTCATAGATATGCCTATGTTGGTCACACTAGACCACTAAGTAATGGAACTATGAGAACAGTTAAACAAATTGCTGACATGATGGGGCATGACGCAGATACAAACCTAAAAAGTTACGCTAGATTCCAAACTAAGGATTTAGAGAAAGCTTCTGACTTGGCATTATTATCCTGAGCACTTATCTAGAAAGAAAAATTAATTGGTATGACGAGAATTATCGTAATGGTAATGCTCTAATTTCTGATGCCCAATTCGATCAGCTAGAAAACAACTTAAAAAGAGTTAGTCCTAATTGTGATTACTTCACTAATAAGAAAGCTCCTCCACTTCCTTTTTTTATCTAATAGAAGATTCTTTTACTGAATCTTGTAACTTACTTTCTACTCTTTTCACTTTAATTATTCTCACTTACCTTTAAGTCCTAGTTGAAAAACTTTCTTAATCCATCGATCTCGAGTATTTGGTTTGGAGCCTTTTACCGGAGAAAATTCAGTTACCTTTACAGGCTTTACTCCACAGAATCCAAGCGTCGCTTTCTTCAACTGATTCACGCTAGGGGCATTATAAATCCAATGGTACAAGAAAGTTGGGGTATCCATAGTGGCTATAATAAGCGCTGATTTTCCTTCAAGATATCCATCCCATCCCATCCCGCCAAGCTTCGATTCGTTGTAATCAAAAACAATGGAAGGGAGAAAAGTTCTATCAATAAATCCTTTTAGAAGTGCTGGTAAACTGCCCCACCAAAGAGGATGAAACCAAACCATGTGCTCACATGCTTTAATTTCATCAATAGCCATAAGCAGATCTGGTTCTAGATTAATGCGCTTCTTATAACCAAACTTAAGATTAGGATTAAATTCCATATCTCTTATGATTATAGTTCTTACGTCGTATCCACTTTGAAGTGCACCTCGCTTGTAAGCATCTACTAAAGAACTGGTAAGTCTGTCGCTATCAGGATGTGCATCAATTAATAAAATTTTTCTCATTTCATTCTTATTAAAAAGTTTCATGAGGTTTCCTAGTAAGGATTCATTCTTGGAGACAATACAAGATTAATTGAATTGAATTAAGAAATATTTAAAAATAACAAAAGTTTTTTTTTAATTAACTTATAAGGCAATTTTATTAAGTGGAAGTTAAAAATATTTTTGATTAAATTAATTAAAAAAATCTGAATGTTAATTAATTATAAAAAAAATTTTAGCTACGTATCTTTATTTACTAATGCTAATCAAAATTTATACTTTACTTAAATTCAATTTAAACCTAGAGAACAATTTTTAAATTAGTTATCACTTTTATCTTGTGGCTGATTTTAATGATGTTGTTTCAAGAAGAAAATTTTTGCAAGGTTCATTTGCTTTAGGCTCTGGAGCATTTATTGCTGCGACAATTGGTCCTGCGAAAGCAACTAGTTTCTTAAGTGGTTTTAATGGTATAAGTTTTAATCCTGTGCCAGCTAATGGTAAAGATACAATTACTCTTCCAAAGGGATTTAGTTGGCATAAAGTTGCATCATGGGGTGATCCATTATGGAGCGGAGTGGATGATTTTGATCAAATAACACGAGGAACAGGAGAATCTCAGGAAGGGTCTTTTGGGGATAATAATGATGGCATGAGCCTCTTTGATATTGAGGGGAAATCAATTCTTGCAGTCAATAATGAATATTGCAATAGGAAAATAATTTATGGAAATAGAGCTAGCGGATTACCAGAAACATCTGATGACGTACGCAAAGGAATTGCTTCGCATGGAGTTTCTATTTTTGAAATAGAAAAGAAATTAGGAAAATGGAAAATAAAAAAAGATTCACTTTACAACAGAAAAATTACAGGTGATACCAAAATAGCTTTAGATGGACCAGCAGCTGGGTTCTATTTAATGAAAACTGATGAGGATCTAACCGGAAAAGTTGCAAAAGGTACTTTTAATAATTGTGGGAACGGCAGAACTCCATGGGGAACTTATCTAGCTTGCGAGGAAAATTTTCATGGTTACTTTTCTTCACCTTCCAATCCATCCGCCACTATTCCCCCAGAACAAGCAAGATATGGTCTAAAGACAAAAGACAAAGGTTACAACTGGGTTATGAATCAAGATAGATTTGATTTAGTTAAGAATCCAAACGAAGTTAATAGGCACGGATACATAACTGAAATTGACCCTTCAAAGCCACAATCAATGCCAAGGAAACATACTGCAATGGGTAGGTTTAAGCATGAGAATTGTGAAGTATCTATTTCTAAAAATGGACAAGTTGTTGCTTATATGGGAGATGATGAACGAGGTGAGCATCTATATAAGTTCGTATCCAAAGGAAAATATAAAAAAGGTGCTTCTTCTAACTACGATTTATTAACTGAGGGAGAGTTATTTGTTGCTGTTTTTAATGATGATGGAACAGGTAAATGGATAAATTTAAAAGAATCTGGAATGAGTGAGCCTGAAATCGCAATTTTTACACGACTCGCAGCTACTAAAGTTGGAGCTACAACTATGGATAGACCTGAGTGGGTCGCTGTTAATCCCAAAAAAGTAGAAGCATACTGTGCCTTAACCAATAACAAAAATAGAGGAGTTAAAGATAATCAACCAATTAACGCAGTAAATCCAAGAGAAAATAATCCTTACGGACAGATAGTTAGATGGACACCTAGCAATTCAGATCATGCATCAGTAGATTTCAAATGGGATCTTTTTGTAATGGCTGGAAATCCTGAAACAGCAGAAGGATTATACAAAGGTTCAGAAAATATAAACAAAGATAATATGTTTAATTCGCCTGATGGGATCGCCTTTGACTCTAAAGGCAATCTGTGGATTCAGACAGATGGTAAATATAGTAATTCTGGAAAATTTGCAGGAATGGGAAATAATCAAATGCTTTGTGCAAATCCAAGGACAGGAGAAATTAGTAGATTTCTTGTTGGTCCTAAGGAATGTGAAATTACTGGCATAACTTGGAGTTCGGATAAGAAGACAATGTTTGTAGGTGTACAACATCCTGGAGAAAAAAATCCAGATAGTTGTCATTTCCCTGATGGAGGTAATAGCGTTCCAAGGTCTACAGTTATTGCCATCACAAGAAATAATGGAAGAGCAATTGGATAATGTATAAAAACAAAAAAATTAGGCTGAAAACATGAATATATTTGGTGTTGGAATTCCAGAAATTGCTGTAATTTTTGTTTTAGCTCTTTTAATATTTGGACCTAAAAAACTACCAGAACTAGGACGTTCAATTGGAAAAACATTGAAAAGCTTGCAACAAGCTTCTGGAGAGTTTCAAAAGGAAATTGAGAAGGCAGTTAAAGAAACTGACGAAGAAGTAATAAATGATGGTTCTGAAAACCTTGCAAAAAAGAGTTTAATAACTTCTAGTATTGATGAGGATGATTAATAATCAAGTAGTTTTTTTAAGATCTATTCCCCCCCAGAAAAATGTTTTTTATTGAGTGTATGTAAAAAATATTAAAAAGTAGTTCTTAAGTGAAAGGATTTCAAATAGAAATTTTATCTAGAGGTAAAATATTTTGGACCATGATTGTGTCATGATAGTCTTCATTATCTAATGTTTTGTAAAATCTCCTAGATTGAGGTGATTTAAGAGAATCATTATAATTTTTGATTAATACCGAATCATCCAAAAGAGATATATTTTCTCCTTTAAAACTT
>QCQK01000020.1 GCA_003209565.1 Prochlorococcus sp. AG-449-J16 | reverse complement strand
ATAACTGTTCCAATTCCAATTTCTAAAATTGTTCTTGTTCCTATTGGCCACTCTGCTATATCAACTTTATCACTGATACTGAGTATGCTTGCGCCTATCAAAGCCCCTGCAAGAGGAGCTGCAGGGATTCCTGTTTTTAGAGCTAAAGCTCCAAAAATTCCTCCTGCTATTAGATAATAGATTAGATTTATGTTTGGCATAAATTTAAAAGATATTTGGACATAATATTAGAGAATTTCTTTCTTGCTTGGGTTTATAGTCAAATAATATTTTTGTTTTTCTCTCGTAATGTCCCCTTTTATTGGCATAATATTAAAAAAGCATGAATTTTATGTCTTCACAAATTTCATACAAAACTAAAAGAAGCCACATAAAGAAAAAATTATCTTTTTTTGAGGGTGGTCACCAGCTTGAAAAACTTGAGTTTGCTCTCGCAATAGCTCAAACAAAGGGAGATGAAAAAAAATCAATAATATTAAGAAAAAAGATTGTCGAATTAGGCGGCAATATTGAAGAGCCAGGCACTTAAATTAGTCAGCCTTAAGAAATTTTGATGCTAATAATAATGCTTCACCAGCTTCTTGAGTTGAGATCTTCCCCATATCAAGAAGTATATTACTGATGGCAGAAATAATTGTAATGATATCTCTATCATTTATATATCCTAAGTGACCGACTCTAAATATTTTCCCCTTTAAGTGATCTTGTCCACCAGCAATTAGGATATCAAACTTATTTTTTATTTTTTTTCTAAATTCTTCAGCATCTATTTCGTCAGTTTTAATTGCTGTAATGGAAGGGCTTAAACATTTTTCATCAGCAAATAATTTTAGATTTAAAGCTTTTGCAGCATTGGACATTGCTAGTTTATGTTTATTATGCCTGTGAAAAATGTTATTTAAGCCTTCTTCTCGCATCATTTTTAAGGCTTCATCTAAAGCAAAAACCAAATTTACTGCTGGGGTATAGGGATTACTGTTACTTAAAAGGCTTTTTTTGTAGGATTTTAAATTCAGATAAAATTTTGGTAAGTTAGATTTTTCTGTAGCTTTCCACGCTTTTTGACTCATTGCTATAAAACTTAGACCTGGAGGTATCATGTATCCTTTTTGTGATCCAGAAGCAACAATATCTAATTGCCATTCATCTACAGGTACATTGCAAGCCCCAAGACTTGTGACACAGTCAATAATAGATAATGCTGTGTCATGTGTTCGAATGTAAGAGCTTATAGTTTCTAAATCGTTAATTACACCTGTTGAGGTTTCTGAATGAGTTAAGATTACTGCCTTAATTTCTTTTTGTTTGTCTTCTTCTAAAACTTCTTTGAATTCTTTTGGATTAAGTGGAGTTCCCCATTCGGATTCAATTTTTATTACTTCTAAACCAAATTCTCTAGCGACTTTTACCCATCTTTCGCCAAATTTTCCATTTTCTCCGCAAATTACTTTATCTCCTTTACTTAAGGTATTGATTATTCCAGCTTCCATCGCAGCAGTTCCACTACCAGTAATTGTTAGAACGTCATTTTGAGTTTGATGAAGCCACTGTAAATTTTTAGTAGTGCTTTCTACTAGATCTTGGAATTCTTTACTGCGATGGCCTATTGGATGCTTACTTAATGCTTGTAAAACTTTTTCTGGAACTGGAGTGGGTCCAGGAATCATCAATGATAATTTTTGTTCTATGGCCACTTTTTGTTAAATAGGTCATTCTTAGATTAGTTCTCATTATATATTTTTCAATTACTTAATTTGAAAAAAGGATTTTCTTTACCTTTGTGGGTTGCTGGAGCTGCTAGGTCAGCATTAAAAAAACTAGTAGGGTTGCCGTTTGAGAATTATGAACTAATAAAAATTCCTAATGAAAAAAAAGAAATAAAAATAGAGATTCATTCTGTTGGGTTGCTTAAAGATGAATCTCATGCACTAGGAATTACCTTTGCAAAGTCTGGTTTAGATCTTGACATTACACAAAACTTAGAAATATGGACAATAGCCTTTTTAGAAAAAATTTCCTCTAATAATTTTGTTAAAACAAATCCAATAAATATTATTGCAGGATCTGGCGTAGGTATAAAAGAAAAGACATCAGAGATATGTATTTCTGATTTTGCAAAAGAAGTTTTATATGAAAATTTATTAGATATTATTCCTAACGGCTTTATTTTAAAATTAGAAATTATTTTTCCAAATGGGAAGTTTTTAGCAGAAAGAACTAGTAACAAGTCATTTGGTATTGTAGATGGATTATCTATTATTGGAACTTCTGCTGAAACCTACTCTAGTGCTTCACCCGATCAATTAGAAGAAGCTAAAACAGAGCTAGCAAAGTTGATTAAAAATGATTTTAAAGAAAAAGTTGTTTTTGTAATTGGTGAAAATGGCTTCAATTTGGCAAAAACTTGTAATCTCAAGTTGCCAATTATCAAAGTTGGTAACTGGATAGGGCCATTAATAGTTGATGCTGCAATAAAAAAAGTTAAAACTGTTATTCTTTTTGGTTATCACGGAAAATTAATTAAATTAGCAGGTGGTATTTTTCATACACATAATCATTTAGCTGATGGCAGAATTGAGATTCTTGTTTATTTAGCCGTTAAAGAAAAACTACCGCCTGAAATAATAATCAAACTATCTCATTTGAATACTATTGAAGATGCTTTAATTCATCTTGAAAGATTTAATAAACCTATAGCTGAGAAATTATTTCAAAATTTATCAAACACAATTGAAAAGCGTTCTATCGAATATGTAAATAGGTATGTGAAAACTGATATGGAAATTGCAGCAATTATTTTTGATAGAAAAAGAAAAATAAGGTGGTCGGGAACTATTGGAAATCATTATATTTCTTATTTTCAATAAGATTGATTATGCTTTTGCAAATAAATTGAGCTAACTTTTATACATGAGACAAACATTTTTAAAACAAGAGCGAGATCCTTCAATCTTAATCTTAGATTTCGGATCTCAATATTCTGAATTGATTGCAAGAAGAATCAGAGAAACGAATGTTTTTTCTCTTGTAGTAAGTAACTGTATTTCAATTGAGGATATTCAGAATATAAACCCTAAAGGGATAATTATGAGTGGAGGACCAAATTCTGTATATGACCATAATGCACCAAAATGTGATGCAAAAATTTTTGATTTAGGAATTCCTATTCTTGGTATATGTTATGGAATGCAATTAATGGTCAAAGAGCTTGGAGGAACAGTCACTTCAGCAATTAGAAAAGCTGAGTATGGAAGAGCACCAATTCACATAGATTTAGAATGTGAACTACTTTCTCATGTAGAAGATAAATCTATAATGTGGATGAGTCATGGCGATTCAATTAATTGCTTGCCTGACGGATTTAATAAAACTGCTCATACCGAAAATACACTACATGCAGCAATTTCAAACTTTCGAAAGAAATTATTTGGCGTACAATTTCACCCTGAAGTAATTCATTCAGAGTTTGGAATGACAGTAATTAAAAATTTCGTTTTTAATATTTCTAAGTGTGCGGCTGATTGGACAACTGAAACGTTTTTAGAGGAGACGATTCCAAGGATAAGAGAGCAAGTTGGTAATAAGAAAGTTTTACTTGCCTTGTCTGGAGGGGTTGATTCATCAACGCTTGCTTTTCTACTCAATAAAGCGATTGGAAATCAGCTTACATGCATGTTTATAGACCAAGGTTTTATGAGAAAAGGTGAACCTGAATTTTTAATGAATTTTTTTGATAAGAAATTTCATATCAAGGTTGAATATATTAATGCTAGGGAAAGGTTTATCTCAAAATTGAAAGGAATTACTGAGCCAGAACAAAAAAGGAAGATTATTGGTCAAGAGTTTATCAGAGTATTTGAAGAAGAAAGTAATAGATTTGGTCCTTTTCATTACTTAGCGCAAGGCACTCTTTATCCTGATGTTATTGAAAGTGCCGGTACAAATATTGATCCTAAGACAGGAGAGAGAATAGCTGTAAAGATAAAGAGTCATCACAACGTTGGCGGATTACCAAAAGATTTACAATTTAAATTAGTTGAGCCATTAAGAAAACTTTTTAAGGATGAAGTCCGAAAATTGGGAACTGTTTTAGGTTTGCCGGATGAAATTATAAAAAGACATCCATTTCCTGGTCCAGGTTTAGCAATAAGAATATTGGGAGAAGTTACAAATGAAAAACTCGATTGTTTGAGAGACGCAGACTTGATAGTGAGAGACGAAATTAAGAAAGCAGGACTTTATAATGATATTTGGCAAGCGTTCGCAGTATTGTTGCCTGTTAAAACTGTAGGAGTAATGGGTGATAAAAGGACTTATGCATGGCCAATAGTATTGCGTTGTGTATCTAGTGAAGATGGAATGACAGCAGATTGGTCAAAAATTCCTTTTCAAATTTTAGAAAGAATTTCAAATAGGATTGTTAATGAAGTTGTTTCGGTTAATAGAGTTGTCTATGATATTACGAGCAAACCACCAGGAACAATTGAATGGGAGTGAAGAATAGGTTATAAACCCAGTTATAGACTCAAAAAGTAGGTTTCCCTCAGGTTTCCCTCAGAATTTATGTATCCTATTTGCAATGGATCTTAACAGCGAGGTTTCCCTCAGGTTTCCCGTGGAGTGAAAATCCTGTCTCTATAGAGAATTAAACATTAAATAAGAGGGCATTTGTTTGCCCTCTTCAAGTCTTATGCACCTCGCTGTCCACAAAGTCGATGAAGTGCTTTTGACTCCTGAATTATTTCTACTCCTACTGAAAAGAAAAAGATAGTCGTACAAACCACAAAGCACTTCTACTCGGGTAATAATACTCTATGAATTTCCAGTTAATAGGAGGACAATATAGATATAGATCTAGGAGGTCTTATGAAACTATTCAATCAGTTCAATGTCCTTCCAAGATACCTAACTGCATTTAATTATGCAGGGTTAAACTTGAATGAGACTCCAAAAGAACTAGAAAAATGTACTCCTGAGTTTCAAAACTTTTGGGATAAAGAATGTAGAGAACATCCAACAAATCAAAATTGTTTAATTTACTGTGACTGAGTAATTAATTTTGAGTTTTTGTTAAATACAACTTGCCTAAAAAGAGGTTTCCCTCAGGTTTCCCTCAGGAAAATGTGTGTTATTATGGGTTCAAACATGTTGGTATCACTACGTTTATGACTGCCTTATTTTTCGGTACTATAGAGTGGGAGTGAAAATAAGCTTATAAACTAAGTGATAGTCTAGAAAAGTTGATTTCACGTAGGGTATTCTAAACCTATTTGCAAAAGGTTTAAATAGATAGGTTTTACATGAAAGTAAAAACTCATCTCTATTGAAAAGTAGTTTGAAAATAAATTTCTCTACACCATTCACGTTTTTATTGTTTTATTTTTGAGAAATGTCTAAAGAAACTACTACTTAGAATTCAATTGCGAATTATCTGCTGAATTTTACTGTCATAGTAATAATTTTTGATTTCGTCATTAATGATAATAGAAATTGCCTCTTCAATTATAGGCAGCGGAACATCAAACCACTCTCTAGGTTTATATTTCCTTCTATCTTGATCAATAATTTCAATTTCTAATCGAACTTCATCGAAGAATGAATGGATAGTATTTTCAAACTTTTGTGTACTCATATTAAAACATCGAAAAACTGATATTATTTCAACATCTGCCATTAGATATGTCGGATCATTCTTAGCTCCGCTAACTCTTCTAGTAACACTCCCTTTCGAATATCCTATTTTATAAAGGTTTTGTTTAGAAGATATCTCATATTTCTGGCTTTTACTTTTCAAGATATAAATAAAACCGTTACTTTCATCCGAAGGAGTGATTTCTATATCAGATTTGGAGTCATCGCGTACTTCACTAACTCCAAACCCGTCTAGTTGGAGTGCTTTAACTAATGATCTCATCAACATCGAAGATTCTGTACCATTATCAAAAATACAATGTGTCCTTCCATCGAGCCTGGTTCTTTCACCACTGTCAAAATCATTTACTTTGTATTCAACATCGACTTTCTCTAAAAATAGAACCACTCCGTTAAGGACATAAAAATTTTGACTATTGATATTTTGATCACGAAATTTTATTAACCGTCTTTTACGACTTTCGAGATCATCATGAATACATTTAAACAAGTCTTCGTATTCATCAAAGTTTTCACATTTCTTTCTTCTCGCTAAATAATCTGGCCTTATGCGCTCAGATTTCTTGACATTTTTTAATTTGTATATGCTCTTCTCGATGTCATTATTATTAAGTATACCAAGTGGGTCATCTTTTATTAGATCAGTTGAATCCAGCGATCTAATATGACCTGAACTCAACAGGCCATGAAAATCATAAGGCAATAGTATTTTAATTTTTGCTGGTGTTTCTCTAATCGCTTTCAATCTTGCATAAAGCTTGAATTCAGATATTCCGATTGCCTCTGGCTCTCTTGATTGCTCTTCATAAAAGTTTGAAATTTCTTCAAAAGAGTTAATAAGTCTTTGATCTTCAGTATTGGCAGCAGAGTTTTTCTTTGTTTCAGTTCTCAACAGGTCAAAAGGATCATCATTGAGTATTTTATTTATGTCGTTTTCGCTATCTTTAGTCATTTTGTGACTGTCTTTTTATTTCTTTGAGATAAACAATAGCCTCGGCTAGTCGTTTTTCTTGAGGATCAATCGCATCCAAACTAGGGTGCCTACCCATCCTTCTCACAAATTCATTCACCTTTGGCCAAAGATAAAAAGCTTCATCATCGGTCATGCTGATTTTAAATGCATTGATACTTTGCTGGACAGCCTTTAGAACGCGCGGAGTGAGCGTTTTAGATAGAACTTCAAAGGCGTTCTGAAAGGGATTAATTGTATTTATTAAATCAAGATCAATTTCGTCTATGTTAATAAAATCATTTGCTAGCTTTATAAATTTTTTATTACCTTTTTGTTCAACTTGAGAATGCTTTAACACTGAATCTATGACAATATATTGACTAACATCATTAGCTTCATCTGCACTCAAGTCTGGGTATTTAAGCTTTACCACCTTTGGAATTAGCACTTTATTTATAATCTCTGGATCTACTTTTCCTGGTAAAGCATGTATGATTTCAGGGTGCTGTAAAATACTTGCTTTTAAATCCGTCAAATCTGTATCAATTATATTCTGCACTTTTGAAGATTTCGTTTTTTGATATCCTTTTATTGCTATCGTTTTTTCAGACCCGTCTTTTTTAGATTTAAAGTCAAAATTGGGGGCTAACACCTGCTCCATTAATAATGAGGCCGTAATAGCTTTTAGCATGTTATTGACGCTTTGTATTACTTCTGATCCATCAGCCTCAGGCTCAGCAATTAGATTTGTAAATTGTGCATGTGTCTTATTTGGGCTATCACGTGTGCATCTACCAATTATTTGTATGATCTCTGTTAGAGATCCTCTATATCCAACTGTAAGTGCGTGCTCACAATAGGGCCAATCAAAACCTTCCTTGGCCATTCCTAAAGCAATTATTATATCAACATCATCTTCAGACTTTATCTCTCTTAAAAAGGAAAGAGTTTTATCTCTATCAGGAGATGTATCATCAACTAAATCAGCAACCTTTATGACCCTTCCATCTTTCCTTTCAACATGAATAATTTTATTAATAGGGTCTACCTTTTTGACAAAACCAATCGAATCAAGGATACAGTCGACTTCTCGAAGCTTGTCTTTAGTTGACTCTCCGGAATTTGGTGATGGGATATGTAAAATAGTTTTTTTATCGGTATCTAAGACCTTGCTAATTGCTGATGTATAAGCCCCTTTATAAAAGTGATAGCCAATGCCCAAGGATTTCAGATATTTGTATCCATTAAGTTGCTCATAATAATTATAAGTAACTCGAAAGAACTTTCTTTCATCCTCAGGCATGAGAACTGGTATTCCGTCACCTCTAAAGTAAGAACCTGTCATAGCTAAAATATGAGCATTGGAATAACTCATAATCTCTCTAATTAATTCACCTAACCTATTTTCGTTCTCGGCGGAGACATGATGAAACTCATCAATAGCCAATAAACATTGATTAAAATCAGACGCATTTAATTGTTGAAAGGCAAATCTTAAAGTTGCGTGTGTGCAAATTAAAATTTGCTCGCTTGAACGCATAAACTCTTTGAATTTTATGACCTTGCTAGCTCCTCCACCTGGTGCACAGAGGTCAAAATAGGAGCCAGGAGACCAGTCAGAGTGAAATCCATGTAATTTGAGAACAGTTTCTGAAAATGAACTCGCAATAGAGCGCTCAGGCACAGCAACAATGACTTTATTCACGCGCTTATTTTTTAGCTTGTCCAAAGCAATAAACATGAGAGCTCTAGATTTACCAGAGGCGGGAGGAGCCTTTAGCAAAAGATATTGAGACTCACGAGATCGATATGCCCTAGCCTGCATTTCCCTCATTCCAAGTTCATCTGTTTTTAAACTTTTTTGAGTGGACTCGTATTTTACATTGACTATATCAGTCATCTTTTTCACCTACATTTTTTTTGTATTCCTTAAATAAAAACTCAAGCCTTTGTTTATCGTTAAAAAATTTTTCATCAGTATAACAATTTTCAATGACTTTATCTAAAATTTTATGCGCGGCCAAAAGCTCATCACTCATAAAGTCTGGGTCATACATTTGAGACATCGACTTTTCTGAATTCTTTTCTCTTATCTCCAAAATTGAGTACACGCATTCAGTAATAAGCTCTTTCTTATTCTTAGGCGTATCAGGAAATGGAAATGTATTGTAACCTAGCCTAGAAGAGTAACGTATTCGAGTTTCCAGTGAACCACAAACTGCCCGGATCCAGACCATATGCATTTTTGAGGTAATAATGCCAAATACCCAAGGGCTACAGTCATAAATCGCAAATGCCAAGTTTGTTATTATTACCGAACTGTCAACAAATCCTATTGGGATATACTCCCTTCTTTCTGAGGATACTGAGGGAATTATTATAGTCTCTGAAATGGTTTCATTAGTTTCCCTAAATTGATGAGGTCTATCTGCAAGACGTTTAGCAGCGCTATCAGTATTATTCATTCTAAATTTTTTTACAGCCTCAACTCTTTCTTTAATAGGCGGAATTTCCAAAGCATCATCCAAATCATCATCTCTAATCCAAAGGCACCATCGGTTTATATCTTGTATAAACTCTTTTGACCCCATCAGGCGCTTTATAAAAGGTTTTGATTTTGGAAAATCCTGCATCATCTTTTTGACTTCCTCTGACGAAAGAATTAGATTGCCTGCGTCATATGGCATATTGCCTTTCGGCATTTGAGGTAGTGAACTGATAGTCGAAGTCCGGGGTTTTACTTCTATATATTTTCCCGAACTAAGATACGGTGTGATATCGCTAGTTTTAATAACGGATTTATTTGTGAATAATTTTTTTGATGATTTTTTCTGATCTTTTCCTAGACCTATTATGACAACAGTTACACCAGTATTACCTTTTGGAGAGTTTTTCCATTTAAATGAAGTATGTGCAAAATTAATCGTAATTCCTAAGTTGTAAATACGTGGCCACAACAAATTAACTTGCTCGCCTTGAGTCATAGAATTTGTTGCAACAATTGCTGAAAAAGCATTTTTTTCTTTTATAAATTTGGCAGATAAATATAACCAACAAGCAGAGTAATCTAGATTTTTGCTTTTTTTAAAACCTTCAAAAACGTATGCGATATCCTCTTTTTGTGATTTTGTTTGCTTTCTTGATCCTTTGTATGTTGGATTACATACTATATAAATGGATGATTCCTGCTTGCAAAACTCAGTCCAAGAAACCCTTAAAGGATTTTCACAGACTATATTTATAGAGTTAAAGCTATTTAATAATTCGCTTATATTTTTAATAGATGAACGGTTCGCTTGAAAGTATTCAGCCCACAAGCCAATAGATGCAATTTGAGTTTTGAAATGATTTGGTTCAATTCCATAGAATTGATCCAAGCTAATACCCAAATGCTCATAAGATCCGACAGGGTCAAGATGTTTTATGGCCTTTTTTAATTCTCGTTCTAATTTTTTGAGCTCTTTAAATGCCGCTATTAGAAAATAACCTGAACCACAAACTGGATCAAAAACTGCAAGATATGATAACTTGTTTAGTAGCTTTCTTAAACCCTCCAAGTTGCTAATATTGGCTTCCATTATCTCGTAAAAATCATCTAAAAATAATGGTCCAAACACTCTCAAAGTATTAGATGCTGACGTGAAATGATTGGCGAGACCTGAAGTATCATCAGGTAGTATGACAGATTGTATTAGGGATCCTAATATATCGGGATTAAGACTAGACCAATTAAATTCTGAAATTTCTAAAAGAATTTTTCTTGTGGACCTATCAAACTCTGGAATGTCAATATTATGACTGAATAAAATATTGTTTACTTTGGGTAATTTTGCAAAGTGAGTAGGAAGATCTCCCCTGTGCTCATTAACAATCACATCGAAAATTTGCTGTAACAATATCTTTAAATCAGATCCAGATTTATCTGAATAGTTACTTAATAAATGATGCATATGACCACTTTCGATGATCTCATTTCCATCAAAGTAAAAACAGAACAGTATTCTGGAAATTGTTGTATTTAAACCCTCAACACTATTTGGGGTTACAGCTTTCAAGTTTCGGTACAATGTATTGTATAAAGTTGCAAATTTTTCAGCAGCTTTCTCATTTGCACTTTTTTCTTCATTAAAATCTACTTTTTTAATTCCAATTAGTGGTAAAAAAAAGTCCACGTAATTGTAAATGTCGTTCTTTCTTGAAACCAATGCTTCTTCGGTGTGCAAATCAAACCCATAAATAGAGCTGGTATTCACAATTACTATAAATCTAGAACCCCACTTTGAGAGATCATGCTCTCGTAGGTCTTCAAAAACACCGTTTAAATTTAATTTTTCAGTTGAAGTAAATAGCAACTTATTTTGAACTAATATTCTTTGTTCTTTATCTTTTTCTTTGTTGTTATTCAGCTTAATTCTAGAGATAGTGGCTTCAGGAAAATCAAAGGCTCTAAGAAAATCGAACACGAAATCAATATAATTTGTTTCGCTACTGAGCACTTTAAGTTTTTTTCTAATATTTTCATACTTGGTCATCCGGCTAACTTTTTATCAATTTTTTTCTGTCTATATATTTTTTTATGGCAAAGGCTACATGCTCAGCCATTTTAACTGGGACGGCATTCCCAATAGCTTGTTCTAGGGAAGTTTTAGTTCCATTTAGAATAAATTCTTCCGGGAATGTTTGTAATAGGCTTCTTTGTTTAGTCGTTAAAGACTTTAAGTTAGGAAAAACATTTGTTTTGTCTCCGGGATGTTTTTTATAGGTTTTAGGCATGGGCCTATTAACCCCCCTTATCGTTGAGCTCGGCTCATCAACAGAAAATATAGCTCTTCGGTTATAACTTCTCGGATGAGCGTAATAATAGTCAAAAGCTAGTTTATCGCCCATATACTCCCTTACTGTGAGAGGCACTAATGTATGATTTGATAATAAATCTTCTTCTAAAAAATTATCATTTGAATCTAGGTGTCCTACCAAAAAAAACCGTTTCCTGGCTTGAGGAACTCCAAGAAAACTAGCATCTAACACTCTATAGCTCACCCCATAGCCAAAAGAGTTTAGTTTCCTCAGAACTTCAGGAAGAACCCGGCTACGCTCAATATTATATACATTTTCCATTACCATCCATTCAGGCTTTATCTCGCCAATTATATCTATGAAGGTTATTGTTAAGTTCGCTCTCTTTCCATTATCATCTCTGGGGCCCGCAATTGAAAAATCTTGACACGGAGGTCCGCCCACTATCATCTCAGCGTCAAACTCTTTAATTTTTTCTATAGCTTCCTCTGAACCTAAGTCACATTCAATTACAGGATGAGAAAAATTATCTCTGTAAACATCAATAGCGGGCTTCCAATTATCGAAAGCTGCGATGAGGTTATACCCAGAATTTTGAAATCCGAGCGACATGCCTCCACATCCTGAAAAAAGATCAATAACTTTCATTTTTTCAGCGCTCCAAACCAACCAAATCTGCTTCGTATTCAAAAATAGAATCCCCTATTGTTCTTGCAAGATTTACGGGAACAGCATTTCCAATCATGATATTAAGGTCACTCTTTGAACCCCTAAACTTAAAGTCTTTTGGAAAGGTTTGCATGTAACTTCTTTCCTTAGCCGTTAACGCCCTAACTTTATCGCCTATTTCGACAAGGTCTCCTGGATGTTTTTTGTAGTTTTTAGGTATAGGTCTATCTACTCCTCTAATAGTAGTGCAAGGTTCATATATACTAAAAACCGCTCTTCTTTTATAGCTTCTAGGAATTCTGAAATAGTATTCTACTCCTAGCGAGTCACCTAAGTAGTCGTGAATAGACATAGGTGAAATACTGCTATTCTTATCCAAATATGAATTTAAAAATCCATCTAGACCATCACGGTGGCCTATTAAAAAATAACGTTTTCTTTTTTGTGGAACACCATAGTGACTTGCGTTTAGAATTCGTTCTGTCAAACCATAGCCATTTTTTTTAAAAGAGCTTTTGATATCTTCGCATATTGGACTTTTCAAAAATCTAGCAACATTTTCGAAGACGAAGTATGTGGGTTTGATATTTACAACAACACTAGAAAAAGACTTTGTTAGTGATGCTCTTCCTAAACTCTCATCTCTATATCCTGCAGTTGAAAAATCTTGACACGGAGGTCCGCCCACTATCATGTCAGCGTCAAACTCTTTAATTTTTTCTATAGCTTCCTCTGAACCTAAGTCACATTGAATTACAGGATGAGAAAAATTATCTCTATAAACATCAACAGCGGGCTTCCAATTATCGAAAGCTGCGATGAGGTCATACCCAGAATTTTGAAATCCGAGCGACATGCCTCCACATCCTGAAAAAAGATCAATAACTTTCATTAATCAACTATTGCTAGAAAAGATTCAGAATCTGGATAATAATTTTCATCTATCTTACTTGTTTTTTTTAAATTAGATAGAGTGATCATAAATTGTGCGAAATAGAAAAATAACGTCATATATTCTCGAAGAAGCGGCAAAAGATATTGGTATTTTCCTAAAGACATGAATCGTTTTTTTAATAGTCTCTAGTAAGTATTGAAGGTTATTTAAATACTGACGGCGAGTTAAGAGAGGTTTCACGTGGGTTTCACGTGGGTTTCACGTGGCAATACACATGTTAAAATATGATGACACCTATTGATATAACTATCTTTTTTCTTTACCTTTTTGGAGGGACTATTGAGTGGGAGTGAAAAAATATATAATAGAGGTAGCTCTAGCATAAAAAAAGGTTTCAGGTGTTGATTATGTAAGAAATTTTGAGCAAATAATGGGATTTCAACCCTTCTGTTTGTTATGGGTTTGTTATTGACTTAATTGATCATCACTTAAGAGATACCGTAGAAAGTTGATTTTCTCTACACCTGGTATATTTATAAAAAGTTAATTTTGATATGAAAAAAAGAAAATTATTAGCAAGTGTTTTAATAGTAAATATTTCTTTATTTATGCCATTTTTTGAAAAAGTTAATGCAAATAATGCTGACTACTATATGGAACTTGGAAATAAAAAGATGAGTAGAAATGAGAATTTTTATGGTGCAAAGAAAGCACTTTTAGATTTTGACAAAGCGATAGAAATAGATCATTTGCATGAGGGATCCTACGTTAGTCGATGCTACGCAAAATATCTTTTAAAAGAATATTATTCTGCAATTTCTGACTGTAATATGGCACTAAAGATTTCTACAAATATTGATAATAAAATTGGAGCTTATGTAAATCGTGGAATATCTAAAGAGAACTTAGGAGATATGAGTGGCGCGTGTTCAGATTGGAGACAAGCATCATATCTGGGACATTATGAAGCAAAAAATTGGGTTAGACAAGAATGTTGAATTTAAATTTATTCTCTACAATAAGATAATTAAAGGATGATGTGATTTAGTATGTTTGAATTTTATATTCTACTTTTATGTCTTTAATTGCTTTTAATAATTCTGTAGAAAAGTTCAACATTATTAAATATTTTGCATTAGGAATAACCGTAGATACACACCCATTACCAATATCATTGCATCCAAAAAGGGAATATTGTGGGACTACTCCGTTAGAAATTGGTAGAAATTTAATATTTTCACTATAGGGACACTCATATACATTACATGAATATTTGAAAATTTCTTTTTTGTTCGAATTTAGAAGAATGATCGAGGGTGAGCCATAACTTAACACTCCCACTTTGGATCTCTTCAATTTAAGAGAATTGGTAAAAAATAATGGATGACTTTTAGTCTCAGGAAATTTTTTATATATACTGAGTTCGTTTTTTATATCTTTAAACAAATAAATTTTGGTATTAGTTGGCTTATTAATTGCAATCTGTAAATCATTGTTTTTACCAAGTGATCCTGACATAGCATAAAAACCACCACTATTATTTAAATCAAATGTATTAGATTTTGTTTTTTCAAAAATGTTTTCTACATTTTTTAGGAAATTTTTATTTATTGAAATATCAACTTTTGCAAGAATAATACTATTATTTATAAAATTTCCACATCCATTCAATAAATTCTGATAATAAAAGTTTTCCGCACAAAAATTTCTCCAATCATTTATAAATTGCCAATCTCCTATTTTCATGTCATAAACTGTTCCTTCTGTTAATGGTTTAATAATTTTATTTGAAATTAATTCTGCTTTTGATTTCTTATTGTTTAAATTAGTTTCTATAACCGTAGAAATTTCTGCACCTGGGAAACTTGATTCTGCAAATGCAAATTTTTTAATAAATCTTGAAAATTCTTTTTTCAGAACTTCAACCTTTGCTTCGACAACAAAAACCCCATTTCTTTCTTCTGTGTTTAAAATCTCAAAATACTTTATAGATCCCTGAGAATAATTGTTTATGTTTTCTTTAAGATTATTTGTCTCACTGATGATGCCATCTACAATTGTTGTTCTTTCTTCTAGCCTTGTTTCTGCATCAATAAATGTTCCAACTACAGTTGTTAATGCATTTTTAAGAGCGTTTTGCGATGCTTCATCAACAGTTGACCCAAAACCCTTGGTAATAACAGTTTTTACATTGTTATTCGAAGCAATTAATTTATTTTTTGAATCTATTTCGGGAAAAATTAAATTTTTTAATTCAGATGAAAATAATGGAGAATGTACACCAAATATACAAAATAAAAAATTTATTAATACTACATTTGCAAATGTTTTCATCCTGTTTGTTTCTTAATTAATTTTTTATTTACTCAATACTATATGTCATTCCAATAACTAATTAAGAAGAATCAACAAATTTACTAAAGGATTCCCAAAGATTTTCATGTGGTTGATCCAAGCCTCTTTCTGTGAGATGATTTTATGAATTTAATTTAAAAATTACGTTATTAAATTTTTAATTATCCTTTTTATAGATTTTTATCTTTATCATTATGGAACAGTTTAAAAGCAAATTAAAGATTTTCTTTAAAATTTTAATTTGCGCCTCTTTTTCTTCAATACAATCCTCAAGTATTCTTGAATCGAGAGCAGAGATGATTGCTAATATTGATGCAACACTTGGTATCGAAAGTGTAGGTTCTTCGTCTTTAAGAATCTTGAATCTTAATAGAACTGTTTTTGTGGGAGAATGCCCAGGCATTAGAAATAAATCGGCTATAGGATATTTTGTGGATTATGAGACTCCTGTGCAAGAAGACTACTCTGTTGTTCTGACAAATTTTACAAGGGGTCTTTCTCCAAGTAATCCGCCCTCAGTAAAAAAAGATTATGACTCTGGAAGAGCTTCTGACAAAATAAAATTTAAAATTGCTAGTAAGAAAAATAAGGTTTACCTTTCAATGCAGCCTGGTGTAAATCCTATTAAATATCAAATTATTGACGAAACTGACCGTAAAGATAAGAAAATAGTTAAGTCTGGAGTTTTTATGTTAGATGTAAAATTTGTTGATAAAGTCATAACAAGAAATAAAGAATATGATCGCGAAATGGGTGTTTACTACTGTCCTCTATTCTAAGAACTATAAAATTAATTATTTAATTTTTGCTTGAACTTTAATTAATCAAATTTATAACGTGATGAGTGAGATTATTAAATTAAGTAGAAGTACTGTGGAGAAATATCTTAGTTGTCCAAGATGTTGTGTACTTGATAAAAAATATCAAATAAAACCACCATCATTACCATTTACTTTAAATTTAGCAGTAGATAATTTATGTAAAAATGAATTTGATTACTATAGAAAAATTCAGGAACCACATCCTTTATTTATTGAACATGGCATTGACGCTGTACCTTTTAAACACAAAGATTTAGATAGGTGGCGAAGTAATTTTCAAGGTATAAGATATAAGTCAATTGAACATAATTATGATTTTGGTGGTGCAGTTGATGATATTTGGCAGAAAAAGAATGGTGATCTTATCATTGTTGACGTAAAAGCAACATCTAGAAATAATTTTGATTGGTCTGAGACTTTTAATAAATACGAATATGCAAAAGCTTATAAGAGACAATTAGAAATGTATCAGTGGTTATTTAAAAAAAATGGTTTTAAAGTCTCTGAGGAAGCTTATCTTTTATATTTCAATGGAAAGAAAAATGAAGAGCTTTTCAATAATCAATTAAATTTTGATGTACATCTAATTAAATTAGATTGCTCTACATCATGGGTAGAATGCACGATAATTGATACTGTTAATTTATTACGTTCGGATATTTTTCCTAAACCTTCTTTAAATTGCGAGTACTGTAATTATTTAAAAAAACGTTGGGATTTATCAAAAACTTAATACTAAAAAAAATTTTTTTGATATTTCTGGAAAAATAGTTAATAAAAGATAATCTTTAATTAGATAATTAATTAAGACTTTTGTTAAATTCAAAAAACTCTGAAAGAAAGTTAACAAATCATCTACAGCAAGATGTCGTAAAAGTATCCGGGAAAACAATTTTTATTAATCCTTTCCTGTATTGGCGTAGGTTTGATGAAAATACTAATAGATGGCTTAGAGAACCTGGTCAAATGTCAGATGAACAAATTCATACTAACAGGAACCGTTTTTATCCAGAACTAGATTGGTCTAATTTAAGTCATGAGCAAAAGCTTATAAAAGATGCAACTGTTGAGATGTTTCTAAAAACCCTTGAGTTGATAAGTACATTTCATCCTTATCTTAGTTCCGGAAATTTATTAGAAGTTGAGAGGAAAATGACAATTATAAAAAAGATTCCTTTCGAAAAATGGGTTTCGAAATCTTTCGCTAAAAAAGCAAGATTGTTAGAAAATGAAAAAAGAAAATTTCAGAGAGAGAGGTTTTTTAGTGGTTGGAGAGAATGGTTGAGTCATGAAAATACCCAACAAGCTATTTTGCCATTAATTATCACAATATTTGTTTCATCATTTATTGGCTGGTCTCTAGGAATATCTAAGAATAGTTGTAATCCTTATTTTGAACAAAACTTAGATCAGTTCAATTAGTTTGTTGATGATGTTTTAAGTTTCCTACTTAATATTTTTTTGAAAAAATAAATTTTTTGTCTAAACTAAAATGAATAATGAACTTTTATATATAGTTCTATGGATGAAAAATTTGCATCAACTAATATCGAAAATCAAAAGTTTACATCTAATGCTGATTCTACTGATTATGAAAGTCTAATCACTAGACTTAAAGAGATAAGCGCAAATATATCGTTATTGGAAAAAATAATACTTAAATAATTTTTGATTTTTGAAAAAAAATAGCTTTAATAAAAAACTTATTTCATTAAAAAGGCAACCTTTAGTTTTACTTATTTTTTCTTCTTTTTCTTTTTTGTTGATTTTACTGAGGTTAATTTTCTTACAGCTGTTGAATTATGAATCTTTTCAGAAAATGTCTGATGAGAACAGGATAAGGCTTATTTCTTCTCAACCAATACGTGGGAAAATTCTGGATAAAAATGGTTATGTTCTTGCAGATAGTAGAGTGCAATATTCTTTAATAATAAAACCTCAATTAATAAGAGATGCCAACTGGGAAAAGCATAAATTAACTATTTCTGATTTGTTGAATGTTGATAGTAATGTAGTACAAAAGAAATATATTGATGGTTTAAAAAATCAGAATCTATCAGTCACTATTATTGATGATTTAAATGTCGATCAATTAATAAAATTCAAGGAAAATGAAGATAATTTATTGAGTTTTGAAATATCGACGAAATTAATTAGAAATTATCCTTATAAATCTCTCGCTGCTCACGTTATTGGTTATACTCAGCCAATCACTGATACAGAATATCAATCTTTATCAAAAAAGGGTTATAAATTTAATGACTTAATTGGGAGGACTGGAATTGAATATGTTTATGAAGACTATATAAGGGGCGAATGGGGCGGAGAGATGATCGAAGTAAATTCTTTAGGCAAATTTCAAAAATCATTGGGTATAAAGCCTTCAATTCAAGGTAAAGATATTGAATTGACAATTGATCTAAATTTGCAATTAGTTGCTGAATCAGTTCTTAAAGATAAAAAAGCTGGAGCGATAATAGTTATGGACCCAAGAGATGGTGCAATCAGAGCAATGGCTAGTAAACCTACATTTGATTTAAATTTTTTCTCAAAGGATTTTAAACCTGAAAGAGAATATAATGCACTATTTAATTCTTCTGAAAAACCTCTTTTGAATAGAGCATTAAATGCATATGATCCAGGGAGCGTTTGGAAAATAGTAACGGCTTTGGCTGGTTTGGAAAGTGGAAAATTTCCAGTGGATACTATGTTAGAAACAAAACCATGTATCACTTACGGTTATCAATGTTTTAGAGAACATAATGATTTAGGCTTTGGAGTAATAGGGTATGAAGATGCATTAAGAGTTTCAAGTAATACTTTCTTTTATCAAGTTGGATATGGAGTAGGTGTTGATAAAATTAATGAGGTATCAAGAAAGCTTGGGTTTAATTCTTTATCTGGCATCGAAATTTCTGAACAAGAAAATAAGGGTCTGGTAGCAAGTAGTCAGTGGGCGAAAGAAGGAAGAGGCTGGGGTAAGCCAGGAAGAACTCCTTGGGTGCCAGAAGATATTGCAAGTATGTCGATTGGACAAATGGTTGTTCAAGTAACTCCAATACAAATAGCTAGAGCGTATGCCGCTATTTCAAATGGAGGTTATCTAGTAACTCCTCATTTAACAAAAAATAATGAGAAATTTTCCTCTGATCAATCAAGAATTAAAATTGATATTGATCCTAAACATATCCAGTTAATAAAAAGTGGTTTAAGAAAAGTTGTTGAATCTGGTACAGGTGTATCAATTAACACAGGGGTTACTAATCTGCCCCCAGTCTCTGGAAAAACAGGAACCGCAGAAGATTGGAAGACTGGCTTAGATCATGCCTGGTTTGTATGTTTTACTCCATCCGAGAAAAGTGAATTACTTGTAGTTGCTTTTGCCGAAAATACGCCCGGAGGTGGTTCAGTTCATGCACTTCCTATGGCAAAAGAAATTTTAAAAGCTTGGAATAAAAATAATTGATGCAAGTTTTTCAATTTTAATTTTTATGTTTTTAATTTTCTCATTTGTAAAAGTCTTTGCAGAATATCATCAATAGTTTTAGTATCTATCGGTTTACTATATGAGGACAAAAGTTGTCTACTTAACACTTGACTACCTAAATGGACTAGTTGAATACGTAAAGAGGTAAGTAGTTCTAAGCCGATACCACCAGAAAATGTTGCTATTGCAATTGGTTGACCATTAAATAAATTTCTAAAGTCATCTCCCGAGATAGAGAGCCATGCTATGAAGTTGGAGAGGATGGGAGGTATGGATCCATTGTATTCTGGCGCACAAATAACCCACTTTTCTGCTGCAAAAAGCTTTTGTTTTATTGTCTCTATTTCAACTGGAATATTTTCCTTAGAATGTAATCGCGGATTAAATAATGGAATATCCAGTGTAGTAAGATCTAATATCTCAGAACTTATCTTAAGTTCATTACTTTTTTCAAGGAATTTTCTAGAGAGTTCTAGATTTTTCCCACAACTAGCAGAAATGATTATTAGATCCTTTGATTCAGTCATAAATAGTCACTTAAATTTAATAGTTTGCACCACTTTTACGGTGATGAACGGCTGTTAAACTATCGGATTTTAGTATATTACCGTGTAGTACTTCAGCGTATATTATCCAATGATCTCCACATTCCATTCTTTCTTTTACTGAGGCGTCCAACCATGCTAAAGATTCAGGAATGATTATCTGTTCATTAGGAGTTAATTCAATCTTTAAACCTTTAAATCTATCTGCACCTGGTGCAAAGGGTTTAGTGAATCTTTTCAAAGGTTCTTTAAAATCTTTTTCACCTAAAATATTTAAAGCGAATGAATCTCCAATTTGTAGAAGAGATTCTACTGATCTATCTTTTGCTACCGCAATACTTAATCCTGGTGGAGAAAAACTTGCTTGACTAACCCAAGATGCAAGCATGGCTCCTTTTAAATTATTCTCACCTTTTCCTTTAGAGGCAGTTAAAACACAAAGTGAACCAATTACTCTTCCAAGAGCTTGTAATTTTGGATCTGTTTTACTTGTTATCATTCCCGTATCTGTTTTCCTAGTTTTTATCTTTGTTTTTCTTATAATTTTTCTACCAAAGTGAGTTCCTATTTCTTCTAGTTCTTTTATTTTTGGTTTATCTGGACTGAATTTAATTCTTATTGGGTCAAAACTAAACTTAAAGCCACCATCCTTTAATTTTGATTCGAGTAGATCTATTGCTTCGCCGCTCCAACCAAAACTACCAAAAATTCCTACAGGTTTATTCCTATCGCCTTCTGATAACAAAGTTCCTAGAGCACTTACTATGGGAGTTGGGGCGTGACCACCCAATGTAGGAGATCCTATTAAATACCCATCAGCCTTTTGTATAGATTTTATAAGAACATCATTAGATGTAAATTCACAATTAATGCTATCAACTTCAACTGAAGTTCTATTTATTCCTTTGGCTAATGCATCGCCAATGGAGGCTGTATTTCCGTATGCGCTTGCATAAATCAAAGTGATTTTCGGATTATTTGTAGAAAGACTTTCACCCCATCTGATGTAGTCAATTAAAAAGCTTTTTAAGCTATA
>QCQK01000019.1 GCA_003209565.1 Prochlorococcus sp. AG-449-J16 | reverse complement strand
TTAAATTGATATTCTTTCAATTTTTCCAGAGGTACAGATTCTAAGACTACAATATTCGTTGATTCTAATATGACTTTTGGTGCAAGACCGTCTAGTAATGCTTGCTTCCACCTATCAAGACAAATACACCAATGATCACCATCCTTTAGTCCTGGGAAGGAATATATAGGCATGGGAGTTATTAAATCATTACCTTGTGATTTACTATATTTCAGGAAATTATCATCCATTACGCAACATATGGAATGATTCCCTCCATCATTTTTGTCATAGTTGCAAAATCCATCTCTGAACCACCCTGTCATAGGTGCGCAACTACAAATCTCAATTTTTTCTCCTAGGACATTTAACTGATTTTGATTATTTATTGTCATAGATTTTTTTTAATAATAATAAAACACCAACATTTCTTTAAAAAAGGTTGACGAGTATGGGGGGTAAGGAGGTAATAATTCTAATAAGGTTTTTTTCATTATGGATTGGGACTTTACTGAAAACATAGCATTTAAAGCTCTTTATGAAGCTTTTAAAGATAGTGATGAAACTTCTGCATTAGAATTTTTATCTAGTGATGGAGCTTCATATTATCTTGAGTTAACACAGGATGCCGCGGGTGAAGGACTTGATCTGGGTGATAATGAAACGATGGAAGCACTACAGGAAGAAATTATTGAATATTTAGAAAACAACTAAAAATTTAGCTTAAGCACTGAAATATTTAGCTTTTGAGTGTAGTGAAATGATAGCTGTAGTACTTTGTTCTGGATGAAGTTGTTCAGATTCATCCATGGTCAAGTTTATTCTTTTTGCATCCAACAATGATAATTGTTTGTTTGAATCAGATACTTTTGGACATGCGGGATAACCAAAAGAATATCTAGCACCTCTATATTTTTGAGCTAGTATTTCTCTATTTTTGTCTGGTTCTTCATTCCTAAAACCACATTCAATGCGAATTAATGCATGGACATACTCAGCCAGAGCTTCTGCTAATTGAACTGTAAGTCCATGGAATATTAAATAATCGCTATATCTATCTTCTTTAAATAATTTTTGAGAATATTCACTAGCAATATCCCCCATCGTTACTGCCTGCATAGGAAATATATCTATCGGTTTATCATTTTTTAAATCACAATAGAAATCAGCTATGCATAAATTATTCCCAGATTTTTGTCTTGGAAAATTAAATTGGGAAATTTTATTTAATGATTTATCATCAAATAAGAAGATATTATTATCTTTTCTCCCGCATCTGAAATATCCATAAACTGCTTTGGGTGAGATAAGTTTTTTTTCAATAATTGTATCTAGCCATTTATCTAACAATGGTTTTGCATATGAATCCAAATAGTTATTGTATTCATCTACGCTTTGGTTTTTTCCTTTTTTTATTTGCCATTGTCCGCTAAAAAGAGCTTTTGTATCTAAATAAAAAATTAACTTATTTAAATCTATATCAACTTCGTTCAAGACTTTCGTCCCCAAGAAAGGAGCTTGAATTGGTTCTTCTTCATTTATAAATTTAGATCTTATGAAATTTTCTTTATAATTTAATTTAGAAGTCACTATATCTATAGATATTGATTTTTTAACAGCTTGAGAGTTGAATTTTGATGAGGCTAAATTAATATTTATACCCTCATTGTTAATGAACCCCTCTGTATTTGACCAATTACCCTTTTTTTTATTATCCATATATTCATTCATAAATTTAAGATCAGTGAACGCATCTTTTCCGTATAAAATTTTCCCGTTATATATTTTGCTGCAATCCTCATTTACAAATTTTGGGGTTAAGGCTGCGCCTCCTAATATTACTGGTACAGTAATATTTTCATTGTTAAAAGCCTCTAAATTATCTTTCATAAAAGCAGTTGATTTAACAAGTAATCCGCTCATAGCGATGCAATCTGCATTGTGTTTCTTTTGTGCATCTATAATTGCTGAAACATCTTGCTTTATTCCAAGATTTATAACGTCATAACCATTATTTGTAAGTATTATATCAACCAAATTTTTTCCAATATCATGAACATCGCCTTTGACAGTTGCAATTAAGAGTTTTCCATTTGATATGTTTTCATCTACAGTTTCCATATATGGTTCTAAGATTGAAACAGCAAATTTCATTGTTTCAGCTGATTGGAGTACAAATGGTAATTGCATTTGACCTGAACCAAATAAATCTCCTACAACTTTCATCCCATCAAGTAAAAAAGTATTAATTATTTCAAGAGGTTTATATTTTTTTAACGCTTTATTTAATTGATCCTCTAAACCTATTTTTTCTCCATCAATAATATGATTTTTTAGACTTTCTTCCAGGGTTAAGTTTTTATTTTCTAAAGATGCTTTTTTGAAATCTTGAATAGATAAATCTTGAAAAGCTTTTGTTAATTCTACTAATGGATCATAAATACAAATATCATCTTCAAATTCTCTTTTGTCATATATCAAATCTAAGCAAAGCTTTTTAGTTTCTTCAGAAATTTTTGATAATGGCAAAATTTTATTTGGTGCGATGATAGCAGAATCCAATCCTGCTTTAATGCATTCATCTAAAAAAATTGAATTTAGATTAATTCTTGATAATGGTGAAAGACCAAAACTAATGTTTGATATCCCTAGTATGATATGAATATCTGGGAAATTTTCACGAATTTTTGATATTGCAGTAATTGTTTCTTTAGCGTTTAATCTATCTTCTTCTATCCCAGTAGATATTGGCAGAGCTAATGGATCAAAAAATATCTCGTAATCTGACAAGCCACATTCTCTTGTTCTATTAAGCGCTCGTTTTACAATGTTATATTTTTTATCTGCATTTCTTGCCATTCCATCTTCATCAATAGTTCCTACAACAAGACCTGAACCATACCCTAAGGCTAAATTTAGTACTTCATCAAACCTTTCATTTCCATCTTCGTAATTGGTTGAATTTATAATACATTTACCACCAGCTGACTTTAATCCACTTTCCATTTTTTCAGCATCTGTAGAGTCAATCATTAATGGCAAATTTATATTTGTAACTAGTCTTGAAGTTATTTCTTTCATATCTTTCACTCCGTCTCTCCCCACATAATCAACATTCACATCAAGAACGTGTGCATTTTCTTTTTGTTGTTGCTTGGCAATTGAAACTAGTCCATCCCAATCGTCGTTATTTAATAACTCCCTTACCTTTTTAGATCCACTTGCATTTAATCTTTCTCCTACAATCAAGATAGAATTGTCTTGTTTGTACGGTACAGAATTATATATTGATGATGCAGAAGGAATAAAACCACTTAAATTGCTTTTACCAATTTTGTTAGACTTTTCGTTATAAGTAATTTCGTCGATTATTGAAGAAAGATATTTAATATGTTCAGGTGTTGTCCCACAACATCCACCTATTAATTGAACTTTAAAATCATATATAAAATTCATTAACTGCATCTTTAATTCTATTGGTTTTAATCTGTAGTGAGCAACACCACCAATATTTTCAGGAAGTCCTGCATTGGGAATACAGCTTATAGCGAAAGGAGAATTCTCAGATAAATATTTAATATGTTCTTTCATTTGTTCTGGACCAGTTGCACAATTTAGTCCAAGAATATCTATATTAAATGGCTCTAATATTGTTAATGCAGAGGCGATGTCAGATCCAACAAGCATAGTACCTGTTGTTTCCATCGTTATAGATACCATTATAGGTATATCTATATTTTTACATTCAAGTACTTCTCTTGACGCTAATAAGGCAGATTTAATTTGTAATACATCCTGACAAGTTTCAACTAAAAGAAGATCAACACCCCCATCTATAAGACCATGTATTTGTTCTTTATATGATTGCTTTAATTCATCAAAATCTATATGTCCTAATGTGGGTAATTTAGTAGTTGGTCCTATTGAGCCGGCAACAAACCTTGGCTTATCTACTGATTCATATTTGGCAGCAGCCTTTTTGGCTATTAATGCTGCATTTTTATTTATCTCATATGCCTTATCCGCAATATCATATTCATCAAGAACTATTGATGAGGCACCAAAAGTATTAGTTTCTATAACATGACAACCTGCTGCTAAGAATGAATTATGTACCTTCTCTACTACCTTTGGTGAGGATAAAACAAGGTTTTCATTACAACCCTCTAATTCTTTGCCTCCAAAGTCGTCTGGGGTAAGATTTAAGTTCTGAAAAGATGTTCCAGTACCCCCGTCAAAAATTATTAATGGCTTTTCATCTCTATTTAAATAGGTTCTGAAAGATTCCATTTTTAGTTAAAAATTAATTTATTTTAGAGAAATTCTTGTTACCCAATTATCATAGTCTTGAGAACGACCTTCTGTTATTTCTATAAGCTTACTTTTTAATTTATTCATTATTGGTCTATCACCATTTAATTGACTTGATTCAATTTTTTTAACTGGTGTAATTTTTGCCGCTGTACCAGTTAGAAAAACTTCATCTGCTATTAATAATTCTGTTTTATCAACAGGCCTTTCAATAACATTTATTCCAAAAGATTTTGCTAATTCAATTACACTAGCTCTAGTAATCCCCTCAAGGATATCTTGATCAACACCAGGAGTGATTAAGTCTCCATTTCTTACAATAAATAAATTCATACCACTAGCTTCGCTTACCTTACCACTTGAATTTAATAACAAGGCTTCATCAAAACCCGATAAACTAGCTTCTGTTTTAGCTAATGAACTAGTAATATAAGCTCCACTTATTTTTCCTCTCAATGGGAGAGATCTATCTTCTTGTCTAGTCCAACTACTCATTCTACAAGAAACTCCATCTGGGGATAGATAATCTCCTAGTTCAATACAATACATAAAGAAATCTGTTTCTATATTGTGTAACCTTGGAGCTATACCTAAATCGCTTGTATATACGAATGGTCTAATATAAATAGGTTTTTCTGGCTTATTTCTTTTTATAACTTCCTCTAAGGCTTTAAAAATATATTCTTCAGAAATATCAGTTAAGAGTAATTTTGCACTTTGAGATAATCTTTTTATGTGTTTGTCAGTTCTAAATAATAGGAATTCTTCTTTATTTGTAGGGTTAGGTATCGCTCGCATTCCTCCAAAAGCAGCAGTACCATAATGTAGTGCATGAGTAGCTATTGATATTTTTGCTTCTTTAAATGGAATACATTTACCTTCGAACCAGGCGTATGGAAGAAATTCATGCATATTTAATTTATTTAATTAAGGTAAACTAGTTTTATCCTACTTACGTATTCTAAACCCTATTTATATATAAAAATGCACAGGATATTTAATATAGCAGGAAATGAAAAGAATAAGGATGATTTAATAGAGCAACCAGTTGCAGATTTTATTTTTATAACAAGTGTCAAAGCTGATTTAAATCTCTTATCGAACTTATTGTTAGAAAAAGAATTTGCTTCATTAAAAAATAATATTAGAGCTTTAGAAATTTCTAATTTAAATTCCTCAGCTCAAATAGATAATTATCTATTAAAAACAATTAATCATGCAAAAGTAGTCGTACTTAGAATATTTGGAGATAAAGGTACATGGAATTATGGAATTGAACAACTTATAAATTGGCAAGCAATTGATAAAAAAAGGAAGTTATTAATCCTATCAGGTACACTTGATCAGGAAGTTTCCTTATGTGAAATTAGTAGTATAGATAAAGATTTAGCATTAAATATTTCTAAATTACTGAGATCTGGAGGATTGGATAATTATAGAAAATTTCTTAATTGTTTAAATTATTTAGTTGTAGATGAAAAATTAATTCCTGATGATTTTTTGGATATTACTTTTTATGCAGATCCTTATTTGTATGATTGGAAAATTGAAAGAGGTGAAAAAATAGGAATAATATCCTATAAATCACTTTTTTTGGCTAATGAAATTGAAGTAAACGAAAAACTTAACTTTCAGTTAAGAAAATGCGGACTATCCCCTAAAACATTTTTTATTTCCACTCTAAAAGATCATAATATTCAAAAGAAATTAATAGACATTTTTAAAAAAGAAGATATTAAATTAATAATTACCACAACTTCATTCTCTGCATCTCAAATCAAAAATAATGATTTAATTGAAAATTCTACAAATATTTTTACTTCTCTTGAAATTCCAATTTTACAGCTTCTTTCTTCTAATAGATCAAGAAAAAAGTGGTTAAATTCATCTATTGGAATGAATTCATCTGATTTATTAATGCAAATAATTATTCCCGAATTTGATGGAAGAATTACTACCTGTCCTTCAGCATTTAAAGAAATAATTTCTAAGAAAAATACACTATATAGTGAAATAACTAGTTACAAAGCTGATCAAGTAGGTATTCAATGGATTTCAAAATTTGCAACAAATTATGTGAAACTTCAGAAACTTAATAATTTTGATAAAAGAATTTGTTTAGTAATAAGTAATTATCCAGTAAAGAATGGAAGAATCGGTAATGGCGTTGGTCTAAATACACCATCTTCAATAATAAATATTTTTAATTGGTTAAAAGAAGAAGGTTATGACCTTGGATCTTCTAATTATCCTCATGATTCTTCGGAATTAATGTCAATGCTTATAAAAACTAGAACTAATGATATTGAATCTCAAAATAATAACCCATTAGATTACTTACCACTTAGTGAATATTTAAAATATTGGAATTATTTAGAACTTGATCCCAAAAATATTATTGTTAATCGTTGGGGTAAACCATCTGATGCGATCGATCTAGATAATAAAGGCTTTTCAATAAATGGTATTAGATTTGGAAAAATAACATTATTGATTCAACCTCAACGAGGTTATGATGCATACACTGATAGAGATATTCATTCTCCCGATCTTCCACCTCCCCATAGATATTTAGCACAATATTTTTGGATTGAAAAAGTTTTTAATGCAAATGCTATTTGCCATATTGGTAAACATGGGACTGTTGAATGGTTACCTGGTAAATCTATAGGTCTCAGCAATAAATGTTTTCCAAATATTATTTGCCCAGCAATACCAAACATATATCCCTTTATCGTAAATGATCCTGGAGAAGGATCCCAAGCTAAAAGAAGAACTGCTGCAACAATTATTGATCATTTAACACCTCCTTTGGATAGGTCAGAATTATATGGAAAATATTCAATATTAGAAAATTATTTAGATGAATATTTTGAAGCAAAATTATTAAATTCTAATCGACTTGAAATAATAGAAAAATACATTTTTGAATTAATTAAAAATGATTTTAGCGAAATTAATTTAAATAATAAAAATAATCAAATAGAAGAAATTGATTCCTTTCTTTGCAAAATTAAAGAATCTCAAATTAGGACAGGTTTGCATATTTTTGGCAATAGGCAGAATGACATTAATGAAATAAATTTATTCTTGTGTATTGCTAGAGTACCAAATACAAACCGAATTGGTGTTATTCAATATATAGCAAAACATTTAAAACTAGATTTGAATCCTTGGACAAATCAATATGATCAAAAGTTAAGTGAAAAGGATAAAAAAATATTATTGACTTTTTCCAACAAAAACATTTTAAACTTTAGAATGGCTATTGATTTTTTGGAACAACAAGCAAAGTATTTAATATATTTGTTTTTTTTATAAAAAGAATACCAATATAAAAAATATAGAAAAATATAAAAATCAAAAAATAATAGACTATTTCTTTAATGAAAAAAAACATAATAAGTATTTTTTATTATTAAAAAAAGAGATTCTATATCCCATCATTAATTCTTCATATAATGAGAAATTATCATTTATTAATTCATTAAATGGACAATATGTAAAAAGTGGTCCATCTGGAGCCCCTACAAGAGGTAAAACTGAAGCTTTACCCACTGGTAAAAATTTCTTTTCAGTTGATTCGAGAGGACTGCCAACTGAATCAGCATGGAGTGTTGGTTGTAAATCCGCTTCACAAATACTTGATTTATACAAACAAGATAATGGAGAAGATTTAAAAAATATAGCAATATCTGTATGGGCAACATCCACAATGAGAAATGGTGGTGAAGACTTTTGTCAGATACTATATTTATTAGGAGTTCAGCCTATTTGGGATGGGCCTTCAAGAAGAGTAGTAGATCTAGAAATCATTCCTTTATCAGTTCTCGAAAGACCAAGGGTTGATGTTACTTTAAGGATTTCGGGAATGTTTAGAGATGCATTTCCACAGTTAGTTAAATTAACTTCTAAAGCAATAAATCTTGTTTCTAATCTTAATGAGGATGACAAATTTAACCCCCTTGCTGGGGCATCAAGGGATGGTGATTCAATTAATCGTATATTTGGGTCAGCGCCAGGTTCATATGGAGCTGGTCTGCAAGAACTAATTTCAAATTCTAATTGGGAAAATATTAATGATTTTGGAGAATCTTTTCTTAATTGGAGTAAGTGGACTTACAGTGATAATCTTGAACCTGTAGAGGATAAAAAATCATTAGAAAATGCTCTTAAAAATGTGCAGTTAGTTGTTCATAACCAAGATAATAAGGAACATGATATTTTAGATTCTGATGATTATTATCAGTTTCAGGGAGGATTATCTTCTGCAGTAAAAAAATTGAACGGTAAATTACCTGAAATGTATCATGGTGATTTATCAAAATTTGGATTATCTAAAATTTCAAAATTACAAGAAGAAATTAATAAAGTCGTTATATCTAGAATACTTAATCCTAAATGGATAAATGGAATGAAGGATAATGGTTATAAAGGAGCTTTTGAATTTTCAGCTACACTAGATTACTTATATGCTTTTGATGCTTCTACTGAAGTAGTCTCAGATTGGTGTTATGAGGAAGTTTATAAATCATGGTTATGTGATCATGATCTTAGGAATTTCTTTCTAGAGAATAATCCATGGGCTTTAAGAGATATTGCACAAAGATTTCTTGAAATTGTCAATAGAAAAATGTGGAATAATTGTTCATCAGATGTCATTGAAAATTTAAAGAACATAATTATTAATACTGATTCAATAATTGAAAAAAACGAATTCTGAATTATCTACCTAATAGCGAAAGTCCATGACTATCTGTTCCGCATGTTTTTAGCATTGAATATTTATCTGCTAATTTATCTATTTCTGAACATACAAATAAACTAGGATTCCATACTTCATTAAGTTCATAATCGTACCAAACCTCTATTCCATCAATACCTTGTATTTTGGCCTCTGGAATTAATTTATAAAAGGGAATCCTGTATCTAGCTGGATGTGCAAGAAATGATAAACCACCAGCTAAATTTATTGCTTTTATAACTGATTTAATATTTAAATCATTACCTATTGGAGACTCTCCAAGGATGTAGGGATTTAGGTATTTACTGTTAATATCTATTCCCAATCCAATTACATGTACTAAACATCCTAGAATCAAACAATTAATTTCTATTCCCGAAATTAATGTAAAAGAATTTTTAGGATAATTTTTGAGTATATTATTTTTATGTATATATTCATGAGCTTTAATTGTATGATGATCGGTTATTGATAAAAATTTTAAGTTATTTTTATAAGCTTGTTCTAAAAGTTCATATGGTTCTAAACTTCCATCACTAAATTTTGTATGACAGTGAAAATTAATATTTTTAGGACAACTATTTTTATTAATATTGGAAGTTAATTTTACTAAGTCTTCCCTATTCATTACTTAATGAATTCTCATTTTTCTTTCTAATCTTTGCATATAATTGTATTGAAGCCAACATGAAAATAATAAGTCCAACTACGCTCCATGTAGCAACACTAGTTGGAAAATTATTTTTAAAAATAACTAAAAGTACAATTATAAATAATAATAAAGTAGGCAATTCATTTAATAATCTAAGATTTTTTGCTGAAATGGTTGAAGTACCATTTTGCAATGAATACATTATTTTATAACAATAAGAATGATAAATTACTAATCCCAAAACAAAAGATATTTTAATTTGCAACCACTTCTCACTTAACCAACTTGGTTGCATAATAACCATGCAAATAGCCATACTTAAAGCTAATATCATCCCAGGTGTTGTGATTATATTCGCCAGCCTTTTTTCCATCAAGGTGTATTGTTTATTAAAGGCAATTTTTAATTCATTTTCCATATTTTTAGATTCTTCATGATATATAAAAAGCCTTACTAAATAAAAAAGTCCCGCAAACCAAACGATTACACCAATAATGTGAAGTGATTTAAACCAGAGATATGCTTCAGCTGCCAAATTACTAGATTAATTTAAAAATATATATTTTTAATATAGTTATATTTAACAATATCAAGAAATCTATTTTTCAAAAATTAATTAATATTTATAACTCGTTAAAATATTCATATATATCATTTACTGAATTTTTTCCAAGTCCTTTAACTTTTGATAATTCCTCTTTACTAGCTATTCTTATCGCGTCTATTGATTTAAAATGCTCAAGCAATTCTCTTATTCTTGATGGTCCTAATCCACTGATTTGGGACAATTGAGATCTATTCATTCTTTTAGATCTTTTGTCTCTATGAAAAGATAATGCAAATCTATGTGCTTCATCTCTTACCCTCCTTAATAAAAGAACTCCTTTTTGATTTTCATCAGTATCAAGAGACTTAGTAAATCCTGGAATAAATATTTCTTCATTTTTTTTTGCCAATGAACATATAGTTACTTCTTCCTCAAGATTTAATTCTTTTAATGCTTTAATAGCTGCATTTAACTGTCCTTTTCCTCCATCAATCATTATTAAATCAGGCCAATCTGATAGAAGTTCATTATCTAATTTGCTATTCGTTTTATCATTTAATATTGAAAAATCACCTCCGCTTTTTTTAAATCTTGACCATTTTTTAAACCTTCTATGTATTACTTCATATATCGAAGCAAAATCATCACTATGTCCTACAAAAACGTTTGGATCTTTTATTTTATATTTCCTATAATGTTGTTTAGAAGGAATCCCATCAATAAAAACGACTTGTGATGCTACAGGGTCACTACCTTGAATATGACTTATATCATAACCTTCAATTCTTTTAGGTTGTTCGCTTAATTCAAGTATTTGGGCAAGATCCTCAATTGATGATTCATTATCTTGTATCCCATTTAATATTCTATCTAATTCCAATTTCGCATTTTTTAATACCATTTCTACAGTTTCATGTTTTTTATTTCTTTTTGGGATTAGGATTTTTACTTTCTTTTTTCTTAGCTCCGTTAACCAATCCTCTATGGTTGCTTGTTTTGGAAGGTTATATTGAATAAGAATTTCTGATGGTATTTCTACAGGTTCAACATTCATATAATGCTCTTCTAATATCTTTTGTAAAATAAGATTTTCATCTTCATTATTTAATTTTTGACTATAGCCAATTCTCCCAATGAGCTTACCAGATCTCATTTGGAAAATTTGTATACTAGCTACATTTTTTTCTGAAACTATTCCAAAGATATCTCTATTAATTGAAGAATCTGGTATTGATATTTTTTGTGATTCAGTTAATAATTTTAAACCTGAAATTTGGTCCCTTATTTTTGCTGCATTCTCATAATCTAAATCATTTGAAAATTGCAGCATTTTTTTTTGTAAAAATATTTCTAAGTCATCATTTCTTCCCTGAAATATCATAGATACTTGTTTCATTATTTTTTTATAATCGTCAGATGATATAACTTCTTGGCAAACACCTGGACATCTTCCGATTGAATAATTCAAACAAGTTCTATCTTTATAGACTGGCCTTGGTCTTTGTCTAAGTGGAAATATTTTTTTTATCGTAAATAATGTTCTCCTTAATAATCCGACATCAACATAAGGTCCATAATATCTATCTAAATTATTTCTATTTCTTCTTCTTCTTGTAATAAATATTCGAGGATATTTTTCACTCCAAGTTATACAAAGATATGGATATTTCTTATCATCCTTTAAAAGAATATTAAAATATGGTTTGTTTGTTTTAATTAAATTTGACTCTAAATTTAATGCTTCATATTCGCTATCTGTGACTATTATTTCTATTTCAGTTATTTGACGAACCATCAAACTTAATCGGGGAGTTAAATCTGAATAATTATTGAAATAACTACTTACTCTACTGCGTAGTTTTTTAGATTTACCGATATAAAGTAGGTTATTATCAATATCTTTAAAAAGATAACAACCAGATGACTTTGGAATTTCGGATAATCTTGATTTTAATAACTCCTTATTATTAATTAATTTATATTCAATTTTAAAATTATATTTGTTATTTATTTTTTCGATAGAGGAATTACTCATTTATAGTGATTAACCTCCATAATTCCAGCCAGTTGAAGATAAATTTAGTGAGTCAACATCATTATTCAGATAAGCAGATTGAACCTCTCCTACAAAAACGGTATGGTCTCCATGCATAACACTTCCAACAACATTACATTCAACACCACCAACACTATCAACTAAAATAGGCAATCCAAGCTCACCTAAATTAAATTCAACAGATTCAAATCTACCTCCTAATGCTTTTTGAGGTTTAAAGAAAACAGCTGCAAGATCCTTTTGATCGCTTTTGAGCACATTTAATGAGAACTTATTGGTTGACTTTATTATTTCATGACTAGAACCCTCTGCTCTAACAGCCATTACAACTAATGGTGGGGTGAAAGAACCTTGAGTCACCCAACTTGCAGTAAATCCATTCACTTCATTTTTATCCTCGTCTCTAACGCCACAAATAAATAATCCGTGAGGTATTTTTCTTAATAAGATTTTTTTTGCTTCAAGATTTAATGTCATAATTGATTTAACTAATAATCTTATTTTAACTAAATTTCTTATTCGATCATAATAAATTCATGAAAATTCTTTATCCAGGTACATTTGATCCTTTAACAAATGGGCATCTTGATTTAATAGAAAGGGCTGAAAAAATATTTGGCAATCTTGTAGTTGCTGTTTTAGAAAATACCTCTAAAACACCAACATTTAATCTTGAAAGAAGAATAATACAAATAAAAAATTCTCTTTCTCATTTACCTAATATTGAAGTTATTTCTTATTCTGGTCTAACTGTTGATTGTGCAAATGATCTAAATGCTAATCTTATTCTTAGAGGCTTAAGAGCAATGAGTGATTTTGAGTATGAACTTCAGATTGCTCATACAAATAAATCTCTTAATAATGATATTGAAACTATATTTTTATCGACAAATACAAATTATAGTTTTCTTAGTAGTTCTTTAGTAAAAGAAGTTGCAAAATTCGGAGGTGAAATTAATCACATGGTACCTCCTTCTGTTGAGAGGGATTTAAAAGAATATTTTAAATAATATTTTTTTTTAACAGGATTTCAAGTAATAAAGATCACGTAATAATTTAAAAGCTTTTTCTTTATCAATTTTATTAGAATTTTGGATAATGCTTATAATTATTGGCTTGTCATTTTTATATAAAAAGCCAGATAATGCAAAGACATTTGAAAGAGTCCCAGTTTTGCCATAAAACTTTCCAGACATTTCACTATTTACAAATCTTTTAGCTAATGTTCCTCTCACTCCTGTAATTGAAAGTGTAGATTGATAAGCTTTAAAATCATTAAAATATCTCATTTTATCTAAAAACAATACAACTAACTTTGTTGTAGTTTTATTTTTTCGTGACAATCCACTAGCATCTGCAAAGTATGCATTAGTTGCTGGGAGGCCTTTATTTTCAAGCCATCTTTTCAATTTTATATAGTTATTATCGTTCCATGTATTTGAGGCATTTTTAAAAAGAGATTCAGCCGTAAAATTATGGCTTTCAGAATTTGTTAGAGTTAATAATGAAAGAATTGGAGTTGAATATACTTTATTTATCTCTTTAATATTTTTTAAATAAAAAGTTTTTTCTGAATCAAAAAAATCTATATTTATTTTTGAATTTGGAAATTTATTTTTTAAATAATTTTTAATAAAATTTTTTAATGCGTAAATATCATCATATTTATTGTGATTACTTTCTATTGCAAGAGATGTAATTGGAGATCCATATTCGTAAAGTTTATCAGTATTTGTCCAACCATTAGGCCAATATAATTTTGAATCAATTTCTACAATATTAAAGTTAATAATTTTATTTTCTTTAACATTTGAAATTAGTTCGATTATATGGTCATAATTAAGATCTGGATCACCTTGACCTTGTAAATAATAATCGTTTTTATTTTTAAATAAGGAAGTTTTTAAATTATTATTTAATTTATATTTACTTAAAACATAAGCTGATGAGAATAATTTTTGGTTAGATGCTGGCAACCTTGGAACATCCTCATTGTAGGAACTTATTATTTCCCCTTTATTATTAATAATTGATACACTAAAAGAATCATCAAGCGTTTGACTCAATAATGAATCATATGTTGGACATATTTTGTTTTTAGTAATTATTCCCGGGAAATTAAAATAAATACTATTTAAAATAGTTATTTTCTGATTTGCTAGTAAATATCTTATTAAGAAAGGAGATGTTACTAATACAAGAACAATAAGGAAAAATGAATATATTTTTTTTATCACATTCAATCTATAAATTTACAAAAATAGATTCATTGTCGGGTTTAATTTCAAATTCTTTTTTAAAAAAATATCTTTTATTTTCTTCTTTGAAAAGCAACCAGTTATTTGGATAAATATGCATAAGAGCAGCTTTATTTAAAGGCTGCAGAAAATAAATATTTTTCCATGTTTTGACAAAGTTTTTACGTCGCTCTCTAATAACACTTCCTATACCAATATTGGCATCTTCAAATTTTGGATTTAATGAATAATGCGTACCTTGATAATTATCAGACATTGGTTCAAATAAATCGAAATCATATGGCTGAGGTAGTATCGATATCATTGCACTATCAATATTATTTATATTATTTGATTCATTAAATGATTTAAAAGTAAAGATTTTATCTTTGATATCTGGATAGTCTCTTTGAGCCAAAGCCACAGCACCTTGATCAGCAAATGTTATAAATACATTATTATTTTTAGACAATATCTTGTAGATAGTTATTCCAATTCTGTTAAACTTCAACCCTTCAAAATTAAATTCTATAGTAAATCTTTTATTTGAATCTAATAAACTTGGAATAATTGCATCCTCCATATTCTTAAGAGATTCATTTAAATCTTTAGGTAATCTATAATTGGTTTCCATTAAAATTTGTCAATACATATTTGAATAAGTTCTAAAAATTTATCTATTTCTAACTTATTGTTTATTGAACCTAAAGTAACACGAATATTTGAATATAGTTCATCATCTTTTAAACCAATATTTTTAAGTGTGGAGCTAGGTTTCCCAGATGAGCTTGAACAAGCACTTCCACTACTTATGGCTATTTTATTTTCTGACATGAAATTAACAATCTTATAGGCCCTTATAGGCTCAAATAGTTTATTTAATAATAGAAAAGAAATATGACTGGGAAGTCTATGGTTAATACTACCCGTAATCTTTATATGATTATTATCTTTAATTTTTTGAAAAAAATAATTTTTAAGTTTATTAATATTATTAGAAGGAAATTCAGTTATGTAATCATATAATTTTATTTTTCCTTCAATATTCTTTAATGATTCATACATTCCAGCGATTAATGGCAAAGCTTGTGTACCTTGTCTAATTGAAAATTCCTGAGTAAGTGATATGTCATTATTTTTTAAAATTTGTCTAGACTTTTCTTTTGTTAAAAGAATACCGATCCCTTTTGGACCTCCAAATTTATGAGCGGATAAACTTAAAAAATCACATTTAAGATCTTTCCAACTGAATATTCCGTTACTTAATATTTGAGTTCCATCTAAATGAAACATTATATTTAATTTTTCACATTTGGAACCAATAAATTGGACAGGTTGTATTGTCCCAATTTCACTTTGTCCCCAAATAATTGATACAAGCTTAGTATCATTGTTTAAAAATTTTTCGATATTAGAAATATTTAAAATTCCATCATTATTTACAGTCCATTCGTAAATATCCCAATTTTGTTTTCTTAGTTTATTAGCACAAATAGTTGTTGCTTGATGTTCGACATTTGAAATAACAACTCTACCATTTTTAAATTTCTCATAAATATTATTAAATACAATATTTGTCGATTCCGAAGAACCAGATGTAAAAATTATATCCTCTGGATCTGCTTCAAATATATAAGCAATTTTAGATCTAATTTTTTCAAGATATGTAGAGCAATTTATCCCTAACTCATATGTAGATGAAGGGTTATGCCAATAATTCCTATAAGTTGAATTAATTATATTTAAAACATTCTCAGATAACGGAGTTGTAGATGCATTATCTAAATAGATAAAATTATTTTCCATTAATTTACTAACATTGATCCTGAGAAAACCTTTTTAGCATTACCGGTCATTATTACTTCACAATCGTCTTTTGACCAATTAATTTTAAGATTACCTCCTGGTAAGGTTACTATGGTTTGTGGATTACAAAGGCCTAATTTATAAGCTGCCACATGGATAGCACAGGCACCTGTTCCACAAGCTAAGGTTGGTCCTGCACCCCTTTCCCATACTTTTACTTTGATATTATCTCTATTTAAAATTTGACAAAAATGCACATTAGTATTTTCAGGAAATAATTCATTTTTTTCAAATATAGGACCCATTCTGGAAAGAATAATTGACTCTATGTCTTTTACAAAGAATATTAAATGAGGATTTCCCATTCCTACAGCATAACCCATATTATTAAAATCTTTCTCAATAAATTCGTGTGAAGGAATTGAATTTATTTTTTTTTCAATTGTTGTGGGAATATTATGAGATTCTAAAATTGGAACTCCCATTTTTACTGTAATTTCATCATTTATATATTTTGCAATTTTTATACCTGCTTTAGTCTCAATTTTATATTCTATATTTTTATTATTCATTGAATCATTTACGTGGAGATACTCAACTAAACATCTAATTCCGTTTCCACACATTTGTGCTTCAGAACCATCAGAATTAAAAATTATCATTTTTGCATAATTATCTTCATTAGGCTCTTCTATAAAAATCACACCATCTGCTCCAACACCAAATTGCCTGTTGCAAATTTTTTTTATATCAAATATTTTATTTGTCTTGTAATTTTTATATAATTCATTTCCTCTAGAATCTATTATTACGAAATCATTTCCGTTACCTTGATATTTTTCAAAAGTTATACTTTTCATTTGTAATTCATATATCTTAAATTTTAATTATAAATTATTCCTTTTAACAATCTATTTCTATTTTATACAATGGATATTAAAATAATAATTTAACAAATAAAAATTAAGTGATTTCTCCCGATAAACAATATGAAGCTGATACCAATTTATATAATCCATCTGAAATAGAAAAAAAATGGCAGTCAATATGGACAGAAAAGAATTTATACAAAACCTATGAATTAACTGAGAATAGCGATAAATTTTATGCCTTATCAATGTTTCCCTACCCTTCAGGTAATCTTCATATGGGACATGTTAGGAATTATGTTATTACAGACTTAATAGCTCGATTCCAAAGGTTTAAGGGTAAATCTGTCTTACATCCAATGGGTTGGGACGCTTTTGGTTTGCCTGCTGAAAATGCTGCGATTGAAAGAGGAATTAGTCCAAGTGTCTGGACAAAAAAAAATATTTCTCATATGAAGTCACAATTAAAGCTTTTGGGACTATCAGTTGATTGGGATAGGGAATTTGCAACATGTGATGAAAATTATTATATTTGGACTCAATATCTATTTTTAGAGTTATACAAGGCAGGTCTTGTATATCAAAAGGAATCAGAAGTTAATTGGGATCCTATAGATAATACAGTCCTAGCGAATGAACAAGTTGACTCAGAGGGTAAATCTTGGAGATCTGGGGCAGTAGTTGAAAAAAAATTATTAAAGCAATGGTTTTTAAGAATTACTAATTATGCGGATGAGTTATTGAAGGATTTAGAAAAATTAGATAACTGGCCAGAAAGAGTAAAAATAATGCAAGATAATTGGATTGGAAAGTCAATTGGTGCAAATATTAATTTCAATATCAATACCAATCCAGAAAAGAAAATAACTGTATTTACAACAAGGCCAGATACTTTATTTGGAGTTACTTATTTAGCAATTTCTGTTAATCATTCATTAATTAAAAAAATTACTGATCAAGAAACCATACAAGATATAGAAAATCTTAAACAATATTTGAAAAATAATAAAAATAATGAACTTGAAAAAATTGGAATAAAAACTAGCTTAATAGCAATAAATCCAGTTAATTCTGAACCTATACCTATTTGGGTGGCTAGTTATGTTCTTGATGAATACGGTACAGGCGCTGTTATGGGTGTACCTGCTCATGATTTAAGGGATTTTGAGTTTGCTAAGAAAAACAATATAGAGATTAAACAGGTAATAGTAAAGGATAAAAGTGAACAAAGTAAGGAGCTTGATAATGCTTATGTAGAAAATGGATATCTAATTAATTCAAATCAATACAATGGGATAGCAAATACTATTGCTAAATTAAAAATTGCAGAGGAGGGAGTAAATAATGGATGGGCCGAAAATAAAATTCAATATCGTTTAAGAGATTGGTTAATATCTAGACAAAGATATTGGGGATGTCCGATACCTATTGTTAATTGCAAAAAATGTGGAGCTGTTCCTTTAAATCAATCGGATTTGCCTGTTTCATTACCAAAAGATATAGAAATCTCCGCTAACAAGATTAATGCTTTAGGTAATAATAATAAATGGATAAATACAACATGTCCAAAATGTGGAATAGCGGCAAGAAAAGAAACTGATACTATGGACACTTTCATGTGTTCATCTTGGTATTTTTTAAGATACCCTTCTTCAAAATGCTCAACTAAGCCATTTGAAAAGAATGAAATTAATAAGTGGTTACCTGTAGATCAATATGTTGGAGGAGTAGAGCATGCAATATTGCATTTGTTATATGCAAGATTTTTCACTAAAGCTTTGCGAGATAATGAACTATTTGATATTGATGAACCTTTTAAAAAACTATTAACGCAAGGAATGGTTCAGGCCGCAGCCTATAAAAACAATAAAACTGGTAAATATGTTTCTCCTTCAGATATTACTGACTTATCAAATCCTACAGATCCAATTGACAATTCTAAACTCGAAGTTCTTTTCGAGAAGATGTCTAAGTCTAAATATAATGGAATAGACCCTGAATCAGTAATTAAAAAATATGGAGCAGATACAGCAAGAATGTTTATATTATTTAAAGCACCACCAGAAAAAGATTTGGAATGGGGAGATACAGATGTTGAAGGACAATTTAGATTTTTAAGTAGGATTTGGAAGCTTTATATAAATTGTGCAAAAGATATAAATAGTAAATCTAATTCCTATCCAGATAAAGAAAAAAATTTAATAAAGTCAATGAATATTGCTATAAAAGAAATTTCAAATGACATATTAAATAACCAATTTAATACTGCGATTTCAGAACTAATGAAGTTTTATAATTCATTATCAAATTCCATTAATGACATAAACAATAATTTAAAAATTGATGCTTTAAAAACATTTTGTATTTTGTTGGCTCCATTTGCACCTCATATTGCAGAAGAAATATGGCATCTTATAGGATTTAAAAAATCTGTACATCTAGAACACTGGCCTTCCTTTAATGTCGAGGCACTAAAGGAAGACTCATATGAACTAGTAATACAAGTGAATGGAAAAGTTAGAGACAAAGTAAATATTAATAATGATATGAGTGAAGATCAAATTAAAGAATTGACTCTAAAAAGACCTAACATATTAAAATGGATTCAAGATAAGGAAATAAGAAAAATAATTATTGTTAAAGGAAAAATAATGAATATTGTTGTTTAAGAATTTATTTTTTGAATAACTAATGAATTTGGATTTGACCAATCGCCCTTAACTAAATAATTATCTTTACCGAAACACATTTCACGGAGTATAAAAAATATAGGTTCACTAACTGAATTATCAAATAATGATGTTATATCATTTATAGAATATTCTCCACCTTCATCTAATAAATTACTTACTTTTTGTTGATACTCAATAATATTTGCAGCTGCTTTCTTTCCAGCTTCAACTCCAGGTTGATCATATGCATTTATATTTACCAATTCAGCGTAGAAGGATACAGCCCTCTCAAATAAAGCGATTAAGGCACCTAGTGAAAAACAATTTAACTTTTCTAACGTAATAGTGATACTTTGTCTGTTTTCACTAGAGAGTGCTGATCTGGTTCCTTGCAAAAAACCAGAAAGATATTCTTTAGGATTCTCTTTTTCATCAAATATATTAGTAGATGGAGAATCTAATAATTCAATAAAAATACAAAAGAAATTATCAATACCATCTCTCAGTTGCTGAACATAAGCATGCTGATCTGTAGATCCTTTATTACCAAAAACGGAAATACCTTGATTAACTACTTGACCATTCCTATTGAATTTCTTTCCTAATGATTCCATTACTAATTGCTGAAGATATTTACTAAAAACCTGTAACCTATCTCTATAAGGTAATACGACCATATCTCTCTTTCCAATACCATCCCCGGTTAAATACCATGCGGATGATAATAGTGCAGCTGGATTATTTTTAAAATCGCTTATACGTGTTGCTTCATCCATTAATGATGCACCTCTTATAAATTCAGAGATATTTTCATTTATAAGAGCTAATGGAAGTAATCCCACAGAGCTTGTAATACTAGTTCTTCCACCAACCCAATCTTGCAAATTAAATATTTTTAACCAATTTTCAGAAGTAGCTTTTTTAAATAACTTACTACCTTTCATAGTTATAGCTATAGCATTTGAATTCCATTCAAGAGAATTGTTTTCGCAGTGACTTTTAATAATTTCCATAGCAATTCTAGGTTCAGGCGTACCACCTGATTTGCTTACTACTACAAATAATGTTGTTGATAATTTTTCAGATAACTCTTCTAACTTTTCGCTAATTAAAAAAGGATCAACATTATCGATATAAGAAAAATTTAAGCCTTTAGAACACTTCTGCAGTGACTCTGTAATAAGTAATGGTCCTAATCCACTTCCACCAATTCCTATCCATAAAACATCAGTATACTGCTGATTATTCTTATTCTTAATATCCCCATTTATAATTTGTTTTCCAAATTCAGAGATTGAATTAATATCTGCTCTAATTTCTTCTCCTATTTTTGAAGAAGGTGAAATTGATGGATTTCTAAGCCAATAATGTCCAACTTGTCTATTTTCATCAATATTTGAGATTGCACCATTTTCTAAT
>QCQK01000018.1 GCA_003209565.1 Prochlorococcus sp. AG-449-J16 | reverse complement strand
CAGTTAATAACTACCCGAACATAAATTAAAAAAAAATATATTTTCTAAAAACTTAAGCACAAATAACTGACAAATCTACAAAATTTTTATTTTCATCTGCCAACTCAGTAATGATTCTACTCAGCCATTCAGAGGTGGTTTCACAATAGCCAACATTTAAAATAGTTTTTTGCTTTGCCGTTTCTTCTTTATTCATAGTTAAAGTATTTTTATATAAATTAGTCTTTAATTAAATCTATGTGAATAAGTCTTAATTACTATCTATTTCAAAAAGTTGTATTTAATACATATTTAAAAACTGCTAGTAAACAAATAAAATTAAATCGTTGACAAGAAAATCTATACAAGTAAGAGTAGAAAAAATTTAATATTTAACCTATGAATAACATCAAGATTGAGGAATTGATGAAAGTAAGGTTCGATGGTATTGCTAATAGAATTGGGCAGTTAAGCAAAAGGGAAAGTGAGTCTTTATTACTTGAGCATCTTGAGTGGTTAGAGGGAGGATGGGAGACTGAAGAAATCTTATTTTTAAAAAAGCCCTACAGAAAATGGTGGTTCTAACTCCACTTCTATAAATAATTAATGATGGCCTAAGGGACCAGGGCCAGAGCCTATTTTATAAGAATTGTCTAAAGATTTCTCAACAAATAATTTCGCTTTTTGTATGGAATCAAATAGATCAAAACCTAAAGCCTTGTAACCACAAATAGCAGCACTCAAAGTACAGCCACTTCCGTGGGTATTTTTTGTATTTATAAAATTATTAAATAGCCACTCTTTTCTACCATTTAAGTCAAGGAAAAAATCCTTCCCTTTCATATCTTTTAAACCGCCACCTTTTATAAGTACCGCTTTAGCTCCAAGACCAATAATTTTTCTTGCTGAATTTTCGATATCTTCTTTACTCCTTATTTCTAAACCAGAAAGTAGATTTGCTTCATAAATATTTGGAGTTACCAAATCAGAAATTGGTAATAAGAATTTTTTATAAGCATTAATAGCAGAATCTTCAAGTAATTTAGAACCAGTTCTTGTAACCATTACTGGGTCAATAATTTTGGTTATTTTGTATGTATTTAATTTTGAAGCAGTATCATAAATTATCCTTTCATTTAATAACATTCCAGTTTTCAAAGCATCAATACCAAAATCAGCAAATAAAGTATCTAACTGATTTAATAAAGTATTCTTCTCTACTGGTTGAACGCATGTAACCTCTATACTATTTTGTGCAGTAATACATGTAATAACAGAACATCCATGTACTTTAAGAGCCATGAAAGTTCTCAAGTCAGCCTGTATGCCTGCTCCACCTCCAGAGTCACTACCTCCTATTGAAAGTGCAATTTTTGAATACATAATTTATTAACTCTTTTTTGAAAGTACTATAAATAAATTTTAATTTAAATCAGAAATCTGAATATGCATTAAAAAAATCTAACTCCAATTCCATAGCTCTCCTATATAAATATTTGGCATGATTAATATCATATGTTTCTTTATTAGTCTCAATAAGATTTTCAAGTGAATCTGCTAACTTTTCAAAGCTCTCATCAGAATAAGTAATTATCCATTCTTTATATTTAATGTCAAAATCCTCCTTATACAAACTTTTTCCTATCCAAGAATAAAGTCGCATACATGGAGTCATTGCAAACATTATTTCAACGGAGCTAAGTCTTTTGGAAGCATCATCAAGAAAATCTGTATAATTTTTAGTGGCTTTTTTTATATAGTTATTAGACAAATCAATATCCCATTCTTTTGCATATGTTTCATGAAGTATTAACTCCTCTGAAACGCCCATTAAGAGTTCACTTAACTTCCTTATTGAGTACTTATCTTTTGATTTGGAAACAGCAAGACCATAAGCCCTAGCAAAAGTTTCTAAAAAGAAATAATCTTGAGCTAAATATTCTTGAAATATATTTTTAGGGAGACTTCCATTCTTTAAACCTTGAACAAATTTTGTATTTAAACTTAGTAAAGCAATCTCATAATTATCCTTCCAAAGTTTTTTTGTTATTTTCATTTTTTTGATTTTTAGTTATTCTAAAATTTTTTATATTTTTTACCTACAAACTTAATCTTATTTTTCTAGGATTAAAAGAAAAAATTATGAAAGAAATAAATATTTTATGGTTTAAGAAAGATTTAAGAATTTTTGATAACGAAGCTCTCTGTGAGGCTATTAAAGATAATGATATTTTACCTATTTATATTATTGAGTTAGATATTTGGAGCCAAAATACTCATTCAGATAGACAATGGCAATTTTGCAAAGAAAGTTTAATAGACTTAAGAAATGCACTTGCTGAGATTGGACAACCATTAATTATTAGGACTGGCAATGTTATCAATATTTTTGATGAAATTAGTTCAAAATTTAAAATCAAAGGTATATATAGCCATCAAGAAACCGGAGATTGGCTTACTTATAAAAGAGATCAAAAAGTAAGAGAATGGGCTTTAAGCAAAAATATTATTTGGAAGGAATTTCTACAATTTTCAGTTTTTAGAGGAAATTTAGATAGGAATAATTGGTCTAAAAAGTGGCAAGAAAATTCTGAAAAAAACTTACTTAAAGCTCCATTAAGAATTAATTCTATTAACTTTGATGTTGGAGAAATACCCTCAGACGGAATTTTTCCCTTTAAAAAAGAAACTTGTCCAGGAAGAATGCAAGGTGGAAGAAAGAGAGGTTTAGAGAGAATGCAATACTTCTTTAGTAAAAAATTAGATTCTTATTCAAAAGATATTTCTAGCCCAGAAAAGTCATTTGATAGTTGTTCAAGACTATCCCCATATATTTGTTGGGGATGCATTTCATTAAAAGAAATTTTTAATAAAGCAAATATATCAAAAAACAATAATTCTAGGATGTTAAAAAGTAGATTAACTTGGCATTGTCATTTTATTCAGAAACTTGAAAGTGAGCCAGAACTAGAGTTTAGGGAATTCCATCCTTTTTTTAAAAACATTAGAGAAAAAAATAATGAATTACTTTATTCATGGAGTTCAGGTAATACAGGCTTTCCTTTTATAGATGCATGTATGCGCTCATTAAATTTCAATGGATGGATTAACTTCAGGATGAGAGCGATGTTAATGTCTTTTGCTAGCTATAATTTATGGCTACCATGGCAAGATTCAGGTTCTGAATTAGCAAATAAATTTGTTGATTATGAGCCTGGAATACATTGGAACCAATGCCAAATGCAATCTGGAACTACTTCTATAAATACCAATAGAATTTATAATCCTATTAAGCAGGGAAAAGATCATGATCCTCAAGGAAAATTTATAAAAAAATGGATACCAGAATTAAAGCATATATCACTTAATTTCATTCATGAACCATGGCTATTATCTAGATTTAATCAAGAAGAATATGAACAAATTAATTACACAAGACCAATAATTGACATCCCAAATAGCACTAAAACTGCAAAGAAGAAAATCCAGGAAATCACAAAACAGGATGGATATTGGGATATCTCAAAAGAAATTTATTTAAAGCATGGCTCTAGAAAAAGGCTTAGAAAAAACATAAATAATAAAAAAACTGTTTCTAAGGAAAAGGAAAAACAATACGAACTGAAATTAGATTTCTAAATTTTATTGTCAGAAATTTCTAGATTCCTTTTAGTGCCTAGAAAAGTTTTTTAAATTTTGAAATTAAATATATAAATCCACGATGAACTAATGCAAGCTTTAATGTATTTATTAGATTTTATTAATTATGTCTGAAAGATTTGAATGGGATGATACCAATAGTTCAGGTATATGGTGGAGTACTAATGTAAGTATTAGAGACGAGTGCATTTTGCTCAAAGAAGATACTAAATGCGAAGATTCTGATATCGTCGAACTTCTTAGAAGTATTGCACAAAATATTGAAGATAATGGCCTTTAAATTTTAAAGGGATATTCTCTCTTTTAGAGATTTTGAATTCCTTTTACAGCTTTTATTAGTTCGATAGTAATACCTTTTTCACTCATTGAATGACCAGCATCATCAACAATAATTAATTCAGAATTCTTTAATTTTTTATTTAAATCCCAAGCACTCCTAACAGGACATACTACGTCATACCTACCCTGAATTATTTTTGTTGGAATCGATTCTATTGTTTTTATATTTTTCAAAATAAAATCATCCTCTAAGAAAATATTATTAATAAAATAATGACATTCGATCCTTGCAAAGGCATCTGAAAAAGAATTAACTTGGGACTTATCAAAATCAAATTTTTTGTTTATTAAATGACTTGTTGAAAGTTCCCATTTTGTCCAAGCTGCTGCTGCTTTTGATCTAAGATTTGCATCTGATGATGTTAGATATTTATAAAAAGAACTTATTAAATCATTTCTTTCTTCTTTTGGTATTACAGAAATATATTCTTCAAATTCATCGGGGAATATCTCACTTGCACCATATTGATAGAACCACAATAATTCAAACTTTCTACATAAAAATATTCCTCGCAAAGTTAAGCTGATAACTCTTGAGGGATTCTTAATCGCATATATAAGTGAAAGTGTTGAGCCCCAAGATCCACCAAACAAATGCCAAGTATCTATTTTTAAAAGAATCCTTAATTTCTCAATATCATCAACTAAATGATTGGTCGTATTTTCTTTTAATTCGGAGAAAGGAGTTGAAGAACCGCAACCTCTTTGGTCAAATTGAATAATATCGAATTTGTCTGGGTCAAAGTATCTTCTATATCTTGGTTGACTTCCTCCTCCTGGACCTCCATGAATAACAAGAATTTTTTTGCCATTTGGATTACCAGATCTTTCCCAATAAATAGTATGAATATCACTTACTTGTAAAAAACCCTTTTCACGTACTTCAATTTTCGGAAACAAGACTTGATCTTTCATTTTGAAATATTTTTAATCACTTTATTTATCCATATTATCCAAAAAGAAGTCTAGTTTAGAAGTATTTTGTTAAACAAAAAAAGGACTGCTTGTACAGTCCTTTTTGATATTTGATTTCCTTCTTACAGGATTTATAATTACATATTTTAAAGTCTATTTACTCATAAACCTAGAATACGTGAATTCGGGGATTTCTCTCGATAATTTCAGTCCCTATTGTCGCTAGTAATTATAAAGCGAAGTCTTATCAGACTAATTGATTGAACTTTAATTTTCGAATAATCCCATTGTCAGGAATACACTTCCTATATTTTGGAATTTGCTAAATTTCAGGCGGACTATCAATCATTTAGATTGCCTCCGAACTCAACATTTATAAATTACTCCTTTTTATATTTTCAGTAAATCCGTAAATATGCTGATTTACTTTTTTCTTAATTTGTAAGAGGATTTTAATGATCCTTTGCTTTTTATAGATAAATATAAAAATTAAAGTCTATAATCCCTTATTTATTTAGATTCATAGAGCAAAATAGATTCAATTATTCTTTTATCACTATCAGAAAGTTTATAATCTTCTAATTTCCACTGAACAAATTTTACACACTCATCAATAGAAGGATTCTTATTACGGCATTTACGCCACTCTCTAATCCAATCTGCCAAGGCAAAAGTTATTTTTGTAGTAAGCATATTTACCAATCAGGGTAATTAAAATCTCCTCCAATAGGTTCTTCATAAAATTCCCCTTCTTTTATACCTTTATCATATTTTTCAATTATCTTTTTATAAGAAGCTATTGAGGGAAGTAAATCTCCTACATATATGGGTTCCATTGTAATTGTTATAATAATTCTAATTATTTATTATTTTATATAAGAATTTAATAAATAGATCATTGATATGCATTATGGATTTCATCAAAAAGAACAAGATCTTAACACTAATGGCTTTAATTGCAGCTTTATCATTTGCATTAGAAAAAGTAGGCATAATACACCCTTAGATTAATTAAGTTTATTTGTAAATGCTTCCTAATGAAATAAGTAAACCGATACTATTACTGCAAAAATAAGCAATGGAGATAATAATGTAAAAACTAAAGTTGAAAGATTAATCAGCATAAATTTTAAATAAATACACAAATTTAATAAACATCACTTTTAAGCATTTGCAATAAGTAAAATTTAAATTATGACGATATAAAAAAAATTTGAATAAAGAAAGATATAAAGAAGAATACGAAGAGGGCTCAGACTTACTCTGGCCTAGTGATAAAGAAGATAAAATAACTCGGCAATTTTATAAAGATTTATCTAATCTTTCAAAAAATATAAATTATAGTAAAAAGAAAAAGCTAAAACTTTTTGAACAAGTAGTTAGAATAATAAAAGGCAAAGGCTGGGGTTAATTAATATTCAAACTATTATGAAAAATGTAATGATACTAATTAGAAGTTTTTTTCTTTTAAGACCAAGATTTTTATCCACTATATTTTTTATTCCTATTCTTTATGGAATTGGCTGGGCTTTATCTCAGCCACTTTTATTATTTAATTTTGAAAAAGATAATTTATCCTTAATTGGTACTATTATCACTTTCTTACTTTTTATCTTTTTACTCCCACATTGGTTTTATATCAAACGAAATAAATCAAGTGCTTGGATAATTCTTGGGATAACAAAAGACAAATTCTTGAAAAACTTTTTCAATTTTTCTCAAGGTATTTTATTTGCTTTAGTTTTAATAATTATAATTCTGGTACCACTATTGCAAAAAAATTATATTTCTTGGATAGGTGAATTCTCGCCAAAAATATTGTTAAATTCTATTCTACTGGGATTAGGTGTTGGATTCGCAGAGGAAATAATTTTTAGAGGCTGGTTACTAGAAGAATTAAAATTTGAATATGGTACAAAAATATCAATAGCTTTACAAGCAATAATTTTTAGCTTCGTTCATAATTTATCAAATGAGATCTTTTGGAACATAGTAGGATTACGTTTGGGGTTTATTTTACTTGGGATATTTCTATCATTAGTAAAAATTAGAGATAAAGGTTCTCTATGGAATTGCATAGGAATTCATGGAGGCTTAGTGGGTATTTGGTTTTTATTAAATAACGGATTAATAGAATTCAAAGAAAATACACCTTCTTTTTTAGCAGGGCCTTTTACACAAAATATTCCAAACCCAATCGGAAGCTTAAGTGCAATTTTAATATTAGTTTTATTATGTATTTTTTATACCGTACAATCAAAAAAGATTTTTACTAAACGTTTTAATTAGATATAAATACCGATTGATTTTTGATTAGTAATTGTCAGATTAAAATAAAGCTTAATATTCATATGAACTTTGATGCAGGAATAAGATTTATTGTGTTTTTAATAATTTTTGGAGTTTCAAACTATCTAATGATGTTGAGAAGATATGAAAACGACATCAAAAAAAAGAAATATTTGCAACAGGAAAAAATTTCTAGGCTATACCCTAAAGGTTCATTTATTTTCTGAAATTAAAAAAAAGTTTTTGTAGAATTTCCTCACCATTTGTTATTAGTTTTTTGCCAACCTTCATTTAACAATCTTTGCCATAATAATCTCGCTTCTTCAATAACAATTTTTTTTCTAGTTTTCATTAATGGAGGATTTTCCCCATGAATTCCCATAATGATCCCTTCTTCAATAAACATATAATCATTAGATTTATCAGAATACTCTTTATCTTTATAAAAGCGCATCACCCCTACAAAATTAGAGTCAATTAACCAAAAATCATTATTCGAATTCAATAAACCAAAATGAAATCAAATTAATCATATGCTTTCATTACAATTTGCGAGGAAAATATTTATTAAGTTTATTCATATTTGATATATTTTTTCTTTTTGTCTACTTTTTTTCAATTCGCCACGTTTTTTCTTAACCTCAACTCTTTTCTTTTGTGATGCTTTAGTAGGTTGTGTAGATTTTCTTAATTTAAATGGTTTATTTAAAGTATTTTTTATGATTGCACTAAATTTCATTAAAGCTAGCTGCCTATTTAATAATTGATTTCTGTGTTCTTGAACCGCTAAACGTAAGCAACTATTCACTAATTTGGTTTTCAAGTTTCTCTTAAGAATTTCTTTCTGATAATCATTTAATACTTTGGAATCTTCTATGTTAAAAATAATCTCTACTCTGCTTTCAATTTTATTTACATTTTGTCCTCCAGGACCGGAGGATCTGGAAAATCGCCACTTAATTTCGTTGGATGGGATTACTAATGTTTTAGTAATTTTTAAATCCATTTTTAGTTCTTTTTGATTTTGATCTTAAGAATCATCTCCTTAATACTTTAGAACATACCTTAAAATTCGATCGGTAAATACTGGGCGGTTAAGTAAGGTAAACCGAAATTCGGTGTATTTGCCGTATCAATATCTTCGGTATTTATCCTTTCATATTTCAAAGAATTATCAGATATTGAGTTTGTACTAATTCAAAGGTCACCTATGTATTCAATGTTTGATCTTCTTTTTGAAACACCTTCATACCGCCCAGTATATGTTATTTCCGATAGTGAAATGAAGGAGTTAAAGAAAAACCAACATCAAGAAGAGCTTGATGAAATTACAAAACAAAAAGTAAGACTTGAAGATGCTTTTAAAGCCCAACTTAAACATCTTGAAGAGAGAGAAAAAGAAGTAAAAAAAGAACTTAAAGTACTCTCAGCCTCAAAAGATAAATAATCTATTTTTAGAGAAATTATTTTTTTCCAAAGACGGTTTTTAACCGTCTTTTTTTGTTCTTTTAATCTTAAGGTATCCATTAAATCCACAGATTTTAAAAATATTTTCCATAATTAAATGATGAATAATAATAAAGATAAAATAAGAATGTTCTTACCCTTTAGCTGGGTAATTTGTGCTGCAATTTCTTTTGCTTATATAAATTCACATTTAATAAATACCTAATATAGATGTCTTATCCCTCGAGAGATGAAATACTTTCATATTCAAAAGGATGGGTAGCATCTTTTTTAAATTTTCTTCCTGGTTTAGGGTCGGGTTACTTATATCAAAGAAGATGGAAACCCTATTTTTTTACCATCACTGCTAGTACTGCATGGTTCGCTTTAGGTTTTATTTTACAAGGAGATACAGAACCTTCTCAAAGTGAACAAATAATTGGAATTTCTGGTCTTTTTTTTATATCAATAGTTACAGTTATAGAAGCCAACTTGGCTTTCAAAAAAGCAAGTAATAAAACAAAAGCTGAAAAAGAGAAAATAATTTCCTCTGAAAAAAAAGGATGGTTTAAATAATTCAAAAAATTAAATCTAAAAAAATATTTAATTATTTCTCAGTTTCTTAATTTAAATAAATAATTACAATAAATGATTTTTTAGATAATTAAAAAAAATTTTTTAGTTATAAAAAAATAAAATTTCCTTTTCTTTAAGACCTTCCCATCCCGAGTCTATTAATAATTGATTCAATGTTTCTTTATCAAAATGCTTAGAACCCGTTTTGACGCACCTATTTCTCATTGATTTTTTAACACCACTCCTTTGTCTTTTATTCTCCTCATCCATAATTTTATTGTAAAGATCTAGCATTTTTTGAGGGATTGGAGTACCGTCAAGATCTACTCCATTTTCAATAGCAAGATCAACAGCCTGCATTCCCATTTTCTTCATATATTTAAAAAAAGCTTAAGACATAATAAAACAAAAGTTATTAATCTAAAGTTCTTTGAATAATAATTTATTGATTTTGAATTTCCTTAAGTACTCTAATAGCCTCTTTAATGTGTTCAGGACCATTCAATAAATCTCTAAAAATATGCCTAACTGTCCCTTTGCGATCGATAACGTAAGTTACCCTACCATCCATAAAACCTAATACTTTAGGAACTTTAAAAGTTTTCCTAAGAGCGTCATTCGTATCACAAAGTAATGGGTATTGTAATTTATTTTTATTAGCAAATGCTAAATGACTTGAGGTACTACCATTACTTACCCCCCAAACTTGTGCACCTAATACTTTAAATAAGTCATATTTATCTCTAAATCCGCAAACTTCTATAGTGCAACCCGGTGTATCATCTTTTGGATAAAAGAACAAAACCAGGGGATTTTTTAATCCCTCACTTGATCTTTTAACTCCATTTTGATCCAGTAAAGAAAATTCTGGAATTTTATCTCCAATCTTCACAATGATTCTTATAAAGTTCCATATTAGAGGTTAATAGGTTTTTTTTGTGGACTTATAAGTAAATAACTGATATTAAAGTCAGTTTTTTTGTTTTAAAAGATACTAAAAAATTATTGAAATAAACTAAGGTGAATTTATTAATTCAATAATATGGAATTAATAATTTATATTTTTTTATTTCTTATTCTTTTTTTGGGAGTTATTTTTAACTTAAAAATAACTAATTTTAAAAAAGTTAAAGAAATACGAAACAAAGCTAAAAATTACTCAAAAAAGAATAATTAAATATGTATTGCTAAGATTAAAATTCAATTTTTTCATTTGGAGTAAATACTGAGCAATATTTTTTTACTAGGTCCTTTGACTGACTAGTGGAAGAATTAGTTAATTTTAATTTTAGTTTTTCTACAGCCTCATTAGCATTAATCTCGCCGAGTCGATATCTTGCACACGTATCCAACACCTTAAACATTTTTGTGGTAACGGCTTCAGCTGGATAAATTAGAAAAAAAAGGTAAAAAATAACAAATAAGTACTTCATTTTTTTTTAATAGTAAATATTTAGCGAATAGTTTCAATAATTTAGAAAAAATTAATTTAGAAAAAAGATTTAAATTTAATAAAATAATCTAATTTGAGTAGAATCTAGGATTTCTATAAAATAATAATAAAAGAAATTAAGATAAAATAAGTGATAGTAATAAATAATCTCGGTGAAAATGAGAAAATTAATAGATAAACATAAAACTCTTATAAATTGGTACCAAAAAAAATTCAAATTGAGTGATTATCAATTACTTTGGTTAGTTTTCTTTAAAGGAGTATTAATGACAACAATATTTTTCAAAATTTTTTAATATTAAAAAAGCTGTCCCGAGAATGAAATTTTCACATGATTTGAGTATATTTAATAGTATATTTCCTAATTAGTTAAATAGTTATCAGTCATGAATATTTTTGGTGTAGGTTTGCCTGAAGTTACTGTAATACTTATCTTAGCTCTTTTAATTTTTGGTCCAAAAAAGCTTCCAGAATTAGGAAAACAGCTTGGTAAAACTTTGAAAAGTCTTAAAAAAGCATCGAATGAATTTCAAAATGAAATCGATCAAGTTATGAACGAAGAAAATAAAGATGAATCTCCTAAATCTATAGAAAGTAATCAAACCAATGAAATTTATCAAGAAAAAATAGATTCAGAAAACATCAAAAAATAATATCTTGGATAGGCCCATAACCCCTTTAGACGAATTTGAAAGAGCATTAGATAAAGCAGCTCTTACTAAAGAAGAATATGAATTGATAGACTACATACGCTATACAAGTGTTTTTACACAACCTAGTCTTATTAAAGATTTAAAAAGGCCATCAAAACCTCCTCTTTTGTCAGTTCTATGTCAAATTTGCAGAAAAATTGGTTCGGAGATGCCAGATCATTTCAAAAAAGTAATTGAGTGGTCAATTGAAATAAGTGATCACAATACAAAATGGGATGCTCATTTAATTTGCGCAGAAGCATTGAATACAGACAAAATCCCATTAAGTCCTATTCATGGAACAACTTTATTTGATGTTCTTGTTGTACACAAAGAATTATTTCTTGGATTTGATTAAATTAATCATCTAAAGGCACAGAATCAGTATCTATAACTTCCGAATCATCATACTTATTTATTTTATTTTCAATCCAGTTATTTATATAACTAACTAAAGGCAATGAACCTCTAAAAATAAAAATAGAGGTAGGCAAAGCGCTTAATAAACCGACTACAGGACTTTTAAAAAGTAATCTTCCGGCTTTTATGTTAAATAAAATAATAAGCGCTGAGGGGACTATAACTTTAACTACTGTTTTGAGCGCCTCAAGCCAACCAACACGATATGTCCACCATATTAAAATTATGCCAACTAAATAGAGGAATAAGTAAGTCATAAAAATAGTATAATAATTATCTATTTATCTTGTTCTTGCTAAGAAAAAGATTTTATAAATTTCTTTAAAATCAATCAATCAAATTCTAGTAATGAGTTTTTCTGAAATAAGAAAATTTTTAATTAAGATGCAATCTGATGAAAAATTAAAAAAGCAGGTTACAACATCTTCTACAGCAGATGATGTAGCCCTAATAGGTCAACGCTTAGGTTATGACTTTTCAGGAGATGATCTCTTAAGATTTAGTGGACAAAAAGTTGATAAAGTAACCGTAAGAAAGGTAGATCATCCAGGAGAATACCACTAAACTAATACTTAACCCATATTGCAAGCCCTCCGCCCCTGCCTCGAGCACATAACCAATTATCTTTAGCGCTAATTCCTACAAGTGAAAAAAAAGGCATTTTTTTATCTTCTGGTTTTTTTAGTTCCTTATTAAATATAGGAAAACTACTAATACTAATTTTCAATTCTTCAAAATAGAAAGCCAATAAAGGTCTAATCCCTTTTAATTCTGCGCTGCCTATAAAAGTAATATTTAATAATCCGAAATTAATTGAATTTTTTATTTCATAATTTATTTGATCCTCTTTATTTTTACTTTTCAATTCGAGTCTTGCCGAAAGTACTTGAAGAATCGAGCTGGGTATATTTTTGATTTCATCTGACTTCTTTCCCCATACATACTTAAACTTCCATATTCCTAACAATTCCTCATATACAATTCCGCTACCATTTTTTTGGGAATTTTTTTCCAATAGTTTTATCTCATTAATATCAGGAAAGTTTTTCATAATAGATTTTAATCTAAGAATCAAATAATAAGATAACTTAAGAAAAAATGTTCTTAGTTAAAAAACCTCTCCAAAAAGATTTCTTTGTTTCAATATATTTCCAAAAAAATAATTTTTTGACACACATAAGGAACAAGATCTCGTTAATATATTTACATTAAGTAACTAGATTAATGGATTTTATCTCTAAAAGCCAAGGATATATTCCTCTAAAGGCAGTCCCTTACATATTTTTCCTTGCTGTTGTTCTAAGTATTACAACTACAACTAATACATTTGTCTAAAACTTATTAGTTTTACAAGAAGAGTAAAGTATATATCTAATGGATCAGTACGATGTTGTAATAATCGGTAGTGGAATAGGTGGATTATGCTGTGGTTCGATTCTAGCTTTATCAGGCAAAAAAGTACTTATATGTGAAGCTCATACCCAACCAGGAGGTGTTGCTCACAGTTTCAAAAGAAAAGGTTACACTTTCGAATCAGGTCCTTCATTGTGGAGTGGAATAGGTAAATGGCCGACAACTAATCCCCTAGGGCAAATTCTTAAATTACTTGGTGAAGAAGTTGAACTTTTTCAATACAAAGGTTGGCAAGTAATTGTCCCAGAAGGCAATTTTAATCTTGATGTGGGGGAAGAACCTTTTAAACAAACAATTAAAACTTTAAGAGGTGAGAAATCTGTTAAAGAATGGGAATCATTTATTTCCGGAATAAAACCTCTTAGCCAAATAATTAATAAAATACCTCTACTCTCATTTTCTCCCGAATCAATAAATTTCTTAGATCTTATAAATTTAACCTCAAAATTTTTACCTAATATCAATCAAATAACTAAAATTAATAAAGGCTTTGGGAATTTAGTAAATAATCATTTAGAGGATCCTTTTCTCAGAAATTGGGTTGATTTATTGAGCTTTTTGATAAGTGGCATGTCAATGTACGATACAAATACAGCTGCGATGGCTACCTTATTTAACGAATGGTTTGAACCAGATTCATACCTTGAATACCCCAAAGGAGGTAGTGAATCTATCGTGAAAGCCTTAATTAATGGATTTAAAAAAAATGGAGGAGAATTAATTCTTTCTTCGAGAGTAAAGAAAATTAACTTCAATAAAAATTTAGCCACAGGTATAACTCTTAATAATGGTTCTAGTTATAGTTGTGAATCTGTTGTCACGAATACTGATGTTTGGAATTTAAAAAAGTTAGTTCCAAATGAAATTTCAAAAAGATGGAATACAAAAGTTTTGAACCCTAATAAATGTGATTCTTTCCTTCATATACATCTAGGTTTTGATGCTGATGGTCTTGAAAATTTACCAATACATGCAATACATGTTGATGAGTGGGGAAAAGGTATAACCGCAGAAAGAAATATATCTGTATTTTCAATCCCATCTGTTTTAGATGAAAATATGGCCCCTGAAGGAAAACATGTTCTTCATGGATATACTCCCGCAAATGAACCTTGGGAAATTTGGGAAAACCTAAATCCAAAAGAATCAGAATATAGAAATTTGAAAGAAGAAAGATGTTCAATATTCCTTAATGCAGTGAGAAAATTCATCCCTGATATAGATGCAAGAATTGATTTAAAGATGCTAGGAACCCCCATCACTCATAAAAAATTCACCAATACCTACTGCGGTAGTTACGGCCCTGCATTATCTGCAGCGAAAGGTCTTTTCCCAGGCTGCAAAACTCCAGTGAAAAATTTATTTACTTGTGGTGCAAGTACATTTCCAGGTATTGGAATTCCTGCTGTTTCAGCAAGTGGCGCTTACGCAGCTGAAAAAATTATTGGTAAAAAAGAATTTAAAACTCTTCTTAAGAAAATAAATTTATGAATCAAGTTCTTTTTATAAATCTACAAATACTTAGTTAAGAAATAAGAATAAAGAAAGCAAAAACGTTCAATAATGATAATCTTTATCTGAACATAAACTTAACTTATAGCTCTTATATGTTTTTCTTATCAATTCCTCAAGCCTGGCATTTAGTTGGCACTTGGTCAGAACAACTTCCAAACGAGTCAAATCTTATAGGAATGGGCCAAACAGAATTAATGATGACTTTACATTCAATATTCGTTCCTCTTTTACTTGTAATTTCATATTACCTATTCAATAGACTTAATAAAAACGAATCAAAGAAAATTAAAGGATGATCGTGTAAGGTTTATTTAGCTGAACTTCTTCTAACTACCTTTCTGCCTGTAGAAGTATCAACTCCGCTTGAATCTTTAGTTTGTGAATTAGTTTCAACATTATCAACATCACTTTTGTCCATTTCTGCGCAAACACCTACTACCATGGCAGCTTGCATTTGATCTGGTAAATCTCCAATAGTTAATAAGGCCTTTAAAACTAATTGAAGTCGGGTTTGCCGATCTATTTCAGGTCTTAGTTTTTTTACGGTATTCCAAAGTTCTTGGGTAACTTCTTTTAAAAGTTCTCGATCAACAGCCAAATTAAATCCTTCTTGTATTTCTACTAATCTAACAAAAAATTGGATCTCGTAAAATAATATTCAATAAAAAGATTGTTAGTTAATATTTTTCTATCCGAATACAAGTTGCATTTGTTGGTGCAATTCAATCTTCTCTTGCAAAAGTTTTTCTTTTTCAATCTTTTTTAGAGTAGAAGTTCTATAAATTTTTTTTTGAATCTTTATTGGAGTATTTTCAAACTTTACATTTTTGCTTATTAGAAAATTCCACTCTTTTGAATTAAAAGGGGCATAAGGAGAAGATGAAATCACTTTCATGCGTTATTAATACATCTGTACTAATAATAGTACAGGTTTACTATTATGCAACAAGGGGCGGCTTTTCTTAATTTTAAAGTGTCTTTGAGAATGGATTGATTTTTTTTATCTAATTTGTAGAAATTATAAGTTTGATAAATGAATGAAGGTATCATACGTAACTTATTGATCCCTTTTTTTAGTGTCTTAAGACTTTTCTTTCTTAAAAACCTTATGAAATAGTCAATTTGTTGAAATTAACATTGACAAGATATATTTAGTAATCCTTCCTATAAAAAGAATAATGAATTGATCAAAAATGCTTCTTAGTAATGCAAAAAGACTAAAAATCCAAGGAATAATTAAAAGAATTGCTCAAGATAAATCAATTACATTAGAAGAAAGGATATTTGTTGAGAAATTTGCACACCATAATTCGACAATTTCTCTTTGGCTGAAAAAAGCTAACAGCTTTAGAAGGAATGGTACAAAAAAAGATGGGGGGATTGATAACCTCTTACAATCATTTGGGATAGATGGACTTGATAAAGAAAATCATTTCAACCCTAATGAAGATGATATATCGGATTGGTTCGGCGGTGCTCCTGGTTGGCTAAGGAGAAGCTAGATGCATTAATTATTCAATTTACCCACGCTAACTTACACAAATATATACTCATAAAAGATATAAATACCCAAAAAACCCATGGTATAAATTTAATCGGCACTAAATATTTTTTTGAAAAGGTTTTCATATTTATTTTTCTTTTAGATTATTTCTTCCTTACCGTTTTTGAAAATAGGTTTAATTGCTCTATTTATAAATTAAACAATATTCGAAACCTCAAAGATATTAAATCACCTTAAGTAGATAAACTTAATTAGCCTTAATCATCACAATCTAAGCAACTTTATTTTCAATGTTCCTTGAAAAATTTACTATTTTTGCCTCATCATGGTCTGAATCATTCCAAAATTTTATAAGTCTTTCTAATTCATAAATCCTCTTTTTGGCATTTTCAATTTTTTCAGTAGTTGTCATATAAAATTTTTATCTATCCAATTAATGCATGAAAAAAAAATATTTCAATGGGAGTAACAATTTTTAGACTATAAATATTAATTTTTGGTTAATTACTTCAATACATTATGGCCCTCGAGTGGCTGAGTAATTATACTTAAAGAAAAACTAAATTTATGAAGAAATTAAATTCTCTGATTTTGAATAGTACAGTTAAATTCTTAGACTTCATATACTCTGGTAGATCTTTACAAAGATTTTGGGTTTTAGAAGTTATAGCTAGATCACCTTATTTTGCATTTCTTTCAGTTCTTCATTTTAAAGAATCCCTAGGAATTAAAAATGAGAAGACAATGATTTTAATGAAAGAGCATTTTTATCAAGCTATTAACGAAACTGAGCATCTTAAAGAAATGGAGAAAAGAGGAGGAGATAGGTTCTGGATTGATAGATTTTTTGCGAGACACCTTGTTCTTGTTTATTACTGGATCATGGTTTTTTATTATTTCCTCTCTCCAGCTAATGCTTATGATGTCAACATAAAAATCGAAGAACATGCATTTGAAACTTATTCAAAATATTTAATAGATAATCCAAATGATCAAAAAATAAAAGAAATTGCTCAAGATGAATTAAATCATGTCCAAGAACTTAACGAAGCTTTGTCAATGCTCACAACAGTTTAGATTAGTGTTGAGAAATCTATTAGCAATATTGAGAGTATCACCGAAGAAGAAATTAATCCTAGGCTAATCATCAATAAGACATAACCTTTTTTTCTGGGCAATTTAAAAAAAGATATTCCGATAATTAATATCATTATTAATGAGAAAAAAATTATAATTTTTTCATTTACTAAATTGAGATGTAAAACTAAATTTTTTTCTTCAAAAAATTTGAGAAATTCAGTTAAAACTAATTCTTCTTCTAATTTCTTAAAGTAGTCAAATAAGCTTATAAAAGCTGAACTTAATAAAGATAATGCAACCAGTGCAGTAACTGGTTTTGTTAATCTGTTAAGTGTTCTGTTAAAACTTGCCAATAAAATAAGAATAAATAAAGAGGTTACTAAAGGTATTAAAGGTATAAGAGTTATTGAATTTATGAAATATCCCACGAAAATAATATGTATCTCACTTAAAATTTTATATTATTTCGACGCGTTATTTTATTAAATAATATTTATTAAAATCTAAAATGTAATTAGTACCTATTGCATTCTGTGTAAATTGATACCAAAATTAAATGAGTATTAAAAAATAAAATGTTAGCCATTTCTGAAATTATTATTGCAAGTGCTATCTTCCTAGGAATTGTATATTGGGAAGTTAAATTCCTATATACCAAGACTTCTGTAGCGAAATGAATTCACTCAAAGCAGGAAAATTAAAAACCTAGAAAATTTAAATAAAATTTAAGAATTTAAGTTGACAAAAAAAGCTCTAAATATGAGAGAATAAACACAAATTTTAAATCCACCTAATGAGCGAAGTCCAAAATTCTAATACTAACTCAACTCAGCAGCAACAACAGCAACAGCAACAATCCTATTCTGACAGCAAAATTAATTCTACTGAGAGCGAGAGACTTTATCTTGAGATGAAAGAAGCTTGGCTTTAAATCTAATTCGTGTTTGAAATAATATTTTTTTAATTTTTTTTTTAATTTTGAAGTAATCAATACTTTTTTATTTTCTATACCCTCTAAATTTTGTTTAACCGCAAGAGTAATTTTTGAAAAAACTAAAGCAGTTAGAAAAAATTAACGGAAGGCTCGCAATGGGAGGGTTGATATATTTAGTTTTTACAAAATTAGTTTCCAACCGTGCCGACATATTAGACCAGCTTAAATCTTATTTAATTTAAGAAATGAATTGGAACTATTATCCAGGAATATTTCTTTCTATATAAGCGTCAGTTAAAGCTAGAATTAACCCCAATAATGTTGAAAATATAGCAATTTCAGTTGATTCCATTTTATTTTTGAATTACCCCTAGTTTGCTAAATAATTCAAAGTTCAGCAACAAAACTAATAATTTACTATAGTACATATATACTATTACTTATTTATTGTGAACTCAGCAACTCCTGAGTTTCTTTTCGTTAGGCCTGGTGATTATGTCGCAATTAAAAAAGAAAATTGCGAAGATACTAAGGAAAAGGATGAAAATTATTGGGTCGGTCAAGTTATCGACTGTATTGGAGGAGCTAGAAATCCAAATTCATGGACCTTGTTTCAAGTTGCCAATATTGACAATGGAGAGATCACTATAATCAACGCCGATATTGTAGAAAAAATTTTGAAACCTTCTGGAAGTTAATCTTAATCAAACAAACTTCTTTCAGTATTACAGAAACAAAAGGGGGAATGAACGCTTTAAAGGAAATCACCCCAGTTCCAAGCAGGCAAGTCCGTATACTTGATTCATAGGACAGGGAGGTTGAATGCCTTTATACATTCTGTAAGTTTTTGATATTTCCTCAAATCCCAAACTTGATAAAAGATAATTTGCATAAGGGTTCAGATTAGAGCAATCCAATAGGATTTGAGCATCTAAATCACCAACTAACTTCCGTATTAATAATTCAGCAAGTGGTGGAGTGTCCGCTAAAAGAGGGCCAATTCTCCAGCCTTGCTCATTATTCTCCAATACACAAGGTCTTATCCTGCCAAATCCATGACACATCCCATTATTATCGACAATTGCACTGACATTACCATGAGAATTTTTCAACCAGTCATTTAGAAAATGTGGTCTGGGACTAGGTTCTCTTTGATCATCATAAATTAAGACTACTTCAGAAGAAATTTTATTACCCGGGACAACTTTAAAAGAATGAAATTGATCTTTATAGAAATTTCTCAATGGCAAATCTTGAGAACCATTTAATTTCCATCGATTTGTAATGGAAGATTTTCTAAACCCCCACTTTACGTAATCATTTAATCTATCTGGGGCAGCCTCAAGACCAATGCAATCAACATTTTTCAAATATTCGAGGGCATGTTTCCATAATCTCACCCCATATCCATTATTTCGGAATTCTTTTTTAACGATAAATAAACCTATAAAACCATACGAAGAATTATATTTTATACACGCAATAGAGCCTATAGGATTGTTGTCTAGACAAGCTACCCATATTCCTTGTTTATCTGTATTTCTATAAATTGATACATCATCCATTCCAGGCGAAAATCCTTCCAACCTCGCCCAGTTTGTGACTACTGGTATTTCATTTATAGATATCAATCTAATTGAAAATTTTTCCCTCATAGAAATATACTAACCAAGAATAATTTGAATTTTTAAATGCAATATTAATAAATTTGATTATTTCTCATAAATCATTCACTTTGATTTAAGTGGCTAAAAACCTTAGTTATTTACAATTTATCCTCTGATATATTTAATACTATTCAAAGGTAAAAAATGAAAATTTCTGATAAATTTCATTTAGAAGACATTAATAGATTAAAAAATACAGTTCTCACTGGAAAAACGCAAGATATAAAATGGCGGATCCAACATCTCAATATAGTTTCTAAACTTTTGGATGAAAATACAAAAGAGATAATAAAATCACTTTTTGTTGATCTCGGCAAATCTGAAATTGAAGGGCTTTCAGAAATCCTTTTAGTGAAAGAAGAAATTTCACTTATAAAAAATAAACTCAATTCTTGGATGCGACCAAAAAAGATTGATACTCCTTTTTATCTATTTCCATCATCCTCCAAAGTTATTTATGAACCTCTTGGGTGTGTCTTAATTCTTGGTCCTTATAATTATCCATTACTTTATATTTTAAAGCCATTAGTAAATATTTTTTCAGCAGGAAACACTGCAGTTATAAAACCATCAGAGAAATGTCCTGCGACTTCAAAACTTATTAAAAAGCTTACTTCCAAATATTTCCGTAAAGATGTTCTAATGACAGTAGAGGGTGATAATAAACAATCCATAAAATTAATTGAACAAAATTTTGACCACATTTTTTTTACAGGAAGTACTGAAACTGGAAAATCTATAATGAAATTGGCTTCAAAAAACTTAACTCCATTAACTCTTGAGTTAAGCGGAACAAATCCTGTAATTGTTTTCAAGAATGCAAATTTAGAAGTGGCTGCAAAAAGAATTGTTTGGGGTAAATTTTTTAATTCTGGCCAATCCTGCATGGCTCCGAATCATATCTTTGTAGATAAAGAAATTGAAAATATTTTTATAGAAAAATTAAAGAAACATATAGTAAGTTTTTACGGAGATAATCCAATTATTTCCGAAAACCTATCAAAATTGGAGAAAAAACAATTTTCATCAACTGTAGAAATTCTCAAACAATACAAAAAAGAAAAAAGAATTTTATTTGGGGGGACTTTTAGTAAAAAAAAGTTGAAAATATCTCCCACAATTTTGAGAATTAAATTAAATGAAACAGATATTATGCAGAAAGAATTATTCAGTTCACTTCTTCCAGTAATTGGAATTGATGATAAGGAATCAGCTTTAAAACAGATTAGTCAAACATCAAAACCCTTAGCAATCTACTTATTTGGAGGCAATAAAAAAATCCATAATCACATTTCAAAGGTAACTAGCTCTGGAACAATTTGTATAAATGATGTGATGTTACCAGTCCTTATTCCAAATTTACCGTTTGGAGGTGTTGGCCAAAGTGGTATTGGTAAATTTCATGGAGAAGAAGGTTTTCGAAATTTTTCAAATCAAAAATCTATTACTTTTAAAGGTTTTTTATTTGATTCAAATCTGCGGTATCCCCCCTATGAAAGA